>JBCCSK010000174.1:0-12047 GCA_039200205.1 Planctomycetota bacterium
AGTGGATCTTCGCCCGCCTCTACGACCGCGGGCTCGCGTACCAGACCGAGGTGCCGGTCTGGTGGTGCGAGGAGCTGAAGACCGTCCTTGCCAACGAGGAGGTCATCGACGGCAAGAGCGAGCGCGGCGGCTACCCCTGCGTCCGCAGGCCGCTGAAGCAGTGGATGCTGCGGATCACCGCCTACGCGGATCGCCTGATCGACGACCTCGAACTCGTCGACTGGCCCGAGTCGGTCAAGACGATGCAGCGAGAGTGGATCGGGCGCTCCGAGGGCGCCGAGATCGACTTCCGCATCGACGGCCGGTCCGAAGCCGCGCTGCGCGTCTACACCACGCGCCCCGACACGCTTTTTGGCGCGACGTTCATGGTCGTCGCGCCCGAGCATCCCCTCGTCGCGTCGATCACGAGCGACGAGCAGCGATCGGACGTCGAGGCCTACGTCGCCGCCGCGTCCGCCAAGTCGGACCTGGAGCGCACCGACCTCGCGAAGGAGAAGACGGGCGTCTTCACGGGCGCGTACGCGATCAACCCGGCCTTCGAGGAGGGCGACGAGCGCGCGCGCATCCCCGTCTGGGTCGCCGACTACGTCCTCGCGAGCTACGGCACCGGGGCGATCATGGCCGTGCCCGGCCAGGACCAGCGCGACTGGGACTTCGCCAAGCAGTACGACCTGCGGATCGTCCGTACGGTCCAGCCGCCCGACGACTTCGACGGCGACGCGTACGTCGGCGAAGGCGCCGCCGTGAACTCGGGCTTCCTCGACGGCCTGGAGGTCGACGAGGCGAAGCGGCGGATGATCGCGCACCTCGTCGACGCGGGGCTGGGGGAGCCGAAGGTCAACTACCGGCTGCGCGACTGGCTGTTCTCGCGTCAGCGCTACTGGGGCGAGCCGTTCCCGGTGCTGCACCTCGAGGACGGATCGCATCGACGGGTGCCCGACGCGGACCTCCCCGTCGTCCTGCCCGAGATGGACGACTTCAAGCCCTCCGACGACGGCTCGGCGCCGCTCGCGCGCGCGAAGGAGTGGGTCGAGACCGTCGATCCCGACACGGGGCGGCCCGCGCTGCGCGACACCGACACGATGCCGGGGTGGGCCGGGTCCTGCTGGTACTACCTGCGCTTCATGGACCCCGCGTGCGCGTCGGGGCCCCTGTCGCCCGAGGCCGAGCAGTACTGGGGCAACGTCGACCTCTACATCGGCGGGACGGAGCACGCCGTCCTGCACCTCCTGTACGCCCGGTTCTGGCACAAGGTCCTCTTCGACGAGGGCGTCGTGAAGACGAAGGAGCCGTTCCAGCGGCTCTTCAACCAGGGCATGCTGACGGCGTTCGCGTACAAGGACGCGACGGGACGGCTGATCCCGGCCGACGAGGTCGAGTTCGACGGCGACACGCCGCGGGCGAAGGCGAGCGGCGAGACGCTGGAGCAGGTCGTCGCCAAGATGAGCAAGTCGCTCAAGAACGTCGTCAACCCCGACGACGTCTGCGCGGAGTACGGCGTCGACGCGTTCCGCCTGTACGAGATGTTCATGGGGCCGCTGTCGGACTCCAAGCCGTGGAACCCGCGCGACGTCCCCGGGCCGCGCAAGTTCCTCGACCGCGCGTGGCGCCTGTTCGTCGACGAGGGCGCGGACGCTCCGCTTCGGCCTGGCCTCGACGACGACGCCGCCCCCGAGGCGATCGAGGGCGACGTCCTCGCGGTCGAGCGCGCGCTGAACCAGTGCCTGAAGCGCGTCGACGACTCGTTCAACGCGTTCAACTTCAACGTCGCCGTCGCGGGCTTCATGGAGTTCCTCAAGACCGCGTCGAGCAAGGGCCTCAACGGGCACCAGGCGAGCCGCTTCGTGCGCGCTCTCGCGCCCTTCGCGCCGCACTTCGCCGAGGAGATCTGGAGCCGCATGGGTGGTGACCGGAGCGTCCACCACGCCCCGTGGCCCGAGGTCGACGAGCGCTACCTCGAAGCGGACGAGTTCGAGATGCCCGTGCAGGTGCTGGGCAAGGTGCGCGGCAAGGTCATGGTTCCGCGCGCGGCATCGAAGGACGAGATGGAGGCGGCCGCGCGGACGGCGGTCGCCGAGAAGCTGGAGGGCAAGACCGTCGTCAAGACGATCGTCGTCCCCGGCCGCCTCGTGAACTTCGTCGTGAAGGACGGCGGCTGATCCAGCCGGGCCGTTGATCCAGCGCGCCTCCCCTGGGAAACTTCGCAGGGAGACCGCCTTGGCACTGCTGGAACAGGATCACGCCTTCGAGATCGCCGACGCGATCCTCGCCGCGAGCTCGGCCGACGAGACCGAGGTCGCCCTCCACTGCACCGAGGACCGCTTCGTCCGCTTCGCGCACGAGGGCCCCACCCAGTGCGCCGACCGCGAGCGGTACGAGCTGGCGGTGCGCGTGCGCTACCGCGACGGGGAGGGCTTCCGCGAAGCGCGCGCTTCGACGGGAACGCTCGACGACGGCAGCCTGGTCGGTGCGCTTCGGCGCGCCGAGCTCCTCGCGGGGGTCGCCGCACCGGACGTGCACGCGGTTCCGCTCGAGGGCGCAGTCGACGTCGAGGGCACGGCGCCCTCGCGTCCGACCCAGGACCACAGCTTCAAGGAGAAGGCCGAGTGGGTCGACGCGGCGCTTCGGCGCTGTGAGGCCGAGTCGCTGCGCGGGGCGGGGATCGCCCGCACGACGGTCGCGTCGCGGAGTCTCGTCAACTCCGCGGGGCGGCGCGTCCACGGCGCCACGTCGCGCTCGGAGTTCTCGCTGACGTGCGATCACCCGGACGCCGGCGGGGGAGCACCCCTGGGCGGGCAGGCCGCGGCCTCCTCGATCCGTTCGTACGTCGACCGGGTCGACGTCGAGGGGACGATCGAGTCGGCGGTGACGCGCGCCGTGGAAGGCCGCGACCCGGCGGAGATCGAGGCGCGGCCGTTCGACGTCGTCCTGATGCCTGAAGCCGTCGCGGCGCTCGTGTCCCAGGCTGCGCTCGCCGGCTTCGGCGCGCGCGAGTTCCACGAGGGAGCGTCCTTCCTGGCGGGCCGCTGCGGCGAGCGGCTGTTCGACGCCGACCTGATCATCGCGGACGACCCGGCGCACCCCGCGTTCGGCGGTCTCCGCTTCGACGGCGAGGGAACCCCGCGCGGCCGAACGGAGCTCGTCCGAGAGGGGACGGCGCTCGGCCCCGTCACCGACGCCGCCTGGGCGCGCCGCCTCGGGCTCGACAACACCGGACACGCGAGGCCGCAGCCGTCGAGCGCCGGCCCGCGCGCCGAACACCTCGTCGTCGAAGAGGGAACCGCGTCCCTCGATGAGCTCCTGGTGACGCTCGGGGACGGCCTGCTCGTGCATCACCTTCACTACGTCAACCTCGTCGAGCCGCGCGACCTCGTCCTGACCGGCATGACGCGCGGCGGACTCTTCCGCGTGCGCGGCGGGCGGGCTGACGAACCGGTGGAAGACCTTCGCTTCACCCAGTCGCTCGTCGAGGCGCTCGGGAGCGCCGTCGTCGGAGATCGCGCCGAGCGAGCCGCGTCGCTCCTGGGCGGCGAGGTCGTCGCGCCGCCGCTCCTCGTGCGCGGATTCCGATTCACCTCGCGAGCGCAGGGCTGATCCGATGACCGAGACCATGACCCGCAGCGCTCCGCCGGAGGAGGTCGCCCGTCGCGCGGTCGAGGCCGCCATGGAGCGCGGGGCCGACGCCGCCGACGCGCGCATCGTCCGTCGCGCCGAGGAGCGCCTCGTCGTGCGCGGCGACGCGCTGGAGGAAGCGGATGCGCCGGAGGAGTTCGGCCTCGCGGTCCGCGTCCTCAAGGACGGGGCCTTCGGCTTCGCCGCGGCCCCCGGGTCGCACGGGTCGCTCCTCGACGCGGTGCCCGGTCTCGTCACCCGCGCCTGCGCCGCGGCGCGCGACCTCGCCCCTCTCCGCCGGCAGCCCGTCCGCCTCGCCGGTGAGGCGACGGCCTCCGGGAGCTACGCGACACCCGTGGCCGAGGATCCGTTCCTCGTGCCCCTCGAGGAGAAGGTCGACCTCCTGCGCGCAGCCTCGGACCGACTCGGCGGCAGGCGTGAGATCGTGTCTCGGCTCGCGGCGCTCGACGTGGCCCGCGAAGAGCAGTGGCTCGTGACCTCCGAGGGGGGCGCGACCCACCAGGTGCTGTACCGCGCGGGCGGCCGGATCGAGGCGATCGCGAGCGCGGGGGGCGTCGTCGAGCGGCGCAGCCACCCGAACGGGCTGATCGGCGACTCTCGCGCGGGCGGCTTCGAGGTCGTGCGATCGCTCGGGCTCGTCGAAGAAGCCGAGCGGGTGCGCGACGAGGCGATCGCGCTCTGTCACGCGGACGTGTGTCCGGCCGGCGTGCGCACGCTCATCCTCGGCGGCGCCCAGCTCGCCCTGCAGATCCACGAGTCGGTGGGGCACCCGACCGAGCTCGATCGGATCCTGGGGGAGGAGCGCGACCTCGCCGGCGGTTCGTTCGTGCGCGCGAGCGACGCGAGCGACCTCCAGTACGCGGCTCCGTGCGTCAGCTTCGTCGCGGACTCGACGGTCCCGGGCGGCCTCGACAGCCGCGGCTGGGACGACGACGGCATGCCGTCGTCGCGCTTCCACCTCGTCCGCGGCGGGCGCTACGTCTCGCCGCAGAGCGGACGGGCGAGCGCCGCGCGGGCCGGGCTCGGCGAAGGCACCGCGGCGTCGCGCGCCGACGGCTGGTACGCGCCGCCGATCGACCGGATCACGAACGTCTCGCTCGCGCCCGGCCAGGGCACGCTCGACGACCTCCTCGCGGACACCGAGGACGGAGCGATCCTCGTCGACACCGTGAAGAGCTGGTCGATCGACGATGCGCGGAGGAACTTCCAGTTCACCTGCGAGGTCGGGTGGGAGATCCGCGGTGGGCGTCGAGCTCGGCTGCTCCGCCTCCCGACCTACCTGGGCGTGAGCTCTGATTTCTGGAAAAGTTGCGATCGGATCGCCGGCCCCGAAGCGTGGCGACTGTGGGGGGTCGTGAACTGCGGCAAGGGCAACCCGATGCAGATCGCCGAGATGAGTCACGGCGCCGCACCTGCGCGATTCCGAGACGTGACCTTCCTCGATGTCTCGTCCTCGGGCCGCGAATTGACCCCACCCGGTAGTCCCAAGTCGTAGTGCCGCAGGAACATGTTCGTGCGGCGCATTTTTTCCGGACCCCCGGAGGGCGGACGGGACGGATGAGGTTCATTTAGGGGTCCCCGCGTCGCTCCCCGGCGGCGCGACCCCTTTCCAGAACGGATCCTGCCGGCTCACCGCTCCCCCGGCGCCACCATCGCCCCGGGCAGACACCTGCCTCCTTCGGCGGTCGAGGGAACGCTCGTGAGCTGCCCGACGTCTTCGACGTTGGACGTCCTGCGTCATGCCCGGTCCGCCTGGCGTGCGCCGCCTGCCCACTCCAGCCCTGTCGGCCCAGCTCTGGGACCGCCTGCTCACCCCCGATGCTCTTCCCCAGCACCGCGACCCTCGCTGCGCTCCTCGCAACCTCCGCGGCGGCGCCGCCCCCGGCGGTTCCCGTCGTCCAGTTCGCGTCGAGTTCCTCCTTCGCCTCGGAGGGGGCCTCCTCCGTCTCGATCCAGGTCACGCTGTCCGAGACGGCGGGCGTGGACGTCGTCATTCCGTACACGGTCGGCGGGAGCGCCGACGCGTCCGACGCGACGATCCCGAGCGGCCCGCTGGTCATTCCGATGGGCCAGACGAGCGGCACGATCGACGTTCAGATCATCGACGACATAGCGTCGGAGGGACGCGAGCGCTTCCTGCTCACGCTCGGGAGTCCGAGCACCGGGACGCTCGGCGCCCTCGCGAGCCACGAGTTCCTGCTGCTCGACAACGAGCCGGCGGCGGCCGTTCGCTTCGCGCTCGCCGCTCAGACGATCGACGAGTCTGCCGGGACCGTCGGCGTCGAAGTGACGCTCTCGGCTGCGCGGACGGAAGATTCGCAGGTCGACCTCAGCGTCGGCGGGACCGCGACCCTCGGCGGAGTCGACGCGCAGATTCTGACGGCCTCGCCCGTCGTCCTTCCGGGCGGGGTGACGACGATCACGGTCGATGTCGCGATCACACCCGACGCCCTCGACGAGCTCGACGAGACGGTCACGCTCGACATCTCCGCACCGGACAACTGCATCCTCGGCACGCCGAACCTGCACACGCTGACGATTGCGGACGACGACGCCGAGCCGGCGATCGAGTTCGCTCTCGCGAACTCGACCACCGTCGAGTTCGACGCCGGCATCGGGATCGCCGTGGAGCTGAGCGCTCCGTCGGCCCTCGACGTCGAAGTGCCTGTGACCCTGACGGGAACGGCGACCGACGGCGCCGATCTGTCCTGGTCGCCGCAGGTCGTCACGATCGATGCCGGCGACACGTCCGCGATGATCAGCGTGACTCCCGTCGACGACGGGGCGGCCGAGGGCTCGGAGACGGCGACGTTCGTCCTGGGCGCACCCACGAACGCGGTCCTCGGGTCCCTGTCGACCCACGATCTCCTGATCATCGACGACGACGGCGGCCCCCGCCTGGTCGAGTTCACGTCGCCGGCCACGAGCGTCGAGGAGGGCGACGTCCTCGTGCAGATGGTCGTCGAACTCGACGACTACGCTCCGCAGCCGGTGCTCGTTCCCGTGAGCGCCGCGGGCACTGCAACGCCCGGGGTGGACTTCGACCTCCTCACGACGACGGCGACGATCCCCGTCGGCGAGCTCTCCGCGCTCGTCGAGGTGGCCGTTCTGCAGGACGTCGAGAGCGAGCCGGCCGAGACGGTCGATCTGCTGCTCGGAGCACCCACCGGCGCAGCGCTCGGCGGGACCACGTCGCACGTCCTCACGATCGAGGACGATGACGGTCCCGTGACGGTGTCCTTCGCCGTCGCCGCGCAGGCGGCCCAGGAGGGCGCCGGCCCGATCGTCGTCGACGTCGTCCTCAGCGGCCCCGCGCCCGCCGACGTGACGATCCCGCTCGTGGTGTCGGGTACCGCCGAGGGCGGCGGAGTGGACTTCGACGTTGCACCGGACCCGCTCGTCATCGGGACCGGAGCTTCGGCAGGCCAGTTCACCGTCACGCCCAACGCCGATGCGCTCTTCGAGAACGACGAGACCGTCGTCCTCGATCTCGGCGTTCTCACCGGCGCCGACCCCGGCCCGATCGTCCAGTACGTGCTGACGCTGGAGAACGACGACCCTCTGCCGGTCGTCGAGTTCGAGGAATTCCGGAGCCTCGTCGGCGAGCGCGAGGGCAGCGTCGACGTGCGGATCGTCCTCGACGTGCCATCCGGCCTGGACGTCGTCGCGCCGTTCACGGCATCCGGCGACGCGACCGTTCCGGACGATGTGACGCTGCCGGCGAGCCCGGTCGTGATCCCCGCCGGCGACACGTTCGTCGACCTCACCCTCGGCCTCGTCGTCGACCGCGAGCCTGAGCTGCTCGAGCGGCTCCTGCTCACGCTCGACGCGCCGACCGACGCGACGATCGGATCGACCTCGACCCACCTGATGTCGATCATCGAGGGCGACGCGGGGCTCGGTCGTCTCCCCGAGGCGCCGGTTCCCTCGCAGGCCGAGCTCACCTTCGAGACGTCGCGCGTCGGCACGTCGACGACGGCCCAGGCGCTCTTCTTCACGAACATGCAGACCAATCCGGTCGTGCTGGAGAACGTCACGCCCGTCGGTGAGATGATGGGCGACTTCGCCCTCTCGTTCCCGGTCGCCCTCCCGATCACGCTCCAGCCCGGACAGAGCGCCCAGGTCGACGTGTCCTTCACGCCGCTCTCGCGCGGCGTGCGCGAGCTGGAGCTCATCGCTGAGGTCGCGAACCAGGGCGGCCCTTCGACGCCGACCCGCGTCGTCGGGACCGCATTTGGCTTCACCGGTGAGGAGATCGCGATGACGGCCGCCGCGGCGCCGCTCGACGGCCCGGGGCGCACGCTCTGGAGCGCCGACTACGGCGCGACCGGCGGCAGTCTTGCGAGCTCGGACGCGATGGTGGGTGGGACGTCGCTGCCCGATCTCTACCGCACGTTCCGCGTCGGGGACTCGTTCGACTACGCGTTCGAGCTGCCCAACGGCGCGTACGAGGTCGTGCTCTACACCTGGGAGCCGACCCAGACGGCGGTCGGCGAGCGCGTCTTCGACGTCGAGATCGAGGGCGCGACGGCCATCGCGGGCCTCGACGTGTTCAGCGAGGTCGGCGGAGCGTTCGCGTACGAGACCCCGCCCCAGCGCGTCGACCTCGTCGACGGCATCCTGGACATCGGGCTGCGCGGCGTCGTCGCCCAGGCCGTCGTCAGCGCGATCGAGATCCGCTCGATCCCCGTGCTGTCTTCGCCGACGACCTCGCTCGGGTACGGCATCGTCGAGCAGGGGCAGAGTCGCACTCTCGACGTTCGCATCGCGAACGACGGCCTGCACAGGGGGCAGATCGACCGCATCACGTTCCGCACCGGGATCATGGGGTCGAGCTCGGATTTCCAGGTCGAGGTCGGCGGCGTGACCTACCCGGGCGCGGACATCACCGTCTTCTACTCGCCGATCATCGAGCTGCCGCCCGGGATGACGACGATCCCGGTCACGTTCACGCCGACCGAGCACCTCGATCACCTGTTCGTCCTCGATTTCGAGTCCGGCGCGACCGGCGACGTGTTCTCGATCGACATCGCGGCGACCGGCGGAGCGGAGGCCGGTTGGGGCTTCCTGCACCCTGTCCCCGACAGCGATCCCGCGTTCGTCGTCGACTACGAGCAGGACGGCGTCGAGGTCGTCCAGCTGCTCGGCGCCGAGTCGCACACGCACGAGCCAGGACAGTTCCTCGCTGCCTACGAATGGAAGGTCGACGGTTCGACGATCTCGACGGACGTCGACACCTCGCACGCGTTCTCGACGGGCAGCTCGACCGTGACGCTCACGATCACCGACGACAACGTGCCGCCCAACTCGGCCACCGACGATCGGACGATCGTCGTCCATCCGGTCGACGCGGTCCCCGGTCCGCTCTGCTTCTACTACGACGGCAAGGCGGCGGGCGAGGTCTTCCTCCTCGACAACGTTCCCTCGACGACGGACTTCGTCGAGCGGCTGGGCGGCACCGTTCTCGCGCCGAAGTTCGGGCGCGTCGGCAGCTCGCCCTTCTCCGGCCAGGTGATGGTCCAGTGGGTCGCGTCCTTCGATCTCGCCGGCGCCCGCACGCTGGAGTTCGTGACGACGGGCGGAGTCGAGCGCCGCGTCCTCGTCGACGGGGCGCCGGCGAGTGGACCGATCGCGCTCGCCGCAGGCTCGCACGACCTCGACCTGCGCTTTGCGGTCACCGAGATCGCGAACTTGCCGCTGACGCTGGAGATCCTCGAAGGTGGTTCGTCTGCGACGGACGTCGTGGCCGCGCTCCAGCACGACGAGCGGCTGCTGCCGCCGGTCATCCACTCGATGCCGACGACCGGCAGCGACCTCGGCGGCAATCGGATCGAGATCGACGGATTCGGCTTCTTCCCGCGCGCGTCGACTGTCGTCCACTGGGGCGCGACCGACATCACCAGCGCCGAGTTCGAAGAGTGGCGCGGTGAGCGAATCGTCCTGACCTCGCCGCCTGGCTCCGGGTCGATCCAGGTGACCGTCGAGACGCCGAACGGGGTCAGCGAGCCGATCCAGTTCGACTACTCGCCGACGGGTCCCGTGCCCGTCCGCTTCGAGCTTCTGACTGCCGAAGAGGTCACGGCGTTTGGCGCGACGAGCGCAGCGTGGGGGCCGGACGGTCGTCTGTACGTCGCGCAGCTCAACGGCAAGATCCGGATCGTCACCTACAACGACGACTACAGCGTCCAGCAGGTGATCGTGCGGAACGGCGTCTCGGCGCTGACGAACCGCGACACCCTCGCCTTGGCGTTCAACCCCTTCGACGCGTACGACCCGCTCGACCCCTCGTCGATCAGGGTGTACCTCTCGCACGGGGAGCAGTTCCAGAACGGCGGCGGTTCGTTCTCGGGTCCGTCGTTCTTCACGGGCCAGGTGTCGGTCGTCACCGGACCGAACTTCAACAACCCCCAGGCGCTCGCGACGGGGCTGCCGGTGTCGAACCACGACCACTCGGTGAACGGGATGGTCTTCGACGACAACGGGGACATGCTGCTGTGCGTCGGTGGAAACACCAACGCGGGCGTCACGTGGCCGCTGATCGGCGACGTGCCCGAGTCACCGCTCTCCGGCGCCATCGTCAAGCTCCGGCTGTCCGATCCCTCGTTCAACGGCATCGTCGAGTACGTCGACTCCGTGACGGGCGTGTTCGTGGACGACCAGGTCCGCGGTGAAGAGATCGACGTGGTCGACGGCGTCGACATCGACCTGTTCGCGGCCGGCTTCCGGAACACGTACGACGTCTGCCTCCACACCAACGGCTACTTCTACGCCACGGACAACGGACCGAACAACCCGTACGGCCCGGCGTCGATCGATGCGTCGTCCGAGGGCACGCTGCCGCACCCGACGACGCCCGACACGCTCGATCTCGTCGAGCCCGGCAACTACTACGGATCGGCGAACCGATCGCGCGGTCGGTACGACGACCGTGAGAACACGTTCCGCTCGAACCTCGACGCGTCCATCCCGGACGAGCACGTCGGGCCGATGGCGCTTCTCGACTCGTCGACCAACGGCCTCGTCGAATACCGCGCCGCGACGTTCAACTCCGAGATGCGCGGCGAGCTGATCGCGATGAAGTGGAACTCGGGGATCTACCGCATCGAGCTCGACGAAGACGGGCGCTCGGTCGACTCGACGACGCTCTACTCCAGCTCGAACAGCGCGTTCCCGCCCAACGGAGGCCTCGACGTCGTCACCGGCCCCGGCGGTGCGATCATCGCGATCGACTACTCGTCGAGCCGCGTCCGGACGCAGGTGCCCGACGACATCGCCGCGGTCGGCCTCACGCCCTACGACATCACGCCCTGGCGTGCTCCGGCCACCGGCGGACAGCCGTTCGTGATCGGCGGGACGGGCTTCGGCTCGCAGCTCGCCGGCGTGAGCGTCACGATCGGCGGGATCCCTGCGACCCTCACCTCGGTCTCCGACACCCGCATCCGCGGCGTCCTTCCGCCCAGCCCCACGGGCGAGGACACCGAGCTGCTCGACGTCAACGTCCAGGTCCGCCTGAGCATGCGGAAGCTCGAGCGAGCGTTCCGCTACATGCCGCCGGCACCGGGCATGAGCCGCGGGACCTGGCGAGACGCTTCCCAGCTGCCCGCGGGACTCGGGGACGTCGTCTCCGCGGTGGCCGACGGACGACTGTTCGTCTTCGGCGCCGGCGATACGCGCACGTTCGCGTTCGATCCACTGAACGACACCTGGTCGACGCTTGGCGCCGTGCGTCCGCACACCGGCGGCGGCCACGCGGCCGAGGTGGTCGACGGTCGGATCTACCTCTTCGGCGGGTTCGAGGGCGGCGCTGCGGGACGCGTTCAGATCTACGATCCCGTCAGCGACCAGTGGACTCTCGGAGCGCCGATGCCCTGGAACGCCGGCGGCTGCGCGACCGCGACGATCGACGGCACGATCTACGTCGCCGGCGGCGTCGCACCGGGCGGCGGGTCCGTCGCCAACGTCGCCGCGTACGACCCGATCGCCAACGACTGGACGCCCCTCGGGGCTCTCCCCACGGCCGTCCACATGGCTGCCGCGGGCACCGATGGATCGCGCTTCTTCCTCTTCGGCGGACGCGAGGGCAACCTCGCGCCGCAGTCGGGCATCGCCGAGGTCCAGGTCTACGACCCGGTCGCGGCGAGCTGGCAGACGAGCTCGGCCGCGGAGGTCGCACCCCTCCCGGCTCCGCGCTCGTCGACGGGTCGAGCCGTCTTCTGGGGCGATGAGTTCTACGTGCTGGGCGGCGCGGACGGCATGACGACGTTCGACGAGGTCTACGCCTACGAGCCCGCGTCGGACTCCTGGCGCGAGGACCGCTCGATGCCGACGTCGCGCCAGGCGATCTCGCCGGCGCTCTTCCAGGGAAGGATCTTCGTCCACGGTGGCGCGAGCGTCGTCGGGTTCGGGACACTGAC
>JBCCSK010000175.1:0-12042 GCA_039200205.1 Planctomycetota bacterium
AGGGCGTTCGCGTTGTCATCGGGAACCGGATCTACCGCGACGGCGACGCGAACGGCTGCCAGGTCGTCGACGCGAACACGATCACACTCACGACGCGGTCGACGATCGCGGGGAGCCACGACGTCGTCGTCATCGACCCGACGGGCGTCGAGGGGCGCGACCGCGACGCGTACGAGGTCGCAGCCGTGCCCACGATCGCGTCCGTCTTCCCGTCGGTCGGGGCTTCGGCGGGTGGGACGACGCTGCGCCTCGCGGGCGAGCACTTCGTCCCCGGCATGGTCGTCGACATCGACGGCACCGTTCAGACAGGCGTGGCGATCGAGTCGCCGCAGCGCATGCGGATCGTGACGAGTCCGGGCGTCCCGGGCGGACCGTACGTCCTGACCGTGACCTCACCCCGCGGCGACACCGCGGAGACGGCCTTCACCTACGTCCTCCAACCGGACCCGCGTATCAGCTCGATCGCGCCCGCGCGCGGCGACCGCTCCGGAGGGACGACCGTGACGATTCTGGGGACGGGCTTCGACGCCAACTCGCGCGTCGTCGTCGGGGCGGGCGCGGCGAATGGCGCCGGCGGGGTCGGCGCCGCCACGGCGTTCGTCGACGCGACGACGCTGCGCGCGACCATGCCGTCCTTCGCGGTCGGACCGGCGAACGTGATGGTGAGGAACGCTGGAACGGGGCAGGCGTCCGTCGTCGAGTCCGGGTTCGTCTACACGAGCGAGGACCAGGACGACGGAGGCGGGTGTGCCGCCGTCCCGGCACCCGGTCCCCCGAGCTGGCGCCGCGCGCTCGGCGGCGCCGGGTGGATCCTCGTGCTGCTGCTCGTCGCTGCGATCCAGGCGCGCAGGCCGTTCGCAGCTGCCGCTATTCCGCGCGCGTGAACAGAGCGAGGTTGCCCCCGGCATCGGACACCGGGTGCGCCTCGTCGGGCCAGCGCTGGGGAACGCGCCGCACGTCGCTGGCCTCGTACCCGAGCTCCGCGAGTCGCGCGACGAGCGCCTCGTAGCGCTCGTCCGCGATCATCGGCTCGCGCGTCAGGATCCACGCGTAGTCGCGCTTCGAGCGCGCGACGATCGTCTCCGTGTAGTCGTCGTCGACGTGTGCGATCAGGTACTCGGCCTTGAACGGCCACAGGAACCGCATGCCCCACTCGGCGTTGGTCGCCTCGTTCTCGACGAAACCGACGGGCTCCATCGTCTTGAGGTCGCCGTCGAACGCGCCCTTGCGGAATACGTAGCTCGTCAGGATGCGGCCGTCGTCGCCGCGAGCGTACGACTCCACGGCGTTGTAGGCGGTCTTCTCGGCCCCTGCGGGGATGTGTCCCTGGACGTACCAGTCGCCCATGAAGCGGTCGAGTTCGACGCGCGACACGGTGGGGAGGGACGGATTCGAGGCGCAGGCGAAGAACATGACGGCGGCGGCGATGGGAAGAGCGAGGATCAGGACCTTGCGCATGTCCCTCCGATCGCCTCCGCGCCCCGCGTGGATGCGGGATCCGCGGGCATCACGCCATGCTGCGACCGGTCGACTCGAGGCGAGCGAAGAGGTCGTCCGCGTCGATCGGCTTCACGAGGTGTTCGTCCATGCCCGCTTCGCGGCACTGCCGGGCGGCCTCGGTCGACGCGTTCGCCGTCATCGCGATGATGCGCGTCGGCTCGGCATCGCCCGCAGCTTCGCGAGATCGAAGCTCGCGTGTCGCCTCCAGGCCATTCATGACGGGCATCTGCATGTCCATCAGGACGAGGTCGAACGCGTGCTCCTCGGACGCGAGCACGGCCTTCTGGCCGTTCTCGGCGATCGTGACGCAGTGGCCCCACGACTCCAGCAGGAGCTGCGCCACGCGCTGATTGACGCGGTCGTCCTCGACGAGGAGGACGGACAGCGGACGCCGCGTTCGCCGCGGCTTCTTCGTCAGGCTGGACGGTTCCGGAATCTCACCGTCGCGATCTGACCGCAGAGCGGGAGCCAGCTCGGTCGCCTCTTCCAGCGCCGAGCGCAGCTCGGGACCGACGATCGGAGTCCTGACGCTGCGCACGCGCGCCGGGTCGAGTCCGCCGTGGCGGAGCCCGTCCATCGACTGGAGGAGGATCCAGGGGGGCGCGCCGCGCCGCTCGAGGACGCCGTCGACCAGCATCCTGTCGTGCGGAGCGATCGACGCGTCGGCGATGACGGCGATCGCGTCGCTGGCGAGTGAGCGCACGAGCTCGCGTGCCTCGCCGGCCGTGGCGCACGCGCAGACGTCGACGCCCCACGAGGCGAGTCGCCTGTCGAGGGACTCACGGAGCGCGTCGCCCGGCACGAGCAGGACGACCGGGCCACGGCGCGCCTCGGCGCCGACGGTGCGGCGGGGGCGCGTCGCGGGCTCGTCCGTGTCCGTCGCCTCGAGCGGCAGAGCGAACTGGAACCTGCTGCCGATCCCCTCGGTGCTCTGGACGTCCATGTGCCCGCCCATGCGCGTCACGAGCTCGCGCGTGATCGCGAGTCCGAGGCCGGTCCCACCGAATCGGCGCGTCGTCGATTCCTCCGCCTGCCTGAACGCTTCGAAGATCGACTCGAGCTTCGCTTCGGGGATCCCGACGCCGGTGTCCTCGACGATGAAGTCGATGCCGGCGTCGTTCGTCGAGCACGAGATGGCGACGCGAACGTGCCCCTCGCCGGTGAACTTGATCGAGTTGCCGACCAGGTTGACGATGATCTGGCGGAGGCGGAGCTCGTCGCCCGTGAACACGTCCGGGACGTCCTCGTCGATGTCGCAGACGACGTCGATCCCCTTCGCGCGCCCGGCGGGCGCGGTCTGGCGCAGCGCGTCCTTGATGCACGCGCGCAGGGGGAACGGCGCGGACTCCAGGCGCATGTTGCCGGATTCGAGGCGCGAGTAGTCGAGCACGTCGTTGACGGTCGCGAGCAGCGTCGAGGCCGATCGCTGCACGGTCTCGACGTACTCGCGCTGCTCGCGCGACAGGTCGGTGTCGAGCGCGAGCTCCGTCATGCCGATGATCCCGTTCATCGGCGTCCGCAGCTCGTGGCCCATGTTCGCGAGGAACGTGCCCTTTGCGACGGAGGCGGCCTCGGCCTCCCTTCGGGCGACCTGCAGCTCCTCCGACTGTTCGCGCAGCTCGTCCACCAGCTGACGTGAGAGCCGCAGGGACGCCTTGCCGCGCAGCCGGACCATCTCGCCGATCCAGCTCACGAGGACGATGTGACAGGCGAGGATCGTGCACCCGGCGATCTTGATCGCCTCGACGTTCCACGCAGCCTTCCAGCCGAGCAGGACGTCCGCGAGCACGACGGCGCCGATGTGCGTCAGCAGCGCGAGGACCAGCATCTCGCGGCACCAGCGGAAGCCGACGAGGACCTGGTCCGAGACGCGCGCCCACGGCACGAAGAAGAGCCAGCTGTGTGCGCCGCCCGTCACGAGGACGAGCCCACCGCCCATGACGAGGTCGAGGCGTAGCATGTGGCGCGCGAGCGAGTGCCTCTCGTCGGGGTCGTACCAGCGCAGAAGAGCAAGCCAGCTCAGCGCGGCGTAGGACACGGCGAATCCCGCGTACCACTGAACGCCGACCGTCCACCCGTCGCCGTGCACCACCTCGTTGTGCGCGATCGCCGCGAGGACCGCGGCGACGGCGAGCGTTGCGCGTAGACGCGGCACGAGCCGCCTGTGCATCCGCGCCCTCCGCTGACGGCGGCGATCGGCCGACTCCGAGCCTGCCGCGGGCGGCGGCTCGAAGGCGCTCGTCGGGTGGATGGGCTCGAAGGAGGTCACGGGGGGCACCGTCCCCCCGCGTATCGACGTTTTCTCTCGGAGGCATGACCCCCTTCGAGACGTCGGGAAAGGTCCTAGCTCGACCTCGAGTCTGGTGACGAGGTCGGGCTAACCGCGTTCGCTGCGCGCCATCAGCGCCGGCAGCCGGCCCGGATCGCCGGTCGCGGCGTACGTCCGGCCGCCCTGCTCGACGATCGCGATGGGCAGATCGGGAAGGTCGATGGCGAGGCCCAGGCGCTCGAGGAGCTCCGCGTCCGTCTCCGGGTCGACCGTCTGGACGATCCGCGAGGCGACGTAGGGGCGCAGCGCCGCCAGCGCGAGGGCTCGCGTGCGGTCGTCCGACGAGCGCCCGACGACGACGACGTGGACCGGCTCGTGGACGATCAGGTCCAGGGCCCTGCCGTAGCCGGCGGTTGCGAAGCCGTGCTGGCGGAACGCGTCGGCGAACGACGCGAGGGCCGCGGTGCCGCGCTCCAGCCAGCGGGGCTCACGCGTCAGGTGTCCGAGGCGCAGGAACGCCTCGGCGGCGACCGCGTTCCAGCGCAGGTCGTCCGCGGCCCGGACGGTGGGGGAGAGCTCGTCCGTGAACGGATCGCGGCGGAACGAGCCGTCCGCGGCGCCGAGGTTCTCGTCCGTCCAGGCGGCGATCCCCTCCGCGACCTCGATGAAGCGGTTCGCGCCGGCGTAGTGGATCGCCTCGACGAGCGCGCGGAGGACCGTCCCCTGGTCGCGCAGGTCGCCGGGCTGGTTCCACGTCCCGTTCCAGTAGTGGCTGACGCCGCGCTCGGGGTCGTAGAGCTCGGTCGTCAGGAAGTCGAGCACGTGGAGACCGCGACGCGTCAGCGACTCGTCGCCGAAGACGAAGCCCGCCTTCAGGAGCGCGATGGCCGCCCACGCGTTTCGATCGGCGTGGACGGTCGGGTCGGTCGGCGGCGCGCCGTGGCGCTCGCGCTCTTCGAGCGTCCGCAGGCGCGCGTACGTCGGATTCGCGTCCTGGCTGCCGCGGAACGCGCCCGTGGACTCGTCGAGGAGCGTCGACATCATCCAGCGCGCGATGCCCTCCGCCGTCTCGCGGTAGCTGTCGTCGCCGAGCGCCTGGTGTGCTTCCGCGTACGCGAGCAGCCGCTTGGCGTTGCTCAGCAGGGGCTTCTCGAAGTTCGGGACCGACCAGTCGGCGCGCGTCGCGAAGCGGTAGAAGCCGCCCTCGAGGTCGTCGTGGATCTCGCCCCCCTGCATCGAGCGGAGCGTGCGGCGCACCACGCCGAGGAGGTCGTTCCGCCCCGTCTCGGACCAGCGGACGAGGAGGAAGTGCAGAGCGTCGGGGTGGGGGAACTTCTGCCGCGCTCCCCAGCCGCCCCAGGCCGGGTCGGCCGAGTCGACGAGCATGCGCGTGACCTCGTCGACGATCTCCGCGTCGCGTTCGCGCGTGCTCGCCGCGTCTCCGCGATCGGGCGATTCCCCGAGGAGGTCGGCGACGACGCCGTCGCCGTGCTCGCCAACTTCGCGGACGAGCTCGCCGGAGGCGTCGAGGATCGCGAGCGTCGGCCAGCCCGCGCCACGGAGGCGGGCGTCGACGTCGGGCTGCTCGTCCTTGTCGACGAGCGTGCAGACGAAGCGGTCGCCGAGGATGCCGTCCGCGGCCTCCAGGCGCGCACGGAGGGCCCGGGTGCGCGGGCAGAACGCGGCGCCGAGCAGGACGAGAACCCGAGCATCACGCTCGCGCGCTTCTCGCAGCGCGGTCTCGTCGTACTTCCTCCACATGAATGCCGGGGCGGGCGCTCGCCGGCACTCTTATCGACCAAACGTCGATGGAGGTCCTGGTGATTTCGTGAAGGTCGTACGGGACCGTCCCGCACGGCCGTTGAAAGGCCCTCAGGCCTCCGCGTCCGCGAGCGCGCCGGTGTCGGTCACCGAAACCGACTTCCAGTCGAGGTTGGAGCAGTCGCCGTAGAGGTCGTCGAGCCCGTAGTACTCACGCGCCTCCTCCTGCTGGATGTGCACGACGACGTCCGCGTAGTCGAGCAGCACCCACCACCCCAGATCGGCCCCCTCGGCGCGCGAGTGGGTCTCGCCGAGCCGCTTGAGGCGGTGGTGCACGTCCTCGTACATCGCCCTCACGTGCGGGCGGCTCGTCCCCGTGACGACGACGAAGTAGTCCGCGACCTTGATCGCGTCCGCCACGTCGTAGACCACGAGGTCGACACCCTTCTTCTCATCCACGATCCGGGCGATCGTTGCGGCGAGCGTCTTCGAGTCGATGTCGATGTCTCCTGCGGTTCGCGGAGGCGTCCGTGCTTGGACGGGTCAGTGGACGGCCGGCGTCAGCTCCCGATGAACCAGGGGAGGAACACGAGGCCGACGACCGTCATGAGCTTGACGAGGATGTTGAGAGAGGGACCGGAGGTGTCCTTGAACGGGTCCCCTACGGTATCACCGACGACCGCGGCCTTGTGGGGCTCCGAGCCCTTGCCGCCGTGGGCGCCGCCCTCGATGTACTTCTTTGCGTTGTCCCAGGCGCCGCCGGCGTTCGCCATGAAGATCGCCATCATGATGCCCGCGACGAGCGCGCCGGCGAGCAGGCCGCCGAGGGCCGCGGGGCTCCAGAGCCCGACGAGGATAGGGGCGGCGACCGCGATCAGGCCCGGAAGGACCATCTGACGGAGCGAACCCTCGGTCGAGATCGCGACGCAGCGCGCGGCGTCCGGCTTGCCGGTGCCCTCCATGATCCCGGGGATCTCGCGGAACTGACGGCGGACCTCTTCGACCATCGCCTGGGCGGCGTTGCCGACGGCCTCCATCGTCAGGGCGGAGAACAGGAACGGCAGGATGCCGCCGATCAGGAGGCCGATCAGGACCTCGGTGTTGGTCAGGGAGAAGTTGAGCTTCTCTTGACCCTTGGCGGCGAGGAGATCGTCGGCGCGGAGCTGGAACGCGGCGAACAGGGCGAGCGCGGTGAGCGCCGCGGAGCCGATCGCGAAGCCCTTGCCGATCGCCGCCGTCGTGTTGCCGACCGCGTCGAGTGCGTCGGTGCGCTCGCGCACCTCCGGCGGGAGCTCGGCCATCTCGGCCAGGCCGCCGGCGTTGTCGGCGACCGGGCCGTAGGCGTCGACGCCGAGCGTGATCCCGAGCGTCGAAAGCATGCCGACCGCGGCGAGCGCCACGCAGTACACGCCGTAGCCGACGCCTTCGCCGCTGTTGCCCGCCCAGTCGGCGATGAAGATCGCGAGGCAGATGAGCGCGACCGACAGCGCGACCGAGCGCATGCCGACCGCGAGGCCGGCGATGATGTTCGTCGCCGAGCCCGTCTCGGACTTGCTGGCGATCGTGTGGACCGGCTTGGTCTCCGTCGACGTGTAGTACTCGGTGACCTTGCCGATCAGGACGCCGACGAGGACGCCCGCGATGATCGAGAGGAGGAGCTTCAGCGGCTCGACGCCCTCGGGGAACGTGAAGACGACGAAGACGAGGATCGCCGCCCCGAGGATCGTCGCGAGCGATGCAACGATGACGCCGCGGAAGAGCGCGCTGTGGATCTCGTGCTCGGACTTCGCCTTGACCGAGAACGTGCCCGCGATCGACGCGAAGATGCCGATCGCCGCGACGGCGAGCGGGAGGATGGCGAGGCTCGACATGTTCTCGTCGCCGGCGAACGTGATCGCCGCGAGGGTCATCGCCGCGATGATCGAGCCGACGTAGGACTCGAACAGGTCCGCGCCCATTCCCGCGACGTCACCGACGTTGTCGCCGACGTTGTCCGCGATCGTGCCGGGGTTCCGCGGATCGTCCTCGGGGATCCCGGCCTCGACCTTGCCGACGAGGTCGGCGCCGACGTCGGCGGCCTTCGTGAAGATGCCGCCGCCGACGCGCGCGAACAGCGCGATCGACGAGGCGCCGAAGCTGAAGCCGAGGACGTACTCGAGGCCCTTGGCGCTGAAGTCGGGCGCGTAGAGCTGGACGAAGATGACGAGCCCGAGCAGCGCGAGGCCGACGACGCTCATGCCCATGACGACGCCCGAGCTGAACGACACCTCGAGGCCCTCCGCCAGTCCCGTGCGCGCGGCCTGCGTCGTGCGCACCGCCGAGCGGGTCGCGGTGTGCATGCCGAAGTAGCCGGCGATCGCGGATGCGGCGGCGCCGGCCACGAATGCGATCGCGGTGTCCTGGCCGAGGCCCGCCTCCGCGTCGGAGAAGAAGATCGCCGCGGCGACCACGATCACGAAGAGCGAGAGCCACTTGTACTCCGACTTCAGGAACGCAGCGGCGCCGTCCTGCACCTGCTTGGAGATCTCCTGCATCTTCGAGTCTCCGGCGTCGGCCTTCATGATCGCGGTGTACTTGACCACGGCGAAGACGAGGGCCGCGACGGCTGCAGCGCCGGCGACGTAGAGGAAGGGCTCCATGGACTCGAGAGCGCGGAAGAGGGCGCTGGGGCGGGGGATCGGGGGACCGAGAGGGCGCGGGCAGGGCGCCTCCGCGGGAGAAACGGGGCCACTAGGGTAGTGAGGGGCCGCCGCCGGTCAATCTTCGTCGCCGGGTCCTCGCGTCGAGGTCCCCGCGCCGGACGCTCCTGCGCTCCTCGCGCCCCCGCGCGCGCCTCCCGCGATCCCGCGCCGCGGAGCTGCGGGCCACCTCTTCGTGATCAGGAGGTGCCCGACGAGGGTCGCCGCGAGCGCGAGGGCGGCGAATCCGAGGATCAGGTGGAGGTTCTCGACCGTCTTCTCGAGCTCCTCGATCGTCTCCCCCGAGGCGCGGCCGAGGAGGACGAAGACCGGGGTCATGACCGCGGCGCCGAGCCCGTCGATCGCGAGGAAGCGTGGGTAGGCCATGCCGAGGCTCCCCGCCGTGAACCAGGCCGGCATGCGCAGGCCGGGCACGAAGCGGCAGAAGAGGACGGCCCGCGCCCCCTGGCGCGCGAAGCGCCGCTCGATCGCCCGCAGGCGCTCCGGATGGAGGGCGCGCCGGACGGCCCTGTTGCGCAGCGCGCGCTGGCCGTACAGGCGGCCGATCCAGAACGGGATGGAGTCGCCGATCAGCGTTCCGACGATCAGCACGCCGATCATCGGCAGCAGCTCGGCCTCGCCCTCGTGGACGAGGAAGCCCGAGCCGACCATCGTGATCTCCTCCGGGATGGGCAGCCCGAAGCCGCACAGGACGAGCACGACGAACGGCGCGACGTACCCCGACGCGAGCGACAGGTCCGGGATCCATCCCCCTCCGGCGAACAGCCACGCCACGCGCGGAGGGTAATCGACTCCCCCTGGAACCGGAGCGGCATCAGCGTTCCTCGGCTCCACGGCGCTCCTCGATCCTGGTGCGAAGATCGGCCACACCGGGGTGCCCGCCCGCTTCCGCGCGCGAGAGGTCCTCACGCGCGTCCTCGAGGAGGGCGTCGCTCCCGCCCGGCCACGCGAGCGCCTCGTCCGGGATCTGCGCCAGGAACTGCACGCGGATCAGCGCCGCGTAGTACGCGAGCTCCTCCGCCGCCGCGACGCGCTCCTCGCCCGCCAGGAGAACGTCGAGACCGGCGCGGATCCAGCGGCGCCGCTGGGCGGCGTCGTCGACCTCCAGCGGCGAAGCGCGGGTGAAGATGAAATGGTCGCCCAGCGTCATCCAGCCGGCGGCCGAGCGGCCGTCGAAGGTCAGCGCCCGCGCAGCGTGCCCGTAGGCGCGGGGCGCGTCGCCGCGGTCGAGGGTCCTGGCGAACCGCGCCCACTCGACGCTCGCGGCGGCCGAGGCGATCGGGCCGAGCAGGCGCTGGAGCGGGCTGCTCTTCGCGCGCACGTCCGCCGGCTCGGGTCGCTGCAGGAACGCGGTCGCGATCGCCGCCAAGGCCGCGACGAGCAGCGCGACCGTCCGGAGGTTGCCGCGGGGAGAGCGCATCAGCTCAGGCCGTCCCGGCGCCAGCTCCCCAGCGCGAGCCGCGCCAGAACGCCCCCCGCGGAGATCAGGGTCGCCGCGGCTGCGAGTGCGAAGATCGGCGGTGCGAGCGGGCTGCGTCCCTCCGCGATCGCGCTGAGCGAGCGATCGAGTCCCGCGCAGCCGGGAACGAGGGCCTCCAGCGGACCTCCCGACACGGCGCCCCGTGCGAACAGCCAGAGGGACAGGGCGAGCGCTCCCGCGAGGCCGGGACTCATCCAGGCGCCGAGGCCGAGGGCGAGGGCCGCGAGGGCAGCGGCGAACAGCACCGCGTGGGCCGCCACGCGCAGGTGACCTCCGAGGAATGCGCGCGATGGACGCCAGACTTCGACGGGATTCGGGCCGACGACAGCGATGGCACCGGTCCCGACGTTCTTGACGAGGACGTCGTCCGCGCCTGGGACGACGTCGATTTCGAGCCACGTTCGCCGCGCGACGACGGCCTCGATCGACTCACCGCCCATGGTGATCCGGGCGCGGCTCGTCGGAGTCTGGCCGCCGAGGGTCGGCGTGACCCGCACGCGAACCA
Organism: Planctomycetota bacterium; assembly: GCA_039200205.1. Lineage (GTDB taxonomy): Bacteria > Planctomycetota > UBA1135 > UBA1135 > Saltatorellus. The sequence continues at coordinate 10,215 of JBCCSK010000175.1, forward strand.
CGTCGCCTTCGACGAGGTCGACGGAGGCGAACGACTGCCGGAAGGCGTCGCCCGGTCGGATCAGCTGCGAGCGCGCGGAACCCGCGACGTGCGAGGGCTCCAGGAGCTCGCCGTCGCCGGTCGCCGGGGAGAGAGTCCCGACGATCGGAGCGGGGATCGCCGCGAGCACCGCGGCGCCGAGCACGAGCCCGAGCAGGCACGAGGCGACGACCGTCGTCCGCGGGGCCGGCGAAGTGGCGAGCCAGTCGCCCTCCTCTCGATACCAGTTGGCGGGCGTGCGCCCCGACACCCAGAGAACGAGCGGGACGACGATGACGAGCGCGGCGATCCAGGCCGCGCGCGCGACGGAGCCGCCGCTCGCGACGAGCTGTTCCGCGAAGACCGGCGTCGTCTCGGTCGCGCGCGTTCGGGCGGGATGGCTCCAGCTCGCGACGAGCGGCGCGGCTGCGACCGCGAGAATGGCCGCGACGGTCGCGATGCGACGCGCGTGCAGTTGGACGAGAGGGCGGATCAAGCGTGCGCGGTCCCGTTCACTTGCGCGCGGCGCTGCCCACGTCGCGGTACAGGTCGACGAGCGGACGTCGCGCCGGGCCCGCCTGGACGAGCGTGCCGCCTGACCGGCTGATCGCGTCGAGCACGTCGCCGGGCACGCCGCCGGCTCCGTCGAGGGCGACGCCCTGCACGCGCAGCTCGAGCTGGTCCGGCGCGCCGAGGAGCTCGTCCGGCGTCCCGTGGCGCGCGACGCGTCCGCGGTCGAGCAGCGCGAGCACGTCGCAGTGTTCGATCAGGTCCGATGCGACGTGGGACGCGAGCACGATCGTCGCGCCGCGTTCTCGCATTCGTCCGAGCATGCGCGCGAGGACGTCGAAGCCGGGCGCGTCGAGGCCCGCGGTCGGCTCGTCGAGCAGCACGACGTCGGGATCGGCGAGGGACACCTGCGCGAGTCCGAAGCGGCGGAGCATGCCGCGCGAGAACGTCCGCAGCGGAGCGCGCCCCGCGGCGGCGAGACCGACCTCGTCGAGCAGTCCGGCGGCGCGCGCCCTTCGCTCCGCGCGCCGGAGTCCGGCGAGCGCGCCGACGAGGTCGAGCACGGCCGGGGCCGAGAGCTCGTCAGGGAACGGCGAGCCGTCGGGCAGGAACGCGAGGCGCTGCCGCACCGAGCGATCCGTCGGCGGGACGCCGTGCACGAGGGCGCTCCCGCTGGTCGGACGGTCGACGCCCGCGAGGAGGCGGAGCAGCGTCGTCTTCCCCGAGCCGTTCGCGCCGACGAGCCCGAGGGTGTCGCCGGGGGCGATCGCGATGTCGACGCTCTCCAGGACGTGCTGCCTGCGCCGGCCCAGGCCCACCCGGAACGCGCGGCCGAGGCCCCGCGCTTCGATCGCGGCGACGCCGTCGCCTGTTCCGGTCCGGTTCGATTGCATCGCGAGGGAGGGCCCGACGGGCGGTCGAGCCCCCGGTACGATACGCCGAATGGCCCGACTCTTCGTGCTCTCCGGGACGTCCGTCGGCGCGACGTTCGACATCGACGGGACGGTCGTGCTCGGTCGAGGGGACGACGCCGACGTCGTCGTTCGCGAACCCTCCGTCAGTCGTCGCCACGCGCGGCTCGTTCCGCAGCCCGAGGCCGGCGTCTGGAAGGTCGTCGACCTCGACTCGGCGAACGGGGTCCACAGCGACGGCCGCCGCGTGCGGGACGCCCTCGTCCGCGACGGCGAGACGTTCGTGATCGGGAACGTCGAGATCCGCCTGCGCGACCAGGTCGAGTCCGAGCCGGGCGCGGTCGCGACGGACGCGGAGCCCGACCGGGCCGCGGTCGTCGACGACGACG
>JBCCSK010000176.1:0-12030 GCA_039200205.1 Planctomycetota bacterium
CGACGCACCAGCCGCGCATCGAGCCACCGGGTTCGTACACACCGTGCGCGCGGAACCGCCCGGACGGCGCGTCGGTGAAGCGCCAGTTCATGAACTCGTGGTCGCGCTGGACGAACCAGGGCGAACCGGCTGCGACCTCATCGGAGACCCCGTCCGCCTCGGGCTTGAAGCGCGCGATCGGGACGACGTTGACCTTCTCGAAGAACCTCTTGCGCAGCTTCCCGCGCGCCATCGTCCCGCGCCAGGCCGTCCACGGAACGATCGCCGACGACAGGCGGCTGACCTTCATTCGCTCGGCTCGCGCGCCCGCGTCCGCGCAGAGGACGAAGGTCAGCGGACAGAGCCGCCCGACCTCCTCCCAGCCGAGGTCCCGCGTGAAGATGTGGGCCGAAGCGCGGTTGGGGAGCCCGAAGACGACCGGCCAGCCGGCCTCGCGCGCGCGCTCCATCGTGACCCGGTCGAGCTCCGAGAAGAGACCCTTCCCGCGGGCCTCGGGCGCCGTCATGACGTCGCCGGTCTGACCGACGAGAGCGCCTCTGCCCGCGAGGCGGCGCGGGCCGCAGGCGTAGCTCGCGAGGAGCCCGTCGTCGCCGTCGACGACGGTCGTCAGGGCCGTGCCGTGCGGGCCGCCGTCGTAGCGCCAGGGGATGACCTCCGCGCCGTCCGTACGCTCGAAGCAGCTGTCGAAGAGCGCGGCCTGGGCGGGCCGGTCGTCGACGGTGGCGGGGCGCGGTCGATGGGACGTCTCGGTCTCGGTCATGGGTGGATGCGCTCGCGAGGGCGCCGCATGGTAGCCGTGGCGCCCCGCGCTTCGACCGGACAACCGCCCGGGACGCGCAGAGCCGGAAAGAGGTCCCAAAGGGGCCCGTGCCGCGAACTCGCCCCCGTGAACACGCCCACGATCGTCGCCACACTCACGCTCCTCGCGCCGCCCGACGTCGACCTCGCGGACCTCCTCCCGAGCGCCGAGGCGGACGCGCGCGACGCCGCGTTCCGCGCGATCCGGGACGAGGCCGACCCGGCGTTCGAGGCGCCTCTGCTCGACCTGCTCGCGCTCGCCGAGACGCCCGACGAGTGGTACCGGGCCCTCGACGCCCTCGGGGCGGTCCTGGGCCGGGAGGTGCGCGACGTCGAGCGGCCGTGGCGGACGCTGACGGAGGCCCGCCTCGCGTCGACGCGACCGGACCCTCCGGCCGGCTACGCCGACTTCAAGGCGGAGCTGCTCGCCGAGCGCGTCGATCCCGGCTTCCGTCGCTTCCTGGGCTCGGGCCGGCGCACCTCGATCGCGCTCGACGAGGTGTCCTGGGGCGGCGTCGCCGTCGACGGAATCCCCGCGCTGGTCGACCCCGACGCGGTTCCGGCCGACGAGGCCGTCCACCTGCGCGACGAGGACCCCGTCTTCGGGATCGCGCTCGGCGGCGAGGCGCGCGCGTATCCGACGGCGATCCTCGACTGGCACGAGCTCGCGAACGACGTCGTCGGCGACGTCCCGGTCGCGCTTACGTGGTGCACGCTCTGCGGCGCGCCGATCGCCTACCGAGGGGCGATCGACGGCGAGCGCGCGCTCTTCGGGAGCTCGGGCCTGCTCTGGCGCTCGAACAAGCTGATGTACGACCGCGGGTCGGACACGCTCTGGGATCAGTTCGAGGGGCGCGCGGTCGTCGGGCCGGGCGCCGGGCGTTCGCTCCAGCTCGAAGGGCTGCCCGTCCGCGCGACGACCTGGGGCCGCTGGCGTCGTGACCATCCGAACACGACGGCGGTCTCGACGCGTACTGGCCACGATCGCGAGTACGAGGTCGGAGCCGCCTACGGTCACTGGTTCGTGAGCGCGGACACGATGTTCCCCGTGCCGAACGCCGGGGCGACGTTCGAGCCGAAGGAGCGGATCGTCATCGTGCGGCGCGGCCGCCACTCGGCGGCCGTCTCCGTCGACCGCGTCGAGGCGCAGCGCGTCCTTCGGCTCGACGTGGGCGGTGCTCCGGCGATCGTCGTCGACAGGTCGCCCCCGCGCCGCGCGTCGCTCCCAGAGGCGTGGCGAGACGCGATCGAGCGCGCCGGCGGCCTGGTCGAGGCACCGAGTCCGGACGACGTCCGCGCCGCGACCCGGGCGATCGACGAGCCGCTCCCGCGGCTGGACGCGGAGAGCCTGCGTTCGCTCCCCCGCGCGACGCGCCGCGCGATCCTCGCGGGCTCGATCGACGGCGCGGGGCTCGAATCGCCCGCGGACGCGGGCCGTCTGGCGACGCTGGACGTCATCGCGGACGTCCAGGCGTACGAGGGAGGCGAGCCGTCCCTCGCCCCGACGGAGGCGGTCGACGCCCTCGTGGACGACCGCGGCCGGACGTGGCGCGTGACCGCCGACGCGATCGTCGGCCCCGAGGGCGAGCGACGGCCGCGGCTTCGGTCCCACCTCGCGTTCGGATTCGCGTGGGACGCGCGGCGCGTCTGGTAGAACGTCGGCCCCATGGCCAAGCTCATCGAATGCGTCCCGAACTTCTCCGAGGGACGCGACCAGTCCGTTCTCGACGCGATCTCGCGCGCCGTCGAGTCCGTCGACGGCGTCACCCTGCTCGACGTCGATCCCGGACGGGCGACGAACCGCACGGTGTTCACCTTCGTCGGCGAGCCCGGGCCGGTCGTCGAGGCGGCGGTCCGTGCCGCCGCGGTGGGCGCCGAGCGGATCGACATGTCGGCGCACTCCGGCGAGCACCCGCGGTTCGGCGGCATGGACGTCTGTCCGCTCGTGCCCGTCGCCGGGATCTCGATGGACGAGACCGTCGAGCACGCGCGGCGCCTCGCGCAGCGGCTCGGCGAGGAGGTCGGGCTCACGATCTACTGCTACGAGAGCGCTGCGACGCGCCCCGAGCGACGCAACCTCGCCGTCGTCCGGGCGGGCGAGTACGAGGGACTCGCAAAGCGCCTCCAGGACGCCGAGTGGCGGCCCGACTTCGGTCCCGCGACGTTCCAGCCGCGGACCGGCGCCACCGCGGTCGGGGCACGCGACTTCCTCGTGGCCTACAACGTCAACCTGAACACGACGTCGACGCGGCGCGCGAACGCGATCGCCTTCGACGTGCGCGAGAAGGGGCGCATCAAGCGCGAGCCCGACCCGCTCACGGGTGAGGTCGTGCGCGACGCGAGCGGCGAGCCCGTCTGGGAGCCGGGGATGCTGAAGGCCTGCAAGGGCATCGGCTGGTTCATCGAGGAGTACGGCGTCGCGCAGATCTCGATGAACCTGACGGACCTCGCCGTCACGCCCGTGCATCGCGCCTTCGACGCCTGCGTCGAGCGCGCGGAGGCCCGCGGCGTGCGCGTCACGGGCTCGGAGATCGTGGGACTCGTCCCGCTGCGGGTCCTCCTCGAGGCGGGTCGGCACTACCTCGCACGGCAGAAGCGCTCCCTCGGCGTGTCGGACGCCGAGCTGATCAAGATCGCCGTGCGCTCGATGGGGCTCGACGAGCTCGGGCCCTTCGATCCAGAGAAGCGCGTCATCGAGTACGCGATCCGCGGCGCGTCTTCGAAGCGGCTGGTCGGGATGTCGCTCGAGGACCTCGTCCACGAGACGGCGTCCGAGTCGCCGGCGCCGGGTGGCGGCTCGGTGTCCGCCGCGGTCGGAGCCCTCGGCGCGGCGCTCGGCACGATGGTGGCCAACCTCTCCAGCCACCGCCGCGGCTGGGACGATCGCTGGGAGGAATTCTCCGAGGTCGCCGAGCGAGGCAAGGCGAGCCACGACGCGCTGCTCGACCTCGTCGACGAGGACACGGCCGCGTTCGAGACGATCATGGCCGCCTGGCGCGCCGACGAGTCCGTGCGGGACGCGGAGATCCAGGCGGCGACGCGCTACGCGATCGAGGTGCCTCTGCGCGTCATGCGAACGGCGCTCGACGCGCTGGGCGTGTGCGAGGCCATGGCCGAGAAGGGCATGGAGGCCTCGCTCTCGGACGCGGCCGTCGGCGCGCTGTGCGTCCGGACCGCCGTCCTCGGGGCGGGTCTGAACGTCCGCATCAACGCCAAGGACCTCACCGACGACGGCGAGAGGCAGGCCTACCTCCAGCGGGCGACGGAGATGGAGGACGAGGCGCGCCGGCGCGAGGGGGCGCTCCTCGACGCGGTCGCGTCGCGCCTCGACGCGTAGCGGATCAGAAGAAGAACTCCAGCGACGCGTGGATGACGCCGCCGTTGCCGCCGACGACGTAAGGAACGGCGAAGTTCCCGACGGGCGAATCGGAGAGGTAGAGGTATTCGACGTTCAGCCGCAGCTGGCGCTCGAACCCCGACTTGCCGCTGAAGAAGTAGTTGACGCCGACGCCGAGATCCCACGGATCGCCGAACTCACCGTAGATGCGCGAGTAGGTCGTGTAGGCCTGCAGCTTCTTCGGAAGCACCATGTACGAGCCGAGCAGCTGGAACCCGTGGTCGTAGAAGTCGTCGTACGGGATCGAGCCGCGCACCTGCAGATCGTCGATCACGCGCCAGTAGTACTCGCCCGCGAGCTCGAAGCCACGGTACTTCGCGCCGGCGTCGAGGCTGACCATCTGGTAGCGCGCCTCGTCGATCTGGCTGTTCGGCGCGAAGAGCCCGGGCGTGAAGATGACGTTGCCGTCGGAGATCCGGAGCTGCGTGTTCTCGGGGTCCTCAGCGTCAGGCTGCGACTCGCGGTCCTCGGTGCTGTGCGTGTAGTGGAGGCCGACGCGCGTCGCGACGTCTTCGTGGTACTCGAAGTCGCCGTACGCTCCCTGCGGGCCGTACTCACCGGTCGTCGGGAGCCACACGAGCGCCGCGCCGAACGTGTCGATCGTGTCCCCGAGCTGCCCGGCGTCGACGCCGAGCTGGCTCAAGTTGTTGCCCACCATCACCCGGTAGGTCAGCCCGTCGACGATGCTGCCGTTGGCCCAGATCCCCGTCGTGTACGAGGCGCGGAAGAAGTCGTCCGCGATCGTCCGGTTGTCGACCTTCAGGAGGCGCGGCCAGGCGCCCTCCAGCGATCGGACTGCGGGCAGTCCACCGATGCCGCCCCCGAGGACGAAGTGCTTGCTGAAGCTGTAGGAGAGGTTGCCCGCGAGGACGACCTGAGCCCCGAGCCCCTGATTCGTGTTCGCGGTCCAAACGTACGCGAGGTAGCGCAGCTTCGGATTGAGGACCCAGCCCTTGAACTACAGGAGCATCTTCTGGAGCTGGAAGTCCTGGCGCCGGTCGATGTCCCGCGTCCGGCCGAACGAGTCCGTGTATGTGTCGTCGAGCCCGCGCTGGTTCAGGTAGCGGACGTACGTGTACAGGCTGAAGTTCAGCGTCCCGAACGGCGTCTCCGCGAGGTGGAAGCCGCCCATGTTCGGGTCGAGCGCACTCTGGAAGACCGTGTCGTAGTCGACCGCGGGGGTCGGAGAGACGTCCCGCGTGATGTCCGTCCTCCCCTCTTCGCTCGTCAAGGGCCGCGCGAGCTCCGCCTCCAGCTCGGTGATCCGACGATCGCGATCGAGCAGAGCCGCCTCGGTTTCGGCCTGCCTCCGCTCCAGATCTTCGATGCGATCGACGACGTCGTCGTCTGCCGCGCGAACCTGGGCAGCGGCGGGGACGATCACGCCAATGGCGAGCGCGAGAGAAAGAAGCGCTCGACGCGTCATCAGCGATCCCGATCGTCGGGGTTCTTGGTGTTCGCAGCCTCCCACGCGCGCACGCGCAGCGCTGCGGCGTCGAACAGGCGCTCGTAGTTGCCCTTGGTCACGAGGTACCGCGTGTTGGGCCGAAGACGCTCCCAGAGCGGCGCGAAGGACTCGTACACGCTCATGTACCCCTCGGTGCCGTCCGGCGCGAGCGCGTCCGAGCCGAACAGGAAGCGCGTCGGGTGCTCGTTGAGAATCTGTGCGGTCGCCTCGAGGCCAGTCTCGGTCTCGGTGATGTACCGCGCGACCTCCGACCACGAGATGTCGAAGTGCACGTGGCGCAGCGCGTCGTTCTCGACGAAGTAGCGCAGGATCTCCAGGTGATTCGGCGCGCGCTTCGTGGCGCGAGCGGACGCCGAAGGTCGGACGGGGTGCACAACGCGGCCAAGCCCCAGGTGCGCCCAGATCACGGCCGTGTCGGGGTGGCGCACGAGCGCGTCATGCATCTGCCGCGCGTAGGCCGGAAGGTCGTCACCCTTCGCAAAGGGGACGTCGATGTCGCAGTGGATCAGCGCGACGAGCCCCGTCTCCGCGCAGAAGCGCAGGATCCGATCGAACGACGGGTCGCGCAGGGACGGCGGGCCGCCGGCGATCTTCGCGGAGACGAACTCCTTGTGGATCGTGAACTCACCGCAGCCCGAGAACACGCCCGGGAAGGTCTGCAGCGCGCGCCGGATGTGATCCACCGCGTACATGTCGGCCGGGTTGAAGCCGACGATCATCGGATCGAAACGCTTCCGGACCTCGGGCTCGAGCGCGAGGTACGCCGTCGCCGTGACCGCGTCGATGAACGAATAGTAGTAGAGCGGCGCGTCGGACTCGAGGTAGTACGCCGGCGCGTTGTCGCCCGAGTTCGAGTACGACCACGTCTGCTGCAGCGGAATGCCGGTCAGCGTGGCGCGCCCGACGCGCTCCCCCATCATCCCGAGGAAGCCCTGGAGCGACGGACCGCCCTGGATGTAGTCGGTGCGGTGGAGGTGCACGTCGTGCATCTCCGCGCGTTCGATCACGTCCCCCACGGACTTGGCCTGGATCTCCTGCCGCCAGTCTGAAGCGATCGCCGCCCCGAGGGCGACGAACGCTCCGGCCGATGCGAAGCGCCCGCCGATGTGCCGCGCGCGTGGGCCCAGCATCAAAAGCCGACCTGCGCCTGGAGTCGGAAGAACGTCTGTCCGTCTTCGACGGTCGGGAAGATCCCGAGCGACCCCGACGGAGCGACGATCGTGTCGTTGAGGTCGTCGGTGACGTAGCCGAGCTCAGCCGTGAACTTCCAGCGGTTGGTCCAGAGGAACGGGAAGTAGTTGTAGCCGACCGCGATCGAATTGAAGGGATCCAGGTTGCCGGACTGATCCCCCGGGTCGATCAGGTTGTACTGACCATAGATCTGCCCGTGGTCGGACACGAAGTAGCCGAGCTGAGCCATCAGCCCGTAGTTCCAGTACGCGTCATTCCCGTCGGCCAGGTCGACCCAGGTCGCGGATCCCGCGACTACGGCCTGGTAGCCGTCGCCGTTGAAGTTGATGTCCGCGTTGATCTGCGCGGCCTCTCGGTCGCTGGTGTTCTGCTTGGCGGTCTGATAGCCGCCACTCAGGCCGAGCATCGTCACCCGCTTGCGGCCGCGGCGGCCGACCATGTCGTCCCAGACGGACCAGTCGTCACCCTGCACGTTCCATTCCCAGCGGACCGTGCTCGCGACGTCGGTCTCCGGCGCCGGGAACGTCTCCTCACCACCAAAGGCTCCGTTGTGGAGCCCGATCCAGCCGCGATGGGAGTTCCCGGCGTAGTGGAAGAATGCGCCGAGCGAGGGGCCGATCGCAAAGGTGAAGTCATTTGGCGAGAACTCGACGGCGAGGAGGTCCTGGGCGTACATCCAGTCCTCACGCGACAGCGGCATGAAGTGCTTGCCGAACCGTACGCTCCACCGATCGCTCATCTGGTACTGCGCCCAGGCGACGAGCAGGTCGGTGTCACCGGAGCTGTTCGTGTTCGTCCGGAAGTGGTACGAGAAGTCGTCGGTGTAGCGCCCCTCGAAGAAGAAGCGGGTTCGGTTGAGCGACCAGCCGGTCGTCGTATCCTCGTCCCCGAACTCCGGATCCGGGCCAGGGGGCGCGTCGCGGAGGTTCGCGTTCCAGCGGATCTGCGTGTAGCCACCGATCTGGAGACGGAACTGGCCGTCCTTGCTCTGGATGAACGCTCCGTTCACCGGGCTCTTGTCGTAGCCGGCCGGCGGAAGCGTGTCGCTCGTGATCGGAACGATCTTGACGCGGCCTGCTCGCGCCTCGAAGAAGTTCTCGGGGAGGGTCTCGTCGAGGTAGATGTAACCCTCGACGGCGTCGCCTTCCGTCCCGTCCTGGACCGAGCCGGCGACGAGAACCATCGTCGCCATCGCGAAGGAAACGATCATCGGGGCGTCACCGCGTAGGGGTTGGCGTCGAGCGCCTCGACGATGTCGGCGATGGCGCGCTGCGCGCGGATGCTGTTCCCGGCCTCATCGAGGGGCGGAGAGACGACCGCGATCCCGAACTTCCCGGGGCAGACCGCGACGATGCCGCCGCCCACGCCGCTCTTCGCCGGCAGTCCCGTGCGCCAGAGCCACTTGCCCGAGTCGTCGTAGAGGCCCGCCGTCGCCATGACGGCGAGCGTGCCCGGGATGTTCTCGGGCGACATGACCTTCTTGTCGGTGATCGGGTTCGTGCCGCCGTTCGCAAGCGTGCTGCCCATCACCGCCAGGTCCTTGGCGCTGACGTTGACCGAGCACTGCTCGGTGTAGATGTCCGCCGCCTGCTGGTGGTCGCCCTTGATGTACTCGTAGGCGTACATGAGCGCGGCGATCGCGCGGTTGCGCTAGTTCGTGTCCGACTCGGACTTGAACACCTCCTCGTTGACGGAGAGCTGGCGGCCGGCGAACGCCGAGTACCAGTCGAGGATGCTGTTCCAGATCTCGTCGCGCGTGGCGCCCTTGACCATGCTGGTCGCGGCGATCGCGCCGGGGTTCACGAGGGCGTTCATCTCGGGTCCGCCCTGGAGCCCCTTCGAGAACTCGATCGACACGATCGAGTTGAACTTCATCCCGGTCGCGTCGACCCCGATGACGTCGAAGATGGCGTCCAGGCCGGACTCCTCGATGACCTTCGCCATCGTGAACGGCTTGGAGACCGACTGGATCGAGACCTCGGTCTTGACGTCGCCGGCCGTGAAGACCTTGCCGTCGACGGTCACGAGGGCAATCCCGTAGAGGTTCGGATCGACCTTCGCGAGCGCGGGGATGTAGTCGGCGTTCGCCCCTTCCTGCAGGCCCTTGTACTTGGCGTACGCGGCCTCGAGAGCGGGCTGGATCAGCGCCTCGTCGAGGCCGGTCTCGGGAAGGACGGCGACTGCGGCGCCGTCCTGGGGGGCGGGGGCTGCGGCGAGAGTTGCGAGGAGAAGACTGGGCAGCATCTTTATTGGCATTTCGTAGGAACACGCGCGGACGTGCGCGAGGCGACGCAGGGTAGCAACTCAATGGAGCCACTTATCCGCTTGATTGGCCCAGCGGATCAGGCAGCCAGTCGGACTCGTCAGCGACCCGCGTCCAGCTCGAACGGCGGAAGCGTCAGCGCGCCCTGGATGACCAGCGCGTTCGCGATGTCGAGGAAGAACGCCCCGATCAGCGGGACGATGAGCATCGCCTTCATCGACGGACCGTGGCGCTGGGTCACCGCGTCCATGTTGGCGACGCCCACGGGCGTCGCTCCGAGCCCCAGCCCCGCGAACCCCGCGGACGCCACCGCGGCGTCGTAGTCGCCGCCGAGGATCCGGAAGACGACGAACCGGGAATAGACGACGACGAGCGCGACCTGCGCGGCGAGAACGACGGCGATCGCGCCGATGGAATCAGCCAGCTGCGTCAGCTGCATGCTCATCAGGCTCATCGCCAGGAACAGCTGCAGGCTGACCTGCTGGAGGAGCTGGAGCGTCTCCTCGTCGAGGTCGAGGCCGCGCCAGGCCATCAGGTTCGTCAGCACGATCCCGACGGCCATCGAGGTCAGGAACCCGGGGACGACGGTCCCCATGTCCGAGAGCGCGAGGTTGAGCTCACGTCCGGCGGCGATGCAGAGGGCGAGGAGGAAGAGCGTGCGTATCACGCCCCCCGACGTCACGGCGTAGGTGCGCGGAGCGTCCTCGTCGGCGTCGGCATCCGACGCCTTGCCGCCGTGGTGCTTCGGGGCGCCATCCGGCAGGCCGCGGACGAGTCGGCTCGCGATCGGCCCGCCGACGAGTCCGCCCGCGATGAGCCCGAAGGTCGCGAAGGCCAACCCGAGCTCGGTCGTGCCGTCGAAGCCGGACGCATCTGCGATGCCGCCCCAGGTGATCGCCGTGCCGTGCCCACCGGCGAACGAGACGCTCCCGCCGATGAGCCCGAATCCGGGGTGGCGCCCCAGCAGAGCCGCGACGGTGACGCCGACGACGTTCTGCAGGATGAGGAACACGAGCGTGGCCCCCATGAGCAGGAGCAGCGCACGGCCCCCCGCCCGCAGTCGCGACAGCCGCGCATCGAGGCCGATCGTGCTGAAGAACGTCAGCAAGAGGACGTCGCGCGTCGAGAGGTCGAACGCCACCTCCCGGCCGCTCGTGAGCGTGAACGCAGCGAATCCGAGGCTCGCGACGATGCCGCCGATGACGGCGACGGGCACGTTGAGCCGCTCGAGGACGCCGACGCGTCCCCGGAGCACGGAGCCGACCCACAGGACCAGGATCGCGACGAGGAAGACGCGGACCGGATCGAGGACGAGATTCAAAGCGGCTCGCGTCCCGTCATTCGCCCTGTCCGAGCGACCAGCCGCGCTCGCCCTCGAAGCGGCAGAGGTGCTCCGTCTTGATGAAGTCGATGCCTGCGGCGGCGCAGCGCCCCAGGAGCGCGATCACGTCCGCGTGCTCGATCGCCCCGTCGCTCGGGTGGACGAATCGGCAGCGCCAGTGGTCGGTGCAGAACGTCTCGGGGAAGCCGTCGGGCCAGACCTTCACGCCCCGGTTCGTCACGAGACGAAGCTGGAGCCGGTCGTTCCCGAGCGCGGCGATCCGGTCGCCGAAGGTCGCGGCGTCGCGGCCGGGCTCGTCCCAGTCGACGAAGACGTCGACCCCGGCGAGCTCCTTGGCCGGCCGCGGCGCGACCTCGATGCCGCCGTCGTCCTGGTCGGGAACCGAGCGGAACGCGGCCCGCGGGAGGGTCTCGGGCGCGTCGCCGAGGCGCTCGATCACCGCGTCGGCGAACTCGTCCGTCGAGGCCGATCCGCGCTGGCCCTTCGAGCCGACGAGGTCGCCGGTGACGATGCCGTCCTCGAGCGTGCGCAGCCACGCGTTCTGGATCCTGTTCGCGTCGTCGGACAGCCCGAGGTGGACGAGCATCATCAGGGCTCCCTGCAGGAGCGCCGAGGGGTTGGCGATGTTCTTCCCGGCGATGTCCGGCGCCGAGCCGTGGATCGCCTCGAACATCGCGAAGTCGTCCCCGATGTTCGCCGAGCCCGCGATCCCGACCGAGCCGGTGAGCTGCGCGACGACGTCGGAGACGATGTCCCCGTAGAGGTTCGGCAGGACGACGACGTCGAACGTTTCGGGGGCGTCCGCGATGCGCGCCGTCCCGATGTCGATGATCATCACGTCCGACTCGATCTCGGGATGGCGCGCGGCCTCCTCCTCGAAGCACTCCCGGAAGAGGCCGTCGGTGAGCTTCATGATGTTGTCCTTCACCATGCAGGTCACGCGACGCCGCCCGTGGCGCTTCGCGTAGTCGAAGGCATACCGAGCGATCCGCTCCGATCCCGGCCGGGTGATGAGCTTGAGGCACTGCGTGACCTCCGGCGTCTGACGGTGCTCGATGCCGGCGTACGTGTCCTCCTCGTTCTCGCGGATGATCGTCACGTCCATCCCCGGGTGCCGGGACTGGACGAACGGGTGGTAGGAGCGACACGGCCGGACGTTCGCGTAGAGCCCGAGCGTCTTGCGCGTCGTGACGTTGAGGCTTTTGTAGCCGCCGCCCTGGGGCGTCGTGATGGGCGCCTTGAGGAACACGCGCGTCCGGCGGAGCACGTCCCAGGCGCCGTCCTCGATCCCGGCGGTGACGCCGGAGAGGTAGACCTTCTCACCGATCTCGATGCGCTCGGGGGCGACCGGGACCTTGGCCGCGTCGAGGATCCGGAGGGTGGCCTCCATGATCGACGGGCCGATGCCGTCTCCGTACGCGACCGCGATGGGTCGGGGCTCGGACGGGGTGGGCCGGGAGGCGGCGTCGGCGGCGCGCGTGGAGGTCGTCATGGGGAGAGCTGTGCGAGAGTGCGGACGACGAGGGTCGAGATGTGCGACAGGAGTGTCAACTCGAATCGCCGAGTGCGGC
>JBCCSK010000177.1:0-12022 GCA_039200205.1 Planctomycetota bacterium
CCTCGCCCTCGTCCTCGCCTCCTCGAGCGCCGATCGAAGGACCGCTCCGGAGCACGTCGCACCCCCCTCGGAAGGTGTCGTGTCGGCCTCCTCCATCGGCTCGTGTCGGTCCGTACCCGTGGCGGGGGCCCCGGCGGCGCGGAGATACCGCCTCTGGTGGGACGATTCGCTCGACGGCGACCTCGAGCGCCCGTGCAAGCAGTGCATCGTCGAGCTGCAGCGCGTCGACCGGACGTTGACGGGCCGGTTCGTCGGCACCGTGCTCGGCGAGGCCCGTACCGCCACGTTCACGGGCGAATCGGTGGGATCCACATCTCCGCCGGGCCGCGGTGACCTCTGGATCCTGCAGCAGCGCGAGCCCGGGTACGTCTGCTCCTACCAGCTCTCGCCGTCGCGCCACGGCGCGTGGAACGGCACGTGGCGAGATAGCCGGGGGAGGACCGGGACCGCTCGGCTGTCGCCCGTTCCGGAGGGGCCGATCCTGGTGTGCGCCAGGCCGCACGAAGAGCTCTGAACACGGGCCGCAGATCAGCGCGGCGGCCCGCACCAGCGCGCCGCCGCAGGCTGGGTCCGGGTCAGTTCGAGAACTGGACCTCGACGACGTTCGTCAGGTTGAAGCCGGTCGCGCACGGCGAGTCGTTCAGGTTCTGGTCCCGGTAGACGCCCTGGAAGCGCCAGGTCGTGCCGATCAGGTCGAGCGACGGCTGGTTCGTGATCGCCGCCAGTCGCTGCGGGACACCCACGCCCGTCGAGTATCCGCCGGCCGGGCCGGTGTTCTCGACGGGGAAGTGCGTGAACATCGGGTAGCTCGGCAGGAGGCCGCTGAGGCCGTCACCGAGCGGGCTGCAGCTGTCCGTCGTGTTTCCGGCGACGATCACGCTGAACTCGTTCGTGGGCAGGTTCGACAGCTCGAACGACAGGTCGTCGGCCGCGACGCTCGTGCCGCCCGTCCAGGACAGCTTGCCGCCGAGTCCGGTCGAGTTGAGGCAGCCCTCGTCGGACGCGGTGGAGTCGTTGCCGCAGGGGCAGCCCGTGCCCGGGCAGGCGATCTCGATCGTGCCGGTGCCGGCGCAGGTGTTGCCCGCGAGGCTGATGATGAAGCCGCCAAGGTCGAACGCCGGGTCGGTCGTGACGAAGTTCTCGCCGCCGGTCGCCATCGCGATCTGCGCGCCCGCATCGATGATGCACTGGGAGCTTCCGGTGCCGGCGATCGGCGCAATCACGGTGCCATTCGCCAGGGCAGTGACGATCGCGGCGTCGACGCTGGCCTGGTCGTCCCCGTCGCAGAAGCTGCTGCCGCGCCAGGCCGCCTCGTCACTGATCGGAACGACGAGCCGGATCGTGTTGGGCCGCCACTGGTAGCGCGCGGCGACGATCGCCGAGCCCGCCGCCCACGACTCGGGGTGATCGAGCGTCTGGCAGCAGGGCGGCGCGTCGGGGATCGTGTCCCCGAGCAGGGTGCGGACGTCGTTCGTGAGGCAATCCCGGGTCGAGATGATCCCGAGGAAGTCCGCGACGACGTCGATGTTCTGCGACTGCAGGGTCGAGACGATGTTCGCGAGGTCCGTACAGAGCGCGCTGATCTCGTCGCTCATGGACCCGGAGGTGTCCATGACGATGACCAGGTCGACGGGGCAGTTCGCGCCGGTCCCCTGGGGGGCGGCGAGGGTCGGGGCGGCCAGGAGGGCAGAGCCGAGCACGAGGTGCATCGGGCTGGCCTTGGCAGAAGCGAAGTGGAGCATGGGTCAGAGGTGAGTGTTGCCGGCGCGGCAGGGGCAGGGCCGGCGAGAGTCGCCGGCGGGGCGCCGCGATGGCCTTGGGTGACAGGGGTAGGACCGAGGTGCCCTGCGGACGTTCGCGGGGCGAGAAGCGGTCGGGCAAAGGGGTCGCGGGCAGGGCACGTGCCGTGCCCGGAGTCTCGATTCGAAGGCTTCGGGTCGGGATGGGGACGGGTTTCTGGACTCGATGGGGCCGAGGCAAGCGCGTCGAACCGCGTCACCGCCTGGGCCACGAGCGGGAAACTGCCCGCCGCTCAGACCATCAACAGATTCCTCGCGAGATTGCTCGCGGAGGCCCGGCTTGGCGACTCGTCTTCTCTCGGAGAGCACCGGGGCTGGCGGACGGTGACCGCCCGCCGCGTCCCAGGGTGACCCAGCCGCGGGCCGGGGCCCCTTACAGATCGAGCCAGGCGCCGAACCCGAAGTAGCGCTCGTCCTCCTGGAAGAACTCACCCATGTTGACGCGCCCGTCGTAGTACTCGACCCCGACGCGCCAGACGCTGCCCTTGCCGTCCCCGGGCCACGCGAAGCCGGCCTGCACGTTGACGTTCGCGTCCCAGTCGTTCTCCTCGAAAGACGACACGTCGAGGGCGCCGAAGAGGCGGGCCGTGCTGCTCTCGAAGACCGGCCCGGACTGGAACTCGAGGCCGCCCTGGACGCGGCCCCTCTCCATGATGTCCTCGTTCCGGATGTCGTAGGCCCACGCGTACTCGGCGTAGGTGCGCCAGTACCGCGCGAACCCGTAGCTGATCCCGGCGACGAACTCCTCGCGCGTGTAGTTGATGCGCTGACGCCCGGTCGACTCGATGAACTCGTCCCCGACGTGGCTCGAGTCGTGCTTCACGCCGATCTGGAACGCGAGCTGCTCGAGCGCGCGCCAGCTCAGGAAGGCGCCGTAGATCCCGTCCCACCCGATGTTGTCGGTCGAGTTGTCCCGGTCGAACTGTCCGAGGAAGCCGACCTCGCCGTCGAGCTGGACCGTGCCCTTGCGCTCGTCCGGATCGCCCCAGCGGAGGATGCCGTACCGCGCGCCGATGCGAACGAGGTTGCGGCTGTTGCCGGCGCCCTCGATCTCCGAGTCGGACGTCGTGAGGCTGACGATGCCGAAGGTCGAGCGGCGAGGGTCGGCGATGTAGACGGGGTAGTCGAGATCGCGCGGGGCGAACTTCCAGGTGCGCGTCGAGTTCGCGGTGGGACTTGCGCAGCTCGACGAGGCGACGAGGAGTGCGATTGCGCCGAAGACGCTCGTGAAGTGGGGGAGTCGATGCTGCGGCATGGAGGCCGTGACTAACACACCGGATTCGTGCGCGCTTGCGAGCGGCCGCGTCAGGTCGTCCTTCCCGACGGAGAGCGTCGGTCGCGTCGACGGAATCAGGTCAGCAAACGCTCCAGGTCCGATCGGGTGAGCGACTTCATGAGCCCGCGCCCGCTGCCGAAGAGTGCGTCCGCGAGCTCACGCTTCGACTGCTGGAGCTCCAGCACGCGCTCCTCGACCGTGTCCTTGGCGATCATCCGGTACGCGAACACGGGCCGCTGCTGTCCCATGCGATGCGCCCGGTCGACCGCCTGCGATTCGACGGCCGGGTTCCACCACGGGTCGAGCAGGAAGACGTAGTCCGACGCGGTCAGGTTGAGTCCGTGACCGCCCGCCTTCAGGCTGATCAGGAACACGGGACAGTCCGGGTCGCCCTGGAAGCGCTCGACGCGCTCTTTGCGCTTTCGCGTGCGTCCGTCGAGGTACTCGTACGTGATGTCGCGCTCGTCGAGGCGGCGACGGACGAGCGCGAGGAGGCGCGTGAACTGGCTGAACACGAGCACCTTGTGCCCGTCGTGGACGACCTCGCCGATCCGCTCCAGGAGCTCGTCGAGCTTCGCCGAGCTCTCGCCCTCGTACGCCGCGTCGACGAGGCCCGGATGGCACGCGGCCTGCCTCAGGCGGAGCAGAGCCTCCAGGACCTGGATCTTGTTCGTCCCGCCGAGGCTCTCGTCGTCGCCGCCGTCCTCGTCCAGGAGCTGAGCGCGGAAGTGACGCTTCAGCTCGTCGTACCGCCGGCGCTCCTTCGGCGACAGCTCGACGTGCAGCACCTGCTCCGTCTTCGGGGGGAGGTCGGTCAGGACGTCCTCCTTCGTGCGACGCAGGAAGAACGGGCGGATGGCCCCTCGCAGCGCTTCGACGTCGTTCGTCCGTCCGCGGCTGCCGGCCCAGTCGCGGAACAGCTTCGACCTTCCGAGCATCCCGGGGTTCAGGAACTCGAACAGCGACCAGAGGTCCGCGAGGTCGTTCTCGACGGGCGTGCCCGTCAGGGCCAGTCGATGCCGAGCGCGGAGCAGTCGCGCCGCCTTCGCCGCCTGGCTGTTGGCGTTCTTGATCGCCGTCGCCTCGTCGAGCACGACGTGATCGAACTCGACCTCGGCGAGGCTCGGCGCATCGCGACGCAGCGTGCCGTACGTGGTCAGGACGAGGTCCACGCCGGCGATCTCGTCGTCCCAGCGTCGCTTGCGATCGGATCCGGTGTAGTCGAGCGTGACCAGGTTCGGCGCGAAGCGCGCGGCCTCGTCGAGCCAGTTGAACACGAGGCTTCGCGGCGCGACGACGAGCGACGGGCGATGAGGCTCGTCGGACGTCCGCCTGCGCGTCCGCCACGCCTCCAGCATCGCGAGCACCTGAACCGTCTTGCCGAGGCCCATGTCGTCGGCGAGGCAGCCGCCGAGGCCGAGGTCCTGGAGGAACTTCATCCAGCCGAGCGCATCCCGCTGGTACGGCCGCAGCTCGCCGCGAAACCCGCGCGGCTCCTTGCGTGGCCGCAGGCTCTGGAAGCGCGCGAGTCGCTCTCGATAGGACTCGAAGCCCTCGTCGATCTCGACCTCGCGGTCCGCGAGCATCGCGTCCAGGAGCCACCCCTGGGTCGAGCGGAACCGCACCGTTCCCTCGTCCGTCACCTCGCCGAGGCCGAGCACGCTCCACCGTTCGAGCCAGTCCTCGGGCAGCATCCCGTACGACCCGTCGCCGAGCCGGACCCGGCGCTCGCCGCGCTGGTGGGCAAGGAGCAGCTCCGGCACCGCGACCTCCTGGTCCCCGAAGCGCATGCCGCCCTCGAGGTCGAACCAGTCGATGCCCGACTTCACCGAGACCGAGAAGTCGGACGCGGTGCGAATCCGGACGCCGTCGGCGGTGACGACCCAGCCGCGCTCCAGGAGACCGTCGACGAGGGCCGGGACTCTCTTCGCGGGAACGTGATGCACTGGCTCGTCCCGTCCGCCCCACTTCGGACGAACGCCGCCGAGCTCGACGAAGTCCCTGAGTGCACGTGCCTCGGCCTCGACGTCGCGCCGCCGAAGCGCTCCAGACTCTGCGAGTTCGACGACCTGCGCGGGTTCGAGACAGCCCACCGGCCGCTCGCCGCCGTAGTCGAACTCGATCTCGCAGACGACGAGGCGCTGACCACTGCGTCCCGGTTCATCCATCGCCACGTGCAGGCTCGGGACGGGCGGCGGCAGGTCGGGCGCGTCTGCCCCGATGCTCTCGGGAAGCGATTCCGGCGTGACGAGGTCGGGAGGGAGCGAGACCATCGCGGTCGCGAGTGCCGATTCGGCCTCGCGTGGCAGGCGCAGTGGTCCCTGGCGCAGAAAGTTCTCGAGCACCCCGGCGCTCGTCGCGGACTCCAGCTCTGCGAGCTCGCCGTCGACGACGACGAACCCGCCCGCGATCAGCATCACGCCCTCGGCGCTCGAACGACTCGTCTCGCCCCGCTCGACGACGGCGTCGACGACGAGCGTCTCCCCGGTTTCGTCGATCGCACGCCTCACCCGGACGCGAAACGGGCCCTCGCCGGTCCACCGCAGCGGAATCGTCGCGCCGGTCGGATGCTGGAACTCGAGCCGACCTGTCCTCCCGGCGAGCGGCAGAACCCGTCGCGCGGCGGCGTCGTCCAGGACGGCCTCTTCGACCCTCGCGCTCCAGTGCCCTAGCCTGTCCGCCTCTTCGCCGCCGAGAATGCCGAGGCTCGACAGGATCGCGCGGTCCTCCCCCGTCGGGAGGTCGGCGGGATGAACGCGCGAGGGATCGAAGTTCCGCAGCTTTCCCCAGGTCCCGTCGGCGCGCCGCTGACGCCGCGCGACCGCGAGCGTCCATTCCGGGGACCACGACGACGCGCTGAACCGAAGGCGGTAGTGAACCTCCTCGTCGGTCCGAGGAACGAGGTCCCACGCGCTGGGTGCCACCGCCGAGCCGAGCCGCCGGAGTCTGCTGATGTCGGCGCGCCAGTCTCTTGCCGGCCGGGGCACCACGGCCTGCCGCGAGCGCTCCAAGACGACCGCGACCGCCCACATGTGCTTGCACGGCCCCGAATAGGCCGCCGGACAGCTGCACCAGCCCGGCGCGTCCTCGCCGTCAACGACCAGCTCGACGACGTATCGCATCGTTCCCTCGACGACCGCCATCGCGCCGTAGTCGGTCTCGAGGAAGTTGGAGACGCGCCCCGCGCGCGCGTAGTCGTCGCCCTTCCGGATCGCGGCGCGCGCGAAGTGGTGCCTGAGGTCGTCGGTGAGTCCCACGTCGGTAGGACTCTATCGAGTGCCGATCGTTGTCAGGCATTCCGAGCCCTTTGATCGAACGTTGCAGTGTGCCCGTCGACGCCATGCGGCCCGAGTGCCTCGGTAAGCTGGCCCGCTCGCCGCCATGACTCATTCAGCCTGCGCACTCCTGACCCTGCTCGCCCTCCTCCCCAACGCGGACCCGAGACCCTTGAACGAGCCTTTTCGCTGGAGATTTGGAGACCCTTCTGATCCCGAGTGGGTCGCGGAGCGCGACGCACGGATCGAGCAGATCGATCGGTGGTGGAGGGCCTTCGAGGCCAAGGCGGACGACATCGACGCGCTCTTCGAGCGTCGGCAGCGCTGGGACATCGTGGACTGGATGGCGGACAACCTCCGGGTCATCGATCAACGGCTCATGTGGGAGTACGGTCCGGGCCTGCAGGGAGGGCACCGACTCGTCATCACGCCGGAGGTCGATCGAGAGCTCCGTCCGTTCGTCGACACGCTCCTCGACCGCGCGCCCGACCTCGACGGATGGGAGTTCTACGCGTACCGGCTCCCCGAGGCGGAGGTCGACGTCGAGCAGATGCTGGACGCTCGCGATCTCGAGTCGCTGTCCGGCGCAATGGTCGAGGTGACCGTGGGGGAAAGCCACCTCGTCGATCTCGAGTTCTTCGCACCCACGATCACGGGCGACGACGATGGGGAGGCAGCCAGCGCGGCCTTCGTTTGCACCGAGGTGCTCCTCGGCGAGAAGAGGCTCGACACGTGGATCGGTGCGATCGAGGTCGACCGGGGCAGCGGTGGCGCCGACGCCGTGCCACTGGACGGTCTGCACGACCGCGTCGCAGACGTCATTCGCGGCGTGAAGCGCGAGCTCCCCAGCAAGCCGATCGCCGCGATCCCAGCGGAGAGCTTCTCGTGGACGGCTTGGCAGCTGGAGCCAGAAGAACGCGAGGACTATCCCGAGCAGCTCGACCTCCTCGTCGGGAAGTCGATGCTGCCGGACGTGTGGATCGCCGCCCACTCCAGCTGGGACTTCTCGTCCGAGCGCTTCTCGCGGAAGGGCGAGACGTTCTGCTACGTCAAGCTCGACGGCCTGGGCGGCGAGGACCGCGACCCGGTCGAAGCCAAGGCCGAGATCGAGGACGCGCTCGATGCCGAGCTCAGGGAGGCCGGCGTTGGCGCCGTGATCGGCGGGGAGACGGGGCGCCGATACTCCTACGTGGATCTGGCTCTTCTGGACGTTGATCGAGCGCTGGCGCTCGTACGGCGCGTCCTGGTCGAGATGGAGGTTCCGGAGCGATCCTGGATCCTCTTCTTCGATGCGATCTATGCGAACGAGTGGGTCGGGATCTACGCCGAGACCCCGAGCCCGCCCGTCTCCGCTCGATAGTCGACTCGGCGCGCCTATCCGGCGACCGAGCGCGTCGGCGTCGGAACGAGGCGCCTTCGCATTCGATCGATCGCTCGGTAGTAGCGCGTCTTGACCGTTCCGATCGGAACGCCGAGCACGGACCCCACTTCTTCGAACGTCAGTTCGAGACGCACGTGCAGGTCGACGACGCGACGCTCGTTCCTCGGGAGCTCGCCGAAGACGCTCGCGAGATCGTCGACGAGCGGTACCCCTGCGGCTCGACGCGTCCTGAGGTCCTCGCGCGGGCCGCGCCTGGCGCGAAACGTCGAAGGCACGATCCCATCGCCGGCCTCGGGATCCTCGGCTCGATGGGCGAGCGACTCGAGAGCGAAGAGTGATGACTCCCGGGCCCGCTCTCCTCGTCGTCGGGCGCGGAACGCCTCCATGACGACGAGCTCGGCGATCCTCGCCGCCCAGGTCTCGATCGTCGAGCGGCCTTCGAAGCGTCGTATCCCCTGCAGGATGCGCGCGACGGTCTCCTGCGCGAGATCGTCGATATCGGGCTCTCGCCACGGGTGACCCATTCGATCGTTGCGCGCGACGATGATGCGCCGAACGAACTCGAGCCGGTGCAAGAGTTCGTTCGTGGCCCGCGGGTCGTGGCATAGAAAGCGCGCGACGAGGCGGACGTCGGCCGCTTCGGAGCCATCCGGATGATCGAGCTCGCAGGGCTTGCGGACGAGGCAGTGTTCGCATGCGAGGTGAGTCATCTGAGTTGTCCTCACTGTTGGAGCCGCGGCTGTTGGGAAGGGACCGCGCTGTGCCCGAACCGTGTGACCGCGGCAGGCGGCCCGGGCTTTGAGCGACTGACTCGAGCGTACATGCACACGGACGTTCTTGCCGGTCGGTCAATGCGCGGTCTCAAAGCGCTTCGAATGACTTCACAAAGTGTCGCAGTCTGCGCGTTGCACACCACCGTCCCGGAACCGGAACGGTGCGCACGGAATCTCGGAAACGCCAAGCGATCGAGCCCCGCATGCGCACCAACGCCCGTGCACACCTAGCCGCCGGATCGCGGGAGACGTGCTCTCTCTCTCTTCGTCCCGCGTTCCACGAGACGCCGTTCCGAAGGTTCCCTCATGTCCATTCCTAAACACCGCGCAGCTCGCATTGCTGCGCTCGCACTGCTCGTGTCACCGACGCTTGCGCAGGTGACGTACACGCCGGCCGAGCTGAGCCGCGCCGGCCACATCCTGCGCCGCACGCAGCACGGTGCGTCGTTCTTCGACTATCCGGCGGTTCTCGCCGATGCGACGAACACGCAGATCGCGAACATCATCACCTACCTCACGGCGAAGCTCAGCACGACGCCGATCCCGGTCGGTCCGGAGGCGAGCAACCTGCTCGGCCTCTACAACGTCCCGACCGTCGTCGGCGCCTCCGATCCGACCAACCCGGCTCACGTGGGTCAGGCTGCGATGAACAGTACGCCCACGCTGAGGTGGACGATCAACGACCTCGTCGATACCAACATCGTGCGTGCGGTCTGGTCCGAGGACACGCTGCGCGAGGTGATGACCCGCTTCTGGCAGGAGCACTTCAATACGAACTACTGGAAGGTCCGCGGTCACTTCATCAACCGCTTCAAGGCGCCGCCGTACTCCATGATGCCTGGCCCCGCGGCCGATGCAGCGACGAACTACGCGGCATGGTTCGAGTGGCAGCAGAACGACAAGTTCCGCCAGCACGCCACGGGGAACTTCCTCGAGCTCCTGAAGGCGAGCGCGCAGGGCGCGTCGATGCTGATCTACCTCGATACGGTCGGGAGCGAGTACCCGGTCGCCAACCAGAACTACGGCCGCGAGCTGCTCGAGCTCCACACGCTCGGCATCCAGTCGCCGCTCCCGGGCCCGGGTGGCATCGCCATCTACTACCCGAACTACACCTTCCAGGACATTCAGGCCGCCGCCGAGATCTTCTCGGGCTGGACGATCGCTGACGCCGGCACCGTCAGCGCGCCGAACTTCCAGTTCTCGTTCAAGCCGACGGTGTGCGGCATGCCGCCCACGGGACACATCACGCCGTGCCCGCTGCCG
Organism: Planctomycetota bacterium; assembly: GCA_039200205.1. Lineage (GTDB taxonomy): Bacteria > Planctomycetota > UBA1135 > UBA1135 > Saltatorellus. The sequence goes on from JBCCSK010000177.1 coordinate 9,768, forward strand.
GTCCCCCCTCCCAACCGCGATCTCTTCAACTCGCCGGTCGTCAACCCGCTCGTCGGCCCGTTCCAGGTCGCCATGGACCCGGCGACGGAGTCGGAGGGACTCGCGCTGCTGCAGCACCTCGCCGACAGTCCGGCGACCGCCTATCACGTCTCGAAGAAGCTCTATCGCCTCTTCATCGAGGACGTCGAGCCCGACCCGTTCGATCCGCTTCTCCTCAACTGCGTCACGGCGTGGGGGCTCCAGCCCGGCGGTGACATCAACAGCGTCCTCGCGGTGCTGCTGGGGTCCAACACCTTCCTCAACGACACGACGATTCGCTGGAACGTCGAGCGTCAGCCGATCGACGTCGTCGCGCAGGCCGTCGACGTCTTCCACGGGCGCGCGTACCTCTCCGATGGCTCTGCCGCGCAGGACCAGCAATGCCGCGACCGGATTCGCCGGGTTGCGACGCTGCTCGAGGTGCACGGCGGGCAAGAGCTCTTCCGCTACCCCGCCCCCGACGGCTTCCCGCGCGGCGACTGCGAGCTCTTGACGACGTATCGCTTCATCGGCGCCGCCCAGCTGAGGCAGGAGCTCTACTCGCTCTTCGGGCCGTTCACCCCGACGTTCCCGAGCGTCTTCATGGACTACCTCACCGTCCTCAGCGCGGGCGTCGACTTCACGAACGAGACGAGCATCCGCGACTGGTTCCGGCTCATCGCGTTCAACGACGAGACGTCCAGCGGTGACGACGTCCACATGATGTGGTTCCTCACGAGCGACCTGATGGGCCTCCCGGGACCGACGCTCCTCTCCGACTTCCTCACGAACCCCGCGCTCGCCATCGAGCGTGTCACGACGAGCCTTGCCTTCATCGCCAACCACACCCTCAACAACGTCAAGTGACGCGCCCCGACATGAAGAATCAAAGACGACTCACGAGACGGGCCGCTCTCAAGGCCGGTGCACTTGGCGGGCTCGCGGGTGCCCTCTCGCGGACATCCTTCGCGGCAGCGCCGTCGTGGATGATGCCGATGGACCAGAAGCTCCTCTGCATCTTCCTCCGCGGCGGGTACGACGCGACGAACTCGTTCATCCCGAACGGCGACTCCGCGTACAACATCACGAACCGACCGTCGCTCTACATTCCGCCGGCGCACTCTCTCGCGGTCACGGGCTCGAGCTTCACCAGGCTGAACCCGGCGCTCCACCCGCTCTTGCCGCTCCTCAACAACGGCCGGGCCATCGTGGCGCACGCCGTCGGAAACCCCGCGCGCACGGGCTCGCACTTCGAGGACCAGCGCACGTGGGAGACCACAGTGACCGGCTGCACGCCGACCTCGACCGACCCCGAGGAGGGGTGGATGACGCGCGTCGTCAGCGACGTGCTGCCCGGCTCGGGCTTCCAGGCCGCCAGCGTCTCGAACGGGATGCAGCAGTTGTTCCGGACGCGGATCCGCAACGGCAGCTTCAACCCGGCGCGCGTGCTCCCGCACATCAAGGCCGTGCGCGACTTCCCGGCCGACGCGACGTCGCTGTACTCGCTCAGTACCGGGAACAGCACCCTCGACGACAAGCTCATCGGTGATACGACCGGCGCGTTCCCCTATGGCCTCAAGGCCCTCTACAACGGGGGATCCCAGCCGACCCACGACAAGGACGCGTTCGCGCGAGCCGTGGGCGAGGCGATGCTCGACAGCGAGGAAAAGGTCTCGGTGCTGCCGAACCCGTACGTCCCGGGCAACGGTGCGCTGTATCCGTTCGGTCACCCCGTGGACACGAACTTCCCCCTGCCGTCGACCGTGGGCTTGCTCACCGACAGCACCAACACCCGTCGCTTCTTCATGTACCTCCGCGACGCGATGATGATGCTGCGCTCGATCCCGGAGGTGAAGGTCGTCGGAATCGAGATCGGCGGCTGGGACACGCACGCCAACCAGGGGAGCCTCGACGCGATGAATGCTCCGGAAGGGCAGCTCGCCGAGCTCCTCGAGGCCGTCGCCTACGGCATCGCGCAGGTCGACAAAGAGGCCCAGGGCCCACTCTTCGCCTCGACCGACCTGACGACGATGGTGATCAGCGAGTTCGGACGGACGTCGAGCGAGAACTCGACGGCGGGCACCGACCACGGTGGGGCGACGTCGATCTGGATGGCTGGATCGCGCGTGCGGAAGAACGGCGCGAACCCGTTCTACAACGACGGGACGAGCTGGCCTGGCTTGTACTCGGCCAACAACCAGGACTTCGGCTGCTGCCCGACGTCGACGCCGAACAAG
>JBCCSK010000178.1:0-11977 GCA_039200205.1 Planctomycetota bacterium
AACCGGGTTCAGGTCGCGCACCTCGCTGCCGGACCGCCCAGGCGGGTTGGGGTCGCTCGCCGAACCGCGCTCAGCGTGGGCCAGCCGCCAGCGCCTTCGACAGGTCGTCCGAGTACTTGGCGAGCTTCTCGATCGACGCCGGCCGCTCCAGTCCCTCTAGCGCCTTCGGGCGCTCGGCAAGCGTCGACTCGATCGCCCGGTACAGCTCCTTCTGGCGCGGAGAGAGCCAGGCGCCGGGGTCCTTCTTCGTGTAGAGCGCGCCGTTGACGCGCCGCGCCTGGACCGGCGTCAGCGGCAGGTAGCGCAGCGGGGAACGCTCGAGGTAGTAGAGCTGGTCCGACGCCTTGGCCGGGCGTAGGCCGCCCGCGAAGGCCTCGACGCGTGCCGCGATCCGCCCGTTCTTCTTCGCGACCCCGAGCTGCTCCTCCGACGTCGTCCACACGCGGCTGGCGCAGCCGTGCTCGACCGCAGCATCGATCAGCTTTCCGTAGCCGACGACGTCCGGGCGGTACGCCACCTCGACGACCTCGTGCTTGCCGATCCAGGCGGAGCGCGTTCCGACGACTCCTTCGAGAGACCCCAACTGGGCCTCACCCTCCCAGTATCACGTCATCGCGAACAGAGCGGTCTCGACCTCGCCCGATGCGGTCTCCGCGGCGACGGTCGAGAGCCAACTCGGCACGTCACGATCTGCGGCGACGAGCGCCTCGCGCATCCGCCCGAGGAGACCGCCCGTCGTCCAGACGCGGTCCTTCCGCGGGATCACGTCGACGCCGCGCGCATCGACGAAACGCACGACCGGGTTGTTCCAGGTCGGCTCGTCGAAGCGCTCGAGCACGTCTCGCTCCTCGCCCTCGACGTTGTTGCGGATCGCGACGGGCTCGAAGAGCGTGTCGGCGGCCTCGACGAGGAGCGGGGTGCGCAGGGGACCTTCACCGAAGGTCCGGCACGTGCTTCAGCCGGGGATCTCCTGGAAGAGGAGCAGCACCGGCTTGCCCGACGTACCCGCGCGCTCCAGTGCGGGTTCGAGCTTGCGGCCCCAGTCGACCGCGCCGAGTTCCCTCGGCGTGTCGTCGAGAGCGACGGCCGCAAGGCCGGCGGCTGCGATCACAAGAGCAGACGTCGTATGCATGGGTCTCATCGGAACGTCAGTTCCGTTCCGTCCGTGAAGTTCGAGGTCGGCGTACCGCCGACGCCATCGCGATACCAGGCTTGGAAGTTCCACGTCTCTCCCGCCGTCACGATGACGAATCCCGTGGGCGTCGGGTGCTGCGTCAGGTTCACGGCGAGTGAGAACGCTCCGCCCGCACCCGAGTTCAGGATCTGTCCGGGACCAACGTAACGTCCGATCGAACCGGCGAGGCACAGGTTGCCTGCGCTTCCGCCGGGGTTCGCGGTGAAGCCCTGCACGAGACTCGTCAGGAAGAATCCGAACGAGAAGTTCGGGAGCGAGGATGCGAAGAGGACGAGTCCGTTCTCCGCCGCGACGTCGGTGCCGGCGAGCGAGATCCGCGCCGGGACACCCGTCGAGTTCGGGGTGGCGTCGCAATAGTTGAACCCGAGGTCCAGCACGATCTCGATCACGACGTCGAGGTCGCCCGACGGTCCCGCGATCTGGCCTTCGACGAGCATCCGGCTGCCGTCCGGTGCGACGTGGATTTGCTCGGAGAGATCCGAGAGGCCGACGATGACGCTGCCTCCGACCGACGTGACGCCCTCCTGGAGGATCAGAGTGTCGTTCAGGAACAGTCCCTCGTCGCGCGATGTGTCCGGGTCGTTCCAGTCGCCGTACCAGATGACGTTGCCGCTCTCGGTGATCCATACGCCGACCGAGCCACCGAAGTTCTCGAAGGTGAACGGTCCGATGTCGGGCAGCGAATCCCCCGCGCGGCGATACACCGATCCGTTCCGGATGATCACGTCGTCGTCCGCCGGATTGCCGTCGACGTCGGACTTGAAGACGTAGTCGCAGGCGTCGTTCAGATCGACCTCGACCCCCGTGAGCGAGCCCCAGTTCCGACCCGGGATCGGCGAGGGTTGGCCCTCCTGCGCGAGGAGCGTCGCGTCGAGGTACAGCGCCCGATCGACGCTCGTATCTCCGTCGAGATCGACACCGTAGATCACCTGGCCGGACGCGTTGATGTCGCTCTCTTCGGCCCCCGTCTCTATGTCGGCGATCGGCTCGGTCTGGCCGGGCAGGACCTGGCCCTCGCGCGCGACGACGGACTCGCCAACCAGGCTGCCGGCGCCGTCGATCTCGAACACGACGAGAGCGCGGTCCACGGCGGTCGGAATCCCCGGGTCGTCGACGTTCGCAACGACCAGGACCTCGTCCGGCGCGCCGAACTGGACGTCGAAGAAGCCGGTGTAGACGGTTCCGAGAGAGAAAGCGGTCGCGGTGCTCGTCGCACCCTCCTGCAGGACGAGGTCGCCCCCGAAGTAGACGCCGGCGTCGTCGCTCGTACTCGTCGTCCCTTCGAGAACGAGGTTCAGCGCGACCGTGCCGCCCGGGCCGGCGCTCGTGCCGTCGAAGGACCCTATTCGCGCACCCGCCGGGAGCATCACGGGCTGGTCCTCGCGGAGAAAGACAGTCCCGTTCCGCAGCAGAACGAAATCGGCCGCCGTGTTCGAGCTGTCGGTGTCGACCTTCATGAAGGTCGTCCCGTCCGAGGCGATCGACACCCCGTCGACGCTTGCGACGGCCCCGATGCCGGGAATCAGATCCCCCTCGGTGAGGACGATCGACAGCGTCTGCGCGCCTGCGGGTGCGGCGAGCAGCGACGCGAGAAGGAGAGCGCGCATGGGGATCAGTGGAACGTCAGCTCCGTTCCGCACGTGGAGTTCGAGTTCGGAATGCCGCCAACGCGCGCGGCCGCGCCAGGTTCACGCGAAGCCAGAACGCTCCTCACGTTTCTGATCGATCGACGTGGCCTGAACGAGGAACGTGGCCCGAATTCACGACGATGGCGATCAGCGAAACGTCAGCTCCGTCCCGTCGGTGAAGTTCGAGGTCGGCGAGCCGCCAGCGCTGTCGCGGAACCAGGCCTGGAAGTTCCAGGTCTCGCCCGCCGTGACGACGACGAAGCCCGTCGGCGTCGGGTGCTGCGTCAGGTTCACGGCGAGCGAGAACGCTCCGCTCGCGCCAGAATTCAGGATCTGGCCCGGGCCGACGTAGCGGCCGATCGAGCCGGCGAGGCAGAGGTTGCCCGCGCTTCCGCCCGGGTTCGCGCTGAAGCCCTGCACGAGGCTCGTCAGGAAGAAGCCGAACGAGAAGTTCGGAAGCGAGGATGCGGAAAGCGTCAGATCGTTGTCCCCGGCGAGGTCGCTGCCAGCGAGTGAGATCCGGGCAGGAACGCCGGTCGAGTTCGGCTTCGCGTCGCAGTAGTTGAATCCGAGATTGAGCACGATCTCGATCACGACGTCGAGGTCGCCCGTAGTCCCTTCGATCTCGCCCTCGACCAGCATGCGGCTGCCGTCCGGCGCGACGTCGACCTGCTCCGACAGGTCGGAGAGGTCGACGATCACTTCGCCGTCGACGAAGGTCACGCCTTCCTGGAGGATCAGACGGTCGTTGAAGAAGAGGCCCTCGTCGCGCGACGAGTCCGGATCGTTCCAATCGCCGAACCAGATCACGTCGCCGCCCGCCGTGATCCAGACCCCGACCGAGCCCCCGAAGTCCTCCAGCACGAACGGTGCGATGTCGGGCAGCGATTCACCGGCACGGCGATAGACCGAACCGTTTCGGATGATCACGTCGTCGTCCGCAGAATCACCATCGACCTCGGCCTTGAACACATAGTCTCCGGCGTCGTTCAGATCGACCTCGACGCCATCGAGTGGCCCCCAGTTCCGGCCGGGGATGGGCGACGGAGAGCCCTCCTGCGCGATGAGCGTCGTACCGAGGTAGAGCGCTCGGTCGACGGCCGCGTTTCCAGCGAGATCGACGCTGAAGATCGCCTGGCCCGACGCGTTGATGTCGCTCTCCTCGGCGCGCGCACCGAAGTTCTCGATCGGCTGGATCTGACCTGGCAGGACCTGGCCCTCCAAAGCGACGACCGACTCCCCGATCAGGTTGCCGACGCCGTCGATGCTGAGGGTGACGAGTGCGCTATCGACCCCGCCCGGGATCATCGAGTCGTCGACGGACGCGACGACGAGGATCTCGTCCGGAGCGCCGAACTTGGCGTCGAAGAACCTGACGTAGTCGGTCCCCGGTGTGAAAGCGGTCGCGTTGCTGATCGCTCCCTCTTGGAGGACGAGCGCATCGCCGAGATAGATGCCCGAGTTGTCACCGCTACCCGTCGTTCCATCCAGCACGAGATTCGTCACGACGGTCCCACCAGGACCAGCGCTCGCGCCGTCGAAAGACCCGAGCCGCGCTCCCGCAGGCTGAGGCAGCGGCTGGTCCTCGCGCAGGAAGAGGACCCCGTCGCGCAGCAGAACGAAGTCGGCAGCGGTGTTCGGGTTGTCGGTGTCGGCCTCGACGTAGGAGGTTCCGTCCGAGGCGATCGAGACTCCGTCGATGCGGGTGACGGCGCCGACGCCGGGGACCACGTCGCCTTCGGCGACCACGATGGCCAGGTTCTGCGCTGCAACGGGCGAGCCGAGAGCGAGTGCGAGGAAGAGCGATCGCATGGTGATCAGCGGAAGGACAGCTCGATGCCGTCCGTGAAGTTCGAGGTCGGCGCGCCGCCGACGCTGTCGCGGTACCAGGCCTGGAAGTTCCAGGTGTCGCCCGCCGTGACGATCACGAAGCCCGTTGGCGTCGGGTGCTGCGTGAGGTTCACGTCGAGCGAGAACGCGCCGCCCGCGCCCGAGTTCTGGATCTGGCCCGGGCCGACGTAGCGCCCGATCGAGCCGCCGAGGCACAGGTTCCCGGCGCTGCCGCCGGGGTTCATGACGAAGCCCTGGTCGAGGCTCGTGAGGAAGAAGCCGAAGGAGAACGTGGGGAGCGACGAGGCGGAGAGCGTCAGGTCGTTGTCCGCCGCGACGTCGCTGCCCGCGACCGCGATGCGCGCGGTCACGCCCGTCGAGTTCGCGTTCGCGTCGCAGTAGTTCGTCCCGAGCCCGAACGCGATCTCGACCACGACGTCGATCTCACCGCCCGGCCCGTCGATCTCGCACTCGACGAGCATGCGACTTCCGTCGGGCGCGACGTGCACCTGCTCGGTGATGTCGGTGATGTCGACCACCAGGCTGCCGCCGATGGTCGTGACGCCCTTCTGCAGGACGAGCCTGTCGTTGAAGAAGATCCCCTCGTCACGCGTGGAGTCGGGGTCGCTCCACTCACCGAACCAGATCACGTCGCCGCTGGCAGTGAGCCACACGCCGATCGAGCTGCCGAAGTCCTCCAGGACGAACGGGGCGATGTCGGGCAGCGTTTCTCCCGCGCGACGGAAGACCGCCCCGTTCCGGACGATCACGTCGTCGTCCGCGGTATCGCCGTCGACGTCGGACCGGAAGACGTAGTCGCCCGCGTCGTTCAGGTCGACCTCGACGCTGGTGAGCGAGCCCCAGTTCCGGCCGGGAATCGGCGAGGGGGAGCCCTCCTGTGCGAGGAGCGTGCCGTCGAGGTAGAGCGCCCGATCGGTGGCCGTATCCCCGGCGAGATCGACGCCGTAGATCACCTGGCCGGAGGCGTTGATGTCGCTCTCCTCGGCGCCGGTCTCGAAGTCGGCGATCGGCTCGGTCTGGCCTGGGAGGATCTCGCCCTCCAGCGCGACGACCGACTCACCGAGCAGGTTGCCGGCTCCGTCGATCGTGAGGACGACGAGCGCGCGGTCGACGCTGCTCGTGATCGTCGGGTCGTCGACCGAAGCGACGACGAGGATCTCGTCCGGCGCGCCAATCTGGGCGTCGAAGAACCCGATGTAGTCGGTGCCGGGAGCGAAGGCAGCGGCATTGCTCGCCGTCCCCTCCTGGAGAACGAGCGTGTCGCCGAAGTAGATGCCCGAGTTGTCGGACGTGCCGGTCGTGCCGTCGAGGAAGAGGTTCATCGCGACGGTGCCGCCGGGTCCGGCGCTGATGCCGTCGAAGCTCCCGAGGCGCGCGCCCGGAGGAAGCGGGAGGGCCTGGTCCTCGCGCAGGAAGAGAACGCCGTTGCGCAGGAGCACGGAGTCGGCCGCGGTGTCGGGGTTGTCCGTGTCGACCTCGATGAAGGCGGTGCCGTCCGAGGCGATCGACACGCCGTCGATGCGACTGATCTCGCCGACGCCGGGGATCACGTCGTCTTCGGACACGACGATCGACAGGGTCTGCGAGGCGGCGGACGGAGCGAGCAGGAGAGCGACGAAAGGGAGCGGACGCATGGTGGAGTCGGGAAGTCGAGGGGCAGGAGAGCCAAGCGTCCCAGCAGCGTACACAGGGACTTCCAGGACCGCTGGAGACGCGGTCGCGTCTCAGCGGGCGATCCCCTCGATCCCGGAACGAGCGTCTCTCCTCTCACTCCTTCAGTTGGTCCACGGGCCTGTTCGACGAGTTCGATAGAGGGGAAGTCTTGAGCAAAATCCAACGGACGAACGTGGTGCTCGCGCTGTGCGTGGCCGGAGCCTGGGGGTGTAGCGGCGGCGGGGGCGGGGGCGACGACGGACCGCCGCCTCTCCCCTCGAACGTCTCCTTCGTCCAGGGGTCGTTCGACCATCCGGAGGGTGGCGGCGCCCTCGACATCGAGGTCCGCCTCACGACAAGCCTTGCGGAGCTCGCGAGCGAGGTCACCGTCGAGGTCGTCGACGCCGGCTCGGGCACGGCGACGTCAGGCGACGACTACGCCGCATTCGGCCCCGCGACCGTAACGTTCGCCGAGGGAAGTGTGTCGGGCGACACGCAGACGGTGACGCTGACGACGACCGCGGACGCAATCGTCGAAGGAGCGGACGAGACCGTGGTCCTGCGCCTCGTGAACGCAACGAACGCGGGCGTCCAGGGACCTGGACGGACGACCGTGACCCTCGTCGAGAACCAGGACGCATCGATCGCGTTCCAGTCGGCGACGACGGTGACGCCCAACGAGACCTCGACGACCTACGACCTGGTCGTCGTTCTCGACCTGCCCTCCGGCACGACGCTCGGCTTCGAGGCGCGCGTCATGGCGGGCGACGACGCGTCGGGCAGTGCGACGCCGAACACCGACTATCGAGCGATCGCCCCGCAGACGATCACGTTCGCCAGCGGCAGCTCCGACGGCGCGACCCAGGTCGTGACGGTCGAGGTCCTCGACGACGGCGTGGTCGAGGGGCCGGAGACCTTCGCGATCCAGCTCACGGGCGGAGACATGGCCGAGCTCGTGCCGAGCGGCCCGGTCCGCCACGTCGTGACGATCACCGACGACGAGGCGCCGCCGACGCCCGCCTTCGCCGCGTCCCACGGTCCGACCGGCACGGAGACCACGCTCGCGTCCGGCGACTCGATCGGACTCGGCTCGATCTCGAACAACGGCGGCGCGACGACGGGAACGAGGCTGATCGTCGCCAACCAGGGCAGCGCGCCGATGGCGCTCGGCACGCCGGTGCTCTCGGGGGACGACCCGACGGACTTCGTCGTCGAGGTCGAGTCGGCGACCCTGGTGAGCGGACGGCTGACGGTCGCGTCGACTCCGCCGCCCTCCGAGGTCGTGGACCTCATGGCGCCCTTCGTCCAGGTCGCCGCGAACGCCGAGGAGCCCGACCCTCATCCCGGGATCCTGCTCGCCGTCGACGAGGCGGCGCTCCAGGACATGGCGTTCGTCGATCGCACGCGCCTCCACGGCTTTCCGCTGCCCGGCGTCGGCGACGTGACGCTCGAGCTCCAGCGCGTGCCCCTGCCGATCGCCCACGACGCGATCCTGAGCATCGACGGCCAGGCCGTCCCGGGCGGGCCGCGCGCGCTCGTGTCCGACCTCTCGACGTGGAGGGGAACGGCCCTGGAAGTCCCCGACAGCCGCGTCTTCCTCGCGATGACGAGGAGGGGGCCGCAGGGCTGGGTGGAGCTCCCGTTCGAGGAGGGGCGCTTCATCCACCTCGCGGTCGAAGAAGACCCGACCTCGTCGTCTCCGGCGACCTGCCGCGTCGTTCACGAGACCGACCTCGAGGCCCTCGTAGGCGACGTCCGGCCGCCGCTCTGCGCTGGCGCCGAGCCCGTACCCGGCGTGGCCGAGAGCCTCGAACTGCCGTCGAGCGCCACCGCTCCGCCGACCTCGGGAGCGGTGACCGTCGCCAACTGCCGCCTCGCGATCGAGACCGACTACCAGTTCTTCAACCGGCTCGGCTCGGCGAACGCGGTCACGAACTACGTCACGGGGATGATCGCGGCGGTCAGCGACACGTACTTCGAGCACGTCCAGACGACGTTCTCGATCGCCTACCTCGGGATCCACACGAACTCGAACGACCCGTGGACCACGCCGGACGGCGGCGGGGACACCGCCGGGATGCTCGCCGAGTTCCGCACCGCCTGGAACACGTCCGGCTGGCCTGCCCAGGCGGACCTCGCGCACTTCCTGTCCGGGTCGAACCTCGGCGGCGGTATCGCGTACGTCGGCGTCCTGTGCAGCCAGACCAACGGCTACGGCGTCAGCGCGAACCTGCGCGCCAACATCAACTGGGGCAACTGGAACGCGACGCCCGGCAACTTCACCTGGGACTTCGTCGTCGTCGCCCACGAGCTCGGACACAACTTCGGCGCGAGGCACACGCACGACTACTGCCCGCCGATCGATCGGTGCTCCTCGAACTGCAACACCGGGACGCAGTGCAGCCAGGGCACGATCATGAGCTACTGCCACACGTGCGGCGGGATGGACAACATCGACATTCGCCTGCACCAAGAGATCGCCAACGTGATGCGCACGCGCGTCGACTCGAGCTGCCTCGGCGACGCGGCGATGCAGGCGGGCGACAGCGTCGAGTACCGCCTGCGCTTCGCGCCGCGGTCCGGCGCGGGGTCGAAGAGCGCGACGCTGCGCTTCGATCACGACGCGCCGAACGCGGCGGATCCGTTCCAGCTCACGCTGAACGGGACGTCTCAGTGACAGCGATCAGTGATCCGGGCGCGCGACGGGCTGCGCTCCGGGTCCCTCGAGGCCGAGCTCACCGGCCGCGTCGGAGAGGAACTCCGCGAACTCGTCGGGCGTGAGTGCGGCGCCCGAGTAGCGGCTGATCTCCGCTTCGGTCGCGGGATCGACGGCGACGTAGATCGGCTGCGCGGTCGACTTCGCGACGGTCTCGATGAGACCCGCGATGCGCTCGCGATGGACCGGGTTCTCCGCGTCGCTGTGCAGCCGCGCCTCGATGAAGCTCGTCTTGTGCGCTCGGACCATCGGATCGGGAAAGATGGAGACCTCCATCGTGCGGCAGTTCACTCACGTGTGACCCGTGAAGTTGACCAGCAGCCCTTCCCCACGATCGAGCGCGAGCCCGAGCGCTGCGTCGTAGTCGTCGACGACGACGATGCTCCCGCCCTGCCTCTCCGCGAACTCGGGGAGACTCTCGGCGACGCCGCTCGGAGCGGACCGGTGGCTCTCGACCAGCCCGCGCGTGTAGTGCGGCGGCGGCGCCATCGCGTTCATGAAGTAGCGATCGAGCTGGTAGCCCTGGACGCCGAGGAAGCAGTAGAAGCCGAACAGGACGGTGCCGACTCCGACGAGCATGCGAAGCGGCCCGATCGCGCCGTCGGGATTCTCGCCCTTCAGGTTGATGCGTCCGAACAGGTAGGACGCGGTCACGAACGCGATCCCGGCCCACATCGCCAGGAAGACCTCGCGCGTGATCCATCCGGCCTGCAGCGCGATGTCGGCGTTCGAGAAGAACTTCAGCGACGCGCCGAGCTCGACGAAGCCCATGAACACCTTGACCGTGTTCATCCAGCCGCCCGCGGAGGGGATCGCGCTGAGCTTGCCCGGGACGAGCGCGAGGAACACGAACGGCACCGCCATCGTGAAGCCGAACGCGGCCATCCCGATGACGATCCGCATCGTTCCGCCGTCCGAGCCGGACGCGCCGGCGGCGAGCAGTGAACCGACGAACGGCGCCGTGCATGTGAAGCTCGTCACGACGAGCGTCAGCCCCATCAGGAACACGCCGACGTAGCCGCCCGTGTTGCTCGCCTTGCCCGCCGCGTTCATGAGGAAGCGCGGCGGCTGGAGGTCGATCACGCCGAACAGGACGAGCGCGAAGACGACGAACAGTGCGCCGATGACGAAGTTCGTGATCTCGTGCTGGGCGAACGGGACGATGACCGGACCGGCGAGGACGCCGATCGCGACGAACATCGCGACGATCCCGAGCCCGTACAGGAGCGCGAACGGCAGCACCGATCCCTCGCGCTGCTCCGCCTGCTTCGTGAAGAACGAGATCGTGATCGGGATCATCGGGTACGTGCACGGCATCAGGAGCGTGAACAGACCCGCCCCGATCGCGAGCAGCACGAAGCCGAGGAGCCCCTTGCTGTCCGTCCGCTGGCCGTAGACCTTGCCGGGCTCCTCGGCCGTCTCGACAGCGGCTGGCGCGGGCTCCTGCGCGCCTCGCTCGGGCAGCTCCCACTCGGCGAACGCGGCCGCGTAGAGCGCCTTCGGCCCCTCGCCGACCACCTCGACGTCGCCGATCTCGACCGGCACGCACGTCGTCGGGTCGCACGCCTGGCCGCGCACGGTGATCGTGAGGTCGCTCGCGTCGAAGTCGTCGTAGAGCTCGCCCTCGACGCCGAACAGGAAGACCCCTTCGTAGGCCCAGAGCCAGCCGTCGGAATCGCTGGCGTCCTGGACGTACTCGTACGGCCGGGGGTGCTGGACCTCGAGCCAGTCCGCGTTCCCGCCCTCGACCTCGATCGTCGTCGGCGCGCCGAGCCCTGGACCCATCTCGACCTCGGTCGGGCCGTGGTACATGTGCCAGCCCTCGGTCGTCGCGACCTGCACGACGAGCTCCACCTCGTCGTCGCCGGTCTCGCGCGCAAAAGCGCGCGCGACCGCGCGCTCGTCGCCGAAGAGCGGCTCCCAGTCGATGGAATCGCCGGCTGCGTCGTCCTCCGCCGCGTCGCCCCCATCGGGCGGGCCCGTCAGCAGCGCCGCCGGGAAGCCCGACCAGAGGTCGTCCGTTCCCGCGCTGCGGCGCTCCAGGTCGTACTCGAACGAGACGCACAGCCTCGTGTTGCAAGCCTGTCCCGTGACCCGTGCGGTGACGTCCACGGGGTCGGCGCCGGCCGCCGCGCCCCGCGCGGCCGCGTACGCGACGGTCTTCTTGTCGAAGATCCGCGACGTCCCGACGAACTCGTCGGTCTTGACCTTCGGCTCGGGGAACCAGACCTCGGTCCAGTCGGCGCCTTCGATCCCACCCAGCGTGACGACGGTCGGCATCCCGCCGACGTCCTCTCCCTGGTCGTACACCCAGCACCCGAGGTCGGGCTGGATCTGGATCGCGACGAGGATGTCGTCGCCCTCGGCCTTCGCGTAGAGCTTCGCCTTCGCAGACTGGGCGAAGACGGGGGCCGTCGCGAAGAGAGAGAGGAGGAGGAGGAGAAGGGTGCGGTTCATGGTCGCAGGCAGTCGAGGGGGGCCCAGTGCGAAGCGGAGCGGCTCTCGCGGGGTCTCGGCGGGTGGTCTCGAGGGGCCTTTACGCGCCGGGGCCGAGTTCGGGAGCTCCTGGATACCGGTTTGCAGATGCCTTGCAGCCGGTGGGCCCCAGGAGACGGGGGGCGTCCCGGCCTGGCCGAATCGGGGGAGCTTCGCCAGAGTAGAGGCGATCGCCCGCCATCTGTCATGAAGCTCGTCCCCACTCTGTCTCTCCTCGTCGGCTCCGCCTCCCTCGCCACCATGGCCGTCCAGGAGGGAACCGGGCGCCCCGGCTCCCAGGAGGAGCGGGCCAACGGCGACGAGGCCCCGCCCACGCCCCCGCGTCCCCTCCCCGAGGACGACGAGTCGGGCGTCACCGAGACCGGCAACCGGAACGTCGGTCAGCTCGACGTCTTCGGCCGGCGCGTCGACAGCCCCGACGACAGCATCGTCGACCGC
>JBCCSK010000179.1:0-11896 GCA_039200205.1 Planctomycetota bacterium
GCCGAGAACGATCGCCTCGAGCAGATGGACAACGGCCGAAAGCGGCTCGAGGCCGAGCGCGAGGGTCTCCAGCGCGAAGAGCAGGGCGCGCAGGTCGAGCTCAGTGCCGTCAAGGCCGAGGCGACCGGGCTGGAGCAGCGCATCGCCAGCCTGGAGCGCCTCATCGGCGAGACGGGCTCGGAGATCGAGCGGAGCCGCAAGCGCGCCGAGACCTACGGCACCAGCGCGAGCGAGGGGCGCGGCGAGGTCCAGGGCATCGCCGCCGAGGCGGAGGCGATCGTCGCCCGGCGCGCCGACGTCGAGGAGCGACTCGCCGCACTGCGCGCGAGCGAACGGTCTGGCGCCGAGCGGATCTCGGAGACGCGCAAGGAGGCCGAGGCGGTCCAGACTCAGCTCGACGCGACGTCCGAGTCGCTGGGGGAAGAGCGCCTCGCTTCGCAGGCGGCGGAGATCGCGCGGCGTGAAGTCCTCGGGCGCGCGGCGGAGGAGCTCGGGACCTCCGAGCACGCGCTTCGCGAGGCGTTCGTGGAGCTCGGCGAGGAGCCGCTGGAGGCGGCTGCCCTCGAGGCGCTCGACAAGGAGGTCGTCGCCATCAAGGCGCAGCTCGATCGCCTCGGACCGGTGAACCTCGACGCCGTGCACGAGCTCGAAGAGGTCGGCGGCAGGCTCGAGCACTTCGAGACGCAGGCGACGGACCTCGCCGAGGCGCGCAAGACTCTGCTCGACACGATCCGGACGATCGACGAGGAGAGCCGGCGACTGTTCGTCGAGACCTTCGAGGAGGTACGCGGCAACTTCCAGCGCATCTTCCGTCTGCTGTTCGGCGGCGGAAAGGCGGACATCCGGCTCGAGGAGGGTGAGGACGTCCTGGAGTCCGGCGTCGAGATCGTCGCGCGTCCTCCGGGACGCGAGCTCCTGTCGATCGGACTCCTGTCCGGCGGCCAGCGGACGATGACCGCGCTCGCTCTCCTGTTCGCCGTGTTCGAGGCGCGACCGAGTCCGTTCTGCGTCCTCGACGAGGTCGACGCGGCGCTGGACGACGCGAACATCGATCGCTTCCTCGCGATGCTCGATCGCTTCCGCACCTCGACGCAGTTCATCGTCGTGACCCACAACAAGGGAACGATGGCCGCGTCCCAGGCGCTGTATGGCGTGACGATGCAGGTGAAGGGCGTGTCGCGCTTCGTCTCGGTCGAGCTCGACGAGATCGACGAGTTCGCGCCCGAGTCCACCGGCTCCGCGCGTCCGCGCGAGGCCGGGGAGGAAGCGGACGAGAGTGAAGCTCCCGAGCCACGCGCCTCGACGGACGAGGAATCGGGCGAGCCGATCGTCGAGATCGCCGTCCACCGCGCGCCGGCCGAGTCCGAAGCGTCGGAGCCCGAAACCGAGACGCCGGCGGACGCGACCGAGCCGGTGTAGTCGGCACCGCCTCCCTTTCCGGGACCCCGGAGGGGACCGCGGCTCGAAAGGGTCAAGCCGCCCGGGGCGGGCGTACGAAGCGACGGTAAGGAAGTCGTATTTGCGGGGCCGAGTGCTGCCCGTCGACCCTCCGCCCTTTGCTCGCCGTCACCAACGCATCGCCCTTGCGCCGTGATCTTCACGGCGCTCTTCGGACCCTCCTCGGCCTCGTCGCGCTCGCGACGGTCGGGACGGGTGCGAACGTGCATGCGGCGACCGGCGGAGGCGGCGGCCGTTTCACGCCGCCGCACGGGGGCTACCACGACGCCGCTGCCGTGCGCACGCTCGTCGACGACTGGATCGCCGCGGACCCCGATCGGGTTCGGCGCATCGACCTCGGAACGTCCGCCGGGGGACTGCCTGTGCCCGCGATCGCCTTCGACTGCGGGAGAGAGCCGCTGGAGGCAGGTCCCGGGTTCGAGCGTCGGACGCTTCTGCTCCTCGGCGGACTCGACGGTCGTTCGCAGGCGGGTTCGGAAGCGGTTCTGCGCGCGACGCACAGGCTCCTCGTCCAGCTCGATCACCTGCCCGCGGACATCGAGGTCGTTTCCGTTCCGTGGGCCTCGCCGGACGGGCTCGCTCGCGTGGGCGGCGGCGCGTGCACCGTGGACGGACGCGACGCGACGGCCGTCGACGACGATCTCGACGGTCGCGCGGGTGAGGACGGCGGGGACGACGTCGACGGCGACGATCGAATCCTCGAGATGCTTCTGCCGGATCCTGACGGCGCGTGGTGCTTCGCCGAGGACACGCGCTTCCTCGCGCGCGCCGGACCCGAGGATGCTCCCCGCTACGAGCGTGTCGTCGAGGGCTACGACGACGACGGCGATGGTCTCTTCAACGAGGACGGCCTCGGCGGCCTCGACCTCGATCGTCAGTTTCCGCTCGGATGGCGTGGCCCGGGGCCGGACGGGGAGTGCGGGGAGCGGCCGCTCGCTTCACCGCTCGCGCGTCGGCTCGCAGACCTCATGCTCGAGCGCCACGTCGTGCTCGCGTTCGTCTTCCAGGGCGCACACGGCGGCGTCCGCGTCCCGCGCGACTCGTCCCACGAACGCCTCGCCGTGCAGCGTCGGCTGGCGCGCGCTTACGCGGTCGCGAGCGGACGCGCCGAGGAGCGGATCATCGCCGAGGGTGAGGGCGACTCCGGTCGCTTCGTCGACTGGCTGCATGGAGCGGTCGGGGTCACTGCCGTCGAGATCGCCGTCTGGGGGCCTGACGCGGTCGGGCACGACGGACGACCCGTCCTGAGCGCGCTCGACGCCCGGCCGCCGATCGATCGCGGCGGCGTTCCGCTTCGCGGTGGACCTGGGCTCGACGACGGCCAGCGACGCTGGGCGCGCTGGCTCGACGACGTCCGAGGCGGCGCCGGCTTCACCGACTGGCACCCGGTCGATCTCGGCGGGGGTCGAACCGGCTGGGTCGGCGGCTGGGGCGCGCGGACGCGCTGGAATCCGCCGTCGGATGCGCTGGAGCCCGCGCTGGCTGGCGTCGTCCCGTTCATCCAGACCGTGGTCGTGAGCCTCCCTCGGATCTCGATCGAGCTGGTTCGGATGGAGCGGCGCGGCGACCTGGTCGAGCTCGAGGTCAAGATCACGAACCGCGGCGAGCTGCCCACGGCGCTCGGCGACGTCGTCCACGAAGACGCGGGCGCCATCGAGGTGCGCCTCGAGGCCGCGTGCGACGCTCAGGTGCTCGCCGGGCCGCACGTGGAGCACGTCCGTGGGCTCGGGGGCGGCGAGACCTCGCGCGTCCTCCGATGGATCGTGACCGCGCACGAGGGGACCTCGATCGCCATTGCCGCGGAGTCGCGTCACGCGGGGTCGGCCCGCCGGGAGGTCCGGCCGTGATCGCGCTCGGAGGCGTCCTCGCGGTGGGCCTCGCCGTGACCGTGCCGGGCGACCGCGTGCGCGAGCTGGAGAGCGCGGCGGCCGACCTGTATCAGGAGTTCGGCGTCGCAGCGAACGTCGTCGTCGGCGAGACGAGCGGCGACGAGTCCCGGGTCGTGTGGGCGCGAATCGGGCCAATCGACGGGCCTGTGATCGTCGTCCTCCCCGCTGCGCTCGACGTGCCCGATCCCGCGCGCGAAGCGTTCGGCGAGCCGTTGCTCGGGCCGTGTCGCGCGATCTGCGAGGACGGTCCGCTACGAGCCGAGCTCGCCGACGTCGCCGTTCTCGTTCCGCTGTTGCTCCCCGAATGGAGCGCCGCGCGCTCCGAGGGCGTCGATCCGGCGGCCAACTTCCCCGCGCGCTGGGACGAAGCGCGCGCGCGCTTCGGATCGGCGGCCGGACCCTATCCCGGCGCCGTTCCGCGGGTGAGCGCTCTCGCGGACGGCCTGCTGGGCGAGGGGCGCTGCGCGGCGGTGGTCGTCGTCGGCGCAGAGGACGAGCGATGGCTCCCCGGCAGCCTCGGCGCGTTCTGCGTCGAGCGGCTCGGCGTCAGCGCATTCACCGCGACGAAGGCGCAAGGCGATCTCCTCGCAGCCACGCGCTCGGCCTTCTCGTCGCTCCCGCGCCTCGCCCTCGGTGCGGCTCGCTGGCAGAGGCTGGGTCCGAAGAACTGGGCGCTCGACGTCGAGCTGATGAACCGCGGCGGCACCGCCACGGCGGGGGAGCGGCACGTCGCCCTGCGGCGCGCTCACGGCATCGATCTCGCCGCCCACGTCCGGACGCCCGGCGTCGCCTGGACCGCGAGCGCCGTCGCAAGCCCGCGGCGCAGCGCGCTGATCGTGGCGCCCCGCGGTCGGAATGCCCTGCGGCTCGTGGATCTCGCGCCGAACCGTGGTCTGCGCGTGCGGCTCTTCTTCACGGGAGCCGAGGGGGCCGCCGACGCGGCCCCGGTGGTGGACCTCACCGCGACCTCGGCGCGCAGTCCAGCCGAGAGGCTCCGACGGCTCTCGCCCTGAGACGAGTCCGAGAGCGAGACGCCGATTCGCGGCGTCTTTCGGCTTCCGTTCGGCGCCCTTCGAGGATACGAGTCGAGTTACGGATCGAGGCGGGAGGCCGTCGATCCCCCGTGTTGCGCGCGGGTCTTCACCGACCCGAGGCAGCGCCTTCCCTCGCTCGCCGCCGCGTTCGATACGGGACCGAAATCCGCTCGTCTATCCTGGTGCCACCCCGGCCCACGGATATGGACCCCACCGCCGTTCCTCTCCGCGGAAGGCGCCCCAATCCATGCGTAACGACCGCCAAACGGACCCCGGGCAAGCCGCACACGGGGATCGACCCAGCCCCGCATCTTCCCTCGGCTCCCTCGCACGGGAGGCCGCCCGCGTGGAAGCCAAGGCGGCGGCGCCCTGGGACGGCACCCTCGACGAGTACCTCGCCCTGGTCGAGGAGCACCCTGCGCACGCGCGGAACGCATGGCAGCGCCTCGCGGACATGATCGACTCCCAGGGGCGGACCGTTCGCAAGAGCGAGGGCCTTCCGCCGCGCTGGCACGTCTTCGACGACCGCTTCGGCGCGCGCCCCGAGGAGGGCGAGGAGCGGCCGATCGGCCCCGACGCCGTGTTCGGCCTCGACCAGTCGCTGCACGACCTGGTCATGACGATCCGCGCGGGCGCACGGCGGCTCGGGCCGGAGCGTCGGATCCTCCTGCTGCACGGCCCCGTCGGCTCGGCCAAGAGCACGATCTCGCGCCTCTTGAAGCGTGGGCTCGAGGCGTACACGCGGACCCCAGAGGGCGCGATCTTCACGTTCGACTGGCACGTCGACGGCGAGGTGATCCCGTCGCCGATGAACCAGGACCCGCTGCTCCTCATTCCGAAGAGCGCGCGCGGGCCCATCGAGCGCGCTCTGAACGCGAACTGGGGCCGCGAGGACCAGATCCGCATCGAGGGCGAGCTCGACCCGGTCTCGCAGTTCTGGCTCGACGAGCTGCTCCGGCGCTACGAGGGCGACTGGTCGCGCGCCGTCGAGCACGTGCGGGTCCGGCGCTTCACGTTCTCCGAGGCGGGCCGCGTCGGCATCGGCACGTTCCAGCCGAAGGACGAGAAGAACCAGGACAGCACCGAGCTCACGGGCGACCTGAACTACCGCAAGATCGCCGAGTACGGCTCGGACAGCGATCCGCGCGCGTTCAACTTCGACGGCGAGTTCAACGTCGCGAACCGCGGCCTGCTGGAGTTCATCGAGGTGCTGAAGCTCGACGTCGCGTTCCTGTACGACCTGCTCGGCGCGACCCAGGAGCACTCGATCAAGCCGAAGAAGTTCCAGGCGACGCACATCGACGAGGTCATCCTCGGGCACACGAACGAGCCCGAGTACAGAAAGCTCCAGAGCAACGAGCTCATGGAGGCGTTCCGCGACCGGACGATCCGCATCGACGTGCCGTACAACCTGCGGCTCAGCGACGAAGCGGAGATCCACCGCCGCCGGTTCGGCCGCCGCGGAGCCGCCGGCCGTCGCCTCGCCCCGCACTGCCTGGAGATCGCGTCGCTGTGGGCCGTGCTGACGCGCCTGGAGGACCCGAAGCACCCGAGCCTCTCGCTCGTGCAGAAGGCTCGCCTCTACGACGGCGAGGACGTCCCGGGGTTCACGGGAGAGCAGGCGCGCGAGCTGCGGGCGGCCGCCGAGCGCGAGGGGCTCGACGGGATCAGCCCCCGCTACGTGCAGGACCGGATCGCGACGTGCCTCGTCGAGGAGCGCGCGTCCATCGGCCCGCGCGACGTGCTCGACGCGATCGAGCGCGGACTCGGCGCGCACTCGATGGTCGCCAGCGAGGAGCAGCGGAAGCGCTTCGTCCAGCTGATCGCCGTCGCCCGCGAGGAGTACGACACGATCATCCGCGAGGAGGTCGAGGCCGCGATCGCCGCGGACCAGGACGCGCTCGACCGGCTCTGCTCGAAGTACCTCGACAACGTTCGCGCGTACACGACGCGCGAGCAGGTCGCGTGCGAGGACGGTGTGCTGCGGGCCCCCGACGAGCGCTTGATGCGCAGCGTCGAGGAGAAGACGGACATCCCCGAGGCCCGCAAGGACGACTTCCGCCACGAGCTGATGAACTACATCGCGGCGGTGCACCTCGAGGGCAAGCAGTTCGACTTCCGCGAGAACCGGCGCCTGCGTCGCGCGCTCGAGCTGAAGCTCTTCGAGGACCAGAAGGACTCGATCCAGCTGACGAGCCTCGTCTCGTCGGTCGTCGACCCCGACACGCAGGAGAAGATCGAGGTCATCCGCGATCGCCTGTGCCGCCAGTTCGGGTACGACGAGCGTTCGGCGAACGCGGTCCTGCGCGACGTCGCAGGGCTCTTCGTGCGCGCCGAGGAGGAAGAGCGGGAGAGGGCGGCCTCCGGGGACGGCGACGGCGACGAAGCCGCCGCCTGACGGAGGGCGCAGCGTGGGACGTCAGGTCTACCGGATGGAGCGCGACCGCGCGCGCTTCAAGGAAGTCGTGCGCGGCAGGATCCGCGAGGACCTCCGCAAGTACCTCGCTTCGTCGGAGCTCGTCGGCAAGCAGGGGGACAAGGTCGTCTCCGTGCCCGTGCCGTCGATCGAGCTGCCGCGGTTCCGCTTCGGGTCGAACGAGGGCGGCGTCGGGCAGGGCCCCGGCGACGTCGGCGACGCGGCCGACGGCGAGGCCGGTGAGGGCGAGGGCGGCTCGGGCGGCGCCGGCGAGCACGAGGGCAACCACATCCTGGAGGCCGAGGTCGAGCTGGAGGAGCTCGCGTCGATGCTCGGCGAGGAGCTCGAGCTGCCGCGCATCGAGCCGCGCGGGCGCGACGAGCTGGAGGCGACCGGCGGGCGCTGGACCGGCATCCGCAGCCAGGGACCGCAGTCGCTGCGCCACTTCCGCCGGACGTTCCGGAGAGCGCTCGTGCGCACGATCGCCGCGGGGGACTTCGACCCCGCGAACCCGGTCGTCGTTCCGATCCAGGACGACCAGCGCTTCCGCGCCCGCCGCCCGAAGCCGCGGCCCGAGTCGTCCGCGGTCATCGTGCACATGATGGACGTCTCCGGCTCGATGGGCCGCGAGCAAAAGGACATCGTCCGCATCGAGGCGTTCTGGATCGACACCTGGCTCCGAAGCCAGTATCGCTCGCTGGAGGTCGTGTACATCGTCCACGACGCCACGGCGAAGGTCGTCGACAAGGACACGTTCTTCCATCTGCGGGAGTCGGGGGGCACGAAGATCTCGTCGGCGTACGAGCTGTGCCTCGACCTCATCCAGGACCGCTACCGGCCCGAGGACTACAACATCTACCCGTTCCACTACTCGGACGGCGACAACTGGAGCGCGCGCGACACCGACCGCTGCGTCACCCTCGTGCGCGAGGAGCTCCTGCCCCGCGTGAACCAGTTCTGCTACGGGCAGGTGAAGAGCGCCTACGGCTCCGGGCAGTTCAAGAAGGACCTCGACGTCGCGTTCGCGGGCGACGAGCGGCTCGTTACGGCGTCGGTCAGCGACCGCACGGGCATCGCCGACGCGATCAAGGCCTTCCTCGGCCAGGGGCGCTGATGGTCTCCGGTCCGTCGCTCACGCCCGAGCTGCTCCGCTGCGCCGAGCGCGCCGAGGAGGCCGCGTCGAACGCCGGGCTGACGTTCTTCGACGTCGTCTTCGAGATGCTCGACGCGGCCGACGTCAACGCCGTCGCCGCCTACGGTGGGTTCCCCGTGCGCTACTCGTCGTGGCGCTTCGGGATGGAGTACGAGCGGCTCGCCCGCGGCTACGACTGGGGCCTGTCGAAGATCTACGAGCTGGTCGTCAACCACGACCCGACGATCGCCTACCTCGTGCGCTCGAACAGCCTGATGGAGCAAAAGCTCGTCATGGCGCACGTGTTCGGGCACGCGGACTTCTTCCGCAACAGCGCGTGGTTCGCGCCGACCGAGCGGCAGATGCTCGAGCGCTTCGACGACCACGCGCGGCGCATCCAGGAGAGCGTCGATCGGTTCGGTCAGGACCGCGTCGAGCGCCTCCTCGACCGCGCGCTGAGCCTCGAGCCGCTGATGGACCCGCACGGTCCGCTCCGCGCGTATCGCGCTGCCCAGGGGCGCGCGGAGCGCGGCGACGACGCCGGCGGCGCCTCGCTGTCCGAGCGTGCGCGCGCGTCGCTCGGCCAGCTGATGGACGGCGCCGTGCGGAGCGCCTCGGCGGACCACGACCTGCCGACGTTCGACGTGCTCCAGTTCCTCTGCCGCCACGCGGACGTCGAGCCGTGGGAGCGCGAGGTGCTGTGGATCGTCCACGCGGAGGCGGAGTACTTCCTGCCCCAGCGGATGACGAAGATCATCAACGAGGGCTGGGCGTCGCTGTGGCACAGCCGCCTGCTCACCGGCGGACTGCTCGACGCGTCCGAGGTCGTCGAGTTCGCCGACTGTCACTCCGGAGCGACGCAGGCGGCGCCGGGGCAGCTCAACCCCTACAAGCTCGGCCTCGATCTCTTCCGCCACGCGGAGCGGCGCGGGATGGACGTCTTCCGGCTGCGGGCCGTGCACAACGACGTCTCGTTCGTCGACGAGGTGCTCGACGCGGAGTTCGCCGCGCGCTCGTCGCTGTTCGTGACCGACCCCGCGCGCCGGGGCGCGGGCCCGCGCATCGGCACCCGCGATCCGAACGACGTCAAGCAGGCGCTCCTTCGCTCGCTCGCGTGGGGCGGGCAGCCGCGGATCGAGCTCGTCGAGGTCCACGAAGGCGCCGTGCGAGACATGGTGCTGCGCCACGACCACGACGGCCGCGACCTGAAGCTCGACGAAGCCGGCGAGATGCTGCGGACGATCGAGTCGCTGTGGAAGGGGCCCGTCCACCTCCTCACGCGCGAGGGCGAAGAAGCGCGCCGGCTGACGTGCGACCAGGGAGAGCTCCGGATGCGCGATGACGCGTCGGGCAAGCCGCGCGCACGGGCCGAGGCGAGTTGAACGTCCTGGTCGCCCTCGCATGCTTCGCCTCGTTCGAGGCGTCCGTGGCGGCGAGCGGAAACACGTCGATCAACGGGTTCATCCGCGGCCCGGACGGGCAGCCGGTGCGCGGGGCCCAGGTCACGCTCCTCAACCCCAGTGGCCGCGTCCTGGCCCGGGGAGACGTGGAGGAGAGATCCGGTCGGTACGCTGCCGACTATCGGACGTCGTCCTCCGGGGGGCTCGAGGTCGTCACGGCCGTGAGGATCGAGGCCGACGGCTACGTGACGGCGGTGGTCTCCCCGCACGACGGTGAGGTCGTGGAATCGGAGAACGACCGCGGCGTCAACCTCGACGTCGAGCTCGCGCGGGCGCGCGTCGTCGAGCTCCGCGTCCTGGGCCCCGACCTCTCGCCGGTGGGCGATGCGCGCGTCGACCTCCGTCGCCCCGTCGACCCCACGCCGCTCTGGGAGCCGCCGCCGCTCGGGACGGCCACGACGGACGCTGCGGGCTGGGCGCGATTCGAGGGGATGCCGACGTCGGGTCTCGTGACTGCGACGGTGCACCTGCCTTCGATCGACGACTGGACGCGCACGACCGTCGACCTCTCCGCCCAGATGACGCGCGTCATGGCTCCAAGGCCGTGCTCGCTCCAGGTCGAGATCGCGGAGGAGGTCCTGGCGCAGCAGGCTTCGGAAGATGGTCCCTGGGTGCTCGTGGCGATCTCGGAGAGTCGTCCCCCGGGGAGCTCCGTCGAGATTGGCCCCGACGGAATGGCGAGGCTGGACGCCCTGCCGGAAGGGAGCGTCGTCGCGCTCCAGCTCTTCGCCGCGAGTGGCCGTGCCCGCTGGCTCGACCGGCGCGTCGCGCTGGGTCGCGGCGTGACGCGGGTCCGCATCGACGAGGTTGACTCTCCGGTGCGACGGATCCGAGTTCCGCGCGTCGATTCACGGAGTCAGCCGCAGGTCCACTGGAGACTCGTCGGCTCCGACGGTGCGCCCCTGGGGCTCGGCGACGTCGGGACGTTCGCTCCCGGCGGGATCATCGCCGAGTGGCGGCAGGGCGATGCGACCGGCGTCACCGCGGGACGCTTCACGAACCAGTGGGACCTCGGCTTCGATCTGACGGGTGCCTTGGAGTCGCCCGTGCGTCCGCCCTACGAGGCCACGCTTCGCTGGCAGGGTCGCGAGCTCGCGACCGTCGCGGTCGACGCGGTCGGTGACGTGCTCGACGTGACCGTCGTCCCGGAGGAGGTTCGACGGGTGACCTTCCGCGCCGAGGGCGATCCCCGGGCGTTCGGTGCGGAGATCCGGAGGCTCGGCCGGTGGGAGCACCTCTTCGCCGGGTGGAGTTCAGGGCCAGATCGCGTGACGGCACACCTTCCGCTCGGGCGCTACGTCTACGCCGTCGACTCGCGAGCGATCGGATCTGCAGCGGGCTCGTTCGAGGTGACGGAGAGCGGACCCGACGTCGTGGAACTGGAGTTCCCCGGTCTCGGCGCCGCGAACGGCCGGATCCGGTCGGACGCGCCGGTCGTCTCCCTCACCCTCGTGAGACAGGACGGGCCGCTCCTCCCGGGAGTCGGGGCGCACGTCGCCGCGCTCGGTCCGGGCGGGCGCTTCTCCGCGACCGGGGTCCTCGCGGGCGACTACGACGTCGTCGCGAAGGTCCTACGCGGCGACGGTGCCGTCATCGCACGCGTTGCCGAAGGCGTGCGCATCGGCCCGGGCGAGATCGTGCGGCTCGACGATCTCGTCTGGCGAGCACAGCCGATCGTCGGACCTCGCGTGCGTCGCCGGTCCGGGACGGACGCGGTGAGCGCGATCGTCTCCACCGCGGACCGCTGCGTCTTCGCCGGAGACCTCGCGCCGGGAGACGTGGTGCTGCTTCCCTCGACGGACGAGGTTCGAGTCCAGCTCGGTCCCGAGGGCTCACGTCAGCCCGAGGGTCGCGAGATCATCGCGCCGATCCGGGGAGACGACGCAGTCGTCGACGTGTAGACGGGGGCGGCCTCGGACGATGAGGCCTTTGCGGCGACTGGCGTAGTCTGGGGCCCGATGCGACGCCTCGCGCTGCTCCTGATCCTCGTTCTCGTCGCGGTGATCCTCGTCGCCGTGGGTGGGAGGGGATCGACCGCGGGCGGCGTGCACTCCGTCGACCGAGAGACGAGCGGCGACTCCGAGCGGGAGGGTCGAAGCGGCCTCGTTCCACCGTCCGAGCTGGGCGAGTCCGAGCGCATCGCTCGCACGGACGGTCTCGGGGGCACGCCGACGCTCGAGGCGGAGGCCGAGAGCCCGGACGAGGCCAGCGAACGGGGACATCCGTCCTCCCGCGGAATGGCCTTCCTCCGCGGTCGGCTCTTCGATCCGGAGGGCGATGTGGTCGCACGCGCAGAAGTGACCTACGTCGCGCGGTTCGACGGCGCGGACCGTGCACGTTCGGAGACGACGACGTGGACCTCGCAGGAGGGTCGGTTCAAGTGCGGGCTCAGGAGCTTCGAGCGCGGCCGGTACGGCTCGCTGACGCTCCGCGTCTCGAAGGATCCGGAGCGACCGCTCGCGGCGGTGGTCGAGATCCCGCCCTTCGGCGCTCGTGATGCACTCGAC
>JBCCSK010000180.1:0-11823 GCA_039200205.1 Planctomycetota bacterium
ATCGAGACCCTCGGCGTCCACCTGGTCGATCGGGGGCACCGCGTCGCCGTCCTGGCGATCGATCCGTCGAGCACGCTCTCGGGCGGCTCGATCCTCGGCGACAAGAGTCGGATGGAGACGCTCGCGCGCCGCGAGGAGGCGTTCATCCGCCCCTCGCCGAGCGCCGCCACGCTCGGCGGTGTCGCCCAGCGCACGCGGGAGACGATGCTGCTGTGCGAGGCCGCGGGCTTCGACGTCGTGCTGGTCGAGACGGTCGGCGTCGGGCAGAGCGAGACGGCCGTGCGCGAGATGGTCGACACGATGGTCGTCCTTCTCCTGCCCGGCGCAGGCGACGAGCTGCAGGGGATCAAGAAGGGGATCCTCGAGGTCGGCGACGTCCTCGCCGTGAACAAGGCCGACGGGGACCGGATGGCGCTCGCGCGCGCCGCGGCGCGGGACCACTCCGCCGCGCTGCGCTACCTCCGTCCACGCGACGCGCACTGGACGCCGCGCGTCCTGACGCTGAGCGCGCAGACCGGCGCCGGCGTCGACGAGCTCTGGCAGGCGGTGCTCGAGCACCGCAGCGCGCTGGAGGACGCCGGCGTGCTGCGCGAGCGCCGGAACGAGCAGGCGGAGAGGTGGATGTGGTCGCTGGTCGAAGAGCGGCTGCTCGCAGCGTTCCGCGAGCACCCCGGGGTCCGCGCACAGCTCGACGAGACCGTCGCGAGCGTTCGGGCCGGAGCCCTGCTTCCTGGAACGGCGGCCGAACGACTGCTCGACGCGTTCCTGGGTCGCTAGCCCGGGCTAGTCCTCGAGAACGAGGTCGGCCCAGACCGGCCGATGGTCCGAGGCGGCGCGCTCATCGGCGACGCGCACGCGCTCGACCGTCCAAGCCCCGGCGGGCGCGCAGAAGACGTAGTCGATCTCGCTCTCGGGATCGCTGGACGGGAAGGTGGCTCGTGCCGCGTCCGGCTTCTTCGCCTCGAACGCGCGCTTTCGGATCAGGTCGAGCGTCCGCGAGGCCGGGCCGTCGTTGAGGTCGCCGAGGACCATGTACGGCCGATCGAGGCCGTCGAGATGCTCCGCGAGCGCCTTCGCCTGGGCGAAGCGGAACGCGTCGTCGTCCACCCAGTCGAAGTGGACGCCGACGACCGTGAGCACCTCGCCGTTCGGAAGTCGAACGTCCACGGAGAGGGCGATGCGCGGCTCGTTGCCGTCGGGGAGCGGCACGGGCTCGACGTCGACGATCGGAAAGCGCGAGAGGACCGCCATCCCGTAGCGCCCTCCCTGGTAGTCCATGAACGCGCCGAACGCGGGGTGCATCGAGAGGCTCTCCGCGAGCTCGAGCGGCTGCGAGACGCGACCGGAACGCGCGACGCCGAGGTCGACCTCCTGGAGCGCGATGACGTCCGCGTCGAGGCCGCGCAGGACGTTCGCGATGCGCTCGAGGTCGAGCGCGCCGTCGGTTCCGGCGGCGTGGTGGATGTTGTAGGTCGCCGCGCGCAGCGAGAGCGGCCCGGATCGAGGCTCGAGTTCGACGCGGAACCGCGCCAGCACGGCGGCATGGTCCGATGGAAAGCCATCGGGATGCTCGCGAATCACGCGTGACTCGGTCGCTCGCCAGCGGTCGGCCGGAGCCTTCCCCGGCCGGTAGTGGACGAAGTCGATGCGATCCTGCTCCTGATCGGGGAAGCGCGGCGTCCAGGTGGCGTCGCGACGGCGATCGATGCGCGGGTTGCACTCGCGGTACGCATCGCGGAACCCCGCGGCCGCGAGGACGTGACTGGTCGGCCAGTCGACGACGACCTCGTACTGATCGACACCGACCTCGCCGTAGTCGAGGTGCGACATCGAGTTGAAGTCGCCGGCGATGACGATCGGCACGCCCTCGTACTCCTGCGCAGAGAGCCGCTCCTCGATCCCGGCCCACATCGCGGCGAGGTCGGCCGCAGAGGCCTCGCACGCGGCCAGCATCGAAGCAGGGTCGCCCGTGTCGCGGGTTTCCGCGGCCCAGATCTCCCCGCTGTATGGCAGCCAGACCGAGTAGAAGGCGAGCCGGCGCCCGCCCGGGAGCCCCACGAGGGCTCCCGCGCACTTGAACTCCTCGAAGACCGAGATGTCCTCGACGATCGGGTAGCGGCTGAAGATGGAGACGTTCGTGCCGCGCGGGTGGAACTCGAACTCGAGCGCCTCCGCGATCCGCTCGCCGGAGCCGTACGTCTCCTGCATGGCGACGAGGTCGGCCCCGCTCTCCCGGATGACGTCCACGACGCGGGCCGGTCCGACGTCCTCGCCGTCCTCGCGGCCGCCGTGCCAGATGTTCCAGGCGAGAACGGACAGGGCGGCCGCAGGGTCCTCCGGGACCGGCTCCAGGTGCGACGGGCCGTCGAGCGCTGGGCCAGGAGCGGCGGTCAGCACGAGTGTGACGAGGGGAGATACGATCATCGGAACGTCGATTCGAGCAGCTGCCGCGGGACCCCATGGGTCCCGCCATGAAGATCCCTAATGTGCCGTTGCGTCGGGGTCTGCCGCCCCCTTGGAGTCACTCGAGCTCCACTCCCCGAGCCCCAGACAGCGACCGGCCATGACGAAACGCAGGGATCGTAGACACGACGACGGCTCCGAGGTCGTATCCCGCGTCGAGATCGACGGGGATTACACCGTCCCCAGCCCGTCCTCCGACGATCGACGACGCCGCCGTCGCCGCACGGCGCCGGGCGCCGACGAGAGCGGTATCGACCCGACCGTCGTCGCTGGAATGGACGGGCCCGAGCCGACGCGCGATGCCAGGCGCCGGGAACCGGACACCGTGACGTCGCCCTCCCCCCGCGGGTTCAGGTCGGCCGAAGGGACTGCGCCTGGGACCCTCCTCGGGGGACGATTCGCCGTCGTCCGTCAGCTCGGCATCGGAGGGATGGGCGAGGTCCTCCTGGTCCGCGACAGGCACATCGAGGATCGCGAGGTCGCGCTCAAGCTCGTCCGCGATCGGTACTCGGACGACCCGCGCTTCCAGGACCTCTTCTACAAGGAGATCCGCGCTGCGCAGCAGTTCGTCTCCGAGTACGCGGTGCAGATCCGCGACTGCGGTCGACTCGCCGAGGGACAGCTGTTCCTCACGATGGACTACGTCGACGGCGAGAGCCTGACGGAGCTGATGCGTCGCGAGAAGACGCTTCGGCCGAAGCACGCGCTGGAGATCACGCGCCAGATCCTGCTCGCCCTGTCGAGCGGACACGAGAAGGGCTTCGTCCACCGGGACGTCAAGCCCAGCAACGTGATGCTGGCCGCGCGCGAGCCCAAGACGGACGAGAACCCCTACGGAGTCAAGGTCGGCCTGCTCGACTTCGGCATCGCGGGTCTGACGCAAGAGTTCAAGGAGGGGAAGAGCGCTGGCACGCCGCGCTACATGTCGCCGGAGCAGGCGGCGGGCGACCCACTCGACGCGCGCTCGGACCTCTTCGCGGTCGGCGTGATGCTGTACGAGATGCTGTCCGGTCGGCACCTCTTCGACGGACGGACGCAGGGCGAGATCACGACCGCGGTCATCGAGACGGACCCGACGCCGCTCGTCGACGACCTCGACGGGATCGGCAAGCCGATCAAGAAGATCCTCCGCAAGGCGCTGCAGAAGAAGCGCGAGAAGCGGTACTCCAGCGCGGCGGACTTCGTCGACGCGATCGAGTCGAGCCAGTCGTTCCGGATGCGTTCGGGCGCGCCGGGCTGGGTCGGCGCGCTCGCCGCGGTGACGACGGCGACGACGCTGGGAGTGTCGTGGCTGTACTTCGAGCAGCAGAACGAACAGGTCGTCGACTCGGTGGACGCCGTGCGCCTCAACGGCGAGATCGAGGGCCTGAAGCTGCAGCTCGGAGCAGCCGAGACGAAGATCGCGGATTCGAAGGAAGAGAACGATCGACTTCGATCCCAGGGGGAACAGAGTGCCGCCAGGATCGCTTCGCTAGAGCTCAGCCTCCAGGGAGCCCGCCGGAAGGCCGAGAGTTCCGGACGCGAGGAGAACGCCGCGAGGATCAGCTCCCTCGACCAGCGCTTCCAGCTCGACTACCAGCTGAGGGTGCAGCAGGCTCACCTCGCGGACCTCCTCGGCTTCCTCGACGTCCCGCTGAACAACCTCGGACGTGAGCTCTGCGAGGCGGGTCAGTCCTACGACCGCCTGGTCGCGGCCGTCGCCAAGCGAGAGACGGGGGGTCGCTCGAACGTCATCGAAGGCGGCATCGAGGACGGCAACCTCGACGCGGCGACGAAGGGTATCGAGTTCCTCGAGCAGCTCGAATCGCTCTCGAACGAGATCGACCGGTTCGCCGCGAAGAGGTCCACGGGCAGCGAGTCGTTCGCCGAGCTCGAGGGACTCCGCCAGTCCTTCGACGAGCTGTCGAGCCCGAGTCGAACGTCGAGCTTCTTCGAAGCGACCGCGTCGACGGACGATCTCGAAGCGACGAAGGGCCGCTGGCTCGGACTCGTGCGGCGCACGGAGGCGGAGTTCATCGACCACCTCCTGAGCGTCGCACGCCGGGCCGGTGCTCCGTCCGAGGAGTCTCTCCAGGAAGAGAAGATCCAGGAGCTCATGCCGGAGAGCGAGGGGCTGTCCGAAGCGGAGCGCGAAGAGGCGATCCGCAGAGTGGAAGAGGAGCTCCGCAGCCAGCCGACGATCGCACTGAAGGAGGAGCTCTGGTCCTGGATCCGCCGGGAGAACATCAAGAACTCGTCCTGGACGATCTACGGCGCACGCGTCGACGTGGACACGATCGAGCGTCGGAAGGCGCGCCTCTTCGAGGCGCTGGAAGCGCTGGGCCAGCAGCTCGACGAGCTGGACCGCGGACTTCGTGAGGACGCGAACGATCGAGTCGCCGAGATTCAGGAAGAGTCGGATCTGACCGTGCGGGCGAGCCGGACGCTCGCCTTCCTCGACGCGTTCGGGGAGTCGTACTCGCGCGAGTACGCCCCGCCGCTCGTCAACGGGCTCGTGTCGGACTGCCTCGCCGCTGCGATCACGGACGGACGGCTGACGATGGACGGCCTGCGGGCGCTTCCCGTGCAGCTCAGCGAGCTGGCCGACCATGAGCTGCTGAACGACGAGTCCTCGGACGAGGTCCCCGAGTCCACGCGGACCGATCTGCGCTGGCTCGTGCGCGCGATGCAGTGGTACAAGGGCGACGCTGCCGGAAAGCAGCATCCGTGGCGTCAAGAGTTCGATCGCGCGCTGTCCCAGCGCCCGATCGCGTCGATCGACGAGCCCTGGAAGAAGCTCCTGGCGTTCCAATACCAGATCAAGCACGAGTCCGATCTCGCCCGCCCCATCGGCTCCGAACGAGCGTATGCGAGCCTCACCGCCGGGCAGAAGGTCACGGGCTGGCAGATCATGCGGATCGACGTCGAGGGCGACGGACGCGAGATGCGCAACGAGTTCCGCAAGCTCAACGGAGAGCTGACGACCAAGAGCCCGAGCATCTCGCTCGGCGTCGCCGACGCCGATGCTCGCGAGATCGAGTGGCGCAACAAGCCGCTTCTACGCATCGACGAGCTGCCGGATCAAGTCGACTTCGTCAGCTGGACGCCGCTCTCGTCGAACGCGCGCCAGATCTTCGACGACTCGAGGGCGCGCGCCTTCAGCGAGATGAACCGCAACAAGACGCCGCTGGGATGCGTTCAAGACGTCTATCGCGGTGCAATGCTCTCCGAGGAAGAGCTGATGACCTGCCTCCGCATCCGCGGTTCGGACGGACGCACGGTCCTCGTCCACCCGGTGCTCGGCGTCGTGCGCGAGCAGCAGGCCCACGCCACGTTCGACCTCGTACACTACGAGCCGAACTGATGAACGGCTCCCCTCGAATGCTCTTCCGATACTAAACGCGTGCGGCCCTGTCCGGCGTCGCGTGCGCTCTCCTCGTCGCCTGTGGCGGCGGTGGTTCGAACGTCAGCTCGCGCGTCGTGCTGGAGGCCTCGAACACCGGCATCGCGGACGACTACGCGTACCACACGCTCGGAGCGACCGATGGGATCGTGCGCTGCACGGCCTCGATCGACGCCAACCCTCGGGCCACGTTCGGGCGAAAGATCGACGAGAAGTTCGGAGTGGTTCCCGTCAGGCTCGAGATCACGCTGATCTCCGAGGAGCACCAGATCAACGTCTCCGCAACGTCGATGAAGCCGGTCCTCTTCCTGGAGAACGGCGTCGCGCTCAAGGCCGTGGACCCCGCGGAACTGCGCGATGAGATCGAGAAGGACGATCTTGCGAAGTTCGACCGCAGTCTCTTCGGAGATCACGTCCTGCAGACGTTCGGGAGGAGCGAGACGCAGGTGCGCGGCTATCTCTTCTTCGACCTGCCGCCCGATTCGAAGCGCGACGGGATGCGCCTCTTCGTCGCGGGCCCCGCGGGCACGGCGTACGCCGTCGACCTGCAGCGGTCCATCGTGCAGTTCACCTACGACATCGACGACGACGGCCGCCAGATCGCCACGAAGATCAACGTCGGAACCAAATGAGCCCTGATCCCTCGACCGCACGTCTGCTCTGCCTCGCCGCGCTAGGCTTCGTCGGCTGCGCGTCCACGCCTGACTACACAGCTGAATACGGCGAGCGCCTCGCAGCGTCGAAGAGCGCCCTCGACGCGGGGAACGTCGCAGAGGCGCACGATCGAACGATCGAGCTGATCGACGTGATCGAGGAGCGCGGACTCGAGGGCTACGAGCTGCAGCGTTCCCTCGCGGATGCCCTCCTCGTCGCGATCCACTCCTCCGCAACCGATCGCAGCGGGTTCCTCCGCGAGCCCGCCAGCAGGAAGGGCATCTACGGTGGATCGAGCGACAGCGTCGTCTCGCCGACCGGGCACAGCATCGCCGCTGTCTTCCACGCCTGGCACCTGCTCGACGGCGCTCCGCGCCTCGAGGCGACGACGGTGGCGGAGGCGGAGAGCCGCGCGATCCCGGCCGACTTCCAGCCCCTCTTCAACCCGCGGGCCGCGACCAACTTCGCGTGGCTTCACATCGCGGGTTCCTTTGCGCAGCTCGGCTTCGAGGATCGTGCGCGCGAGATCCTGGAGGAGATCGAGGACCCCGAACGCGGCGCGGTCTTCGCGAACACCGGCCCGAAGGCGGACCTCGAGATGGTCGCGTTCATGAATGCGAACCGCCTGCCCGAGGATCTCCGCTGGCACCTGTTCGCCCTCGGGCACGAGATCCACCGGCAGCGGTACGAGGACAACGACGGCCGCGGAAACCCAACTCTGGCCTATCGCCTCGGCTGCCTCGCAGCGTTCGGTCCGCTCGTTCCCGTCGAGGGGTCACCGAGTCTCACCGAGCACAGTGGCCAGGTCGAGGATCCCGAGTGGAAGGACTCCTTCTACGGCTGGCTCGAGTCGGAGGAGGTCGTGTCGAAGGGGCAGTTCCTCTCCAGCCAAGGAACCCCGATGGCGAACGGCGTCTCGCGCTGTCCGTTCAGCGGAGAGCCCGCGATCGAGTTCCAGTGGGAGTCGACGTTCGAGTAGAGCGCAGCCGCGTCGCGACCGCGCTCGCTTGCGCCGCCGCGCTGGCGTGCGGGCGCGGAAACAGCCCCACTGACGCGCCGGCGGACGACACGCACGGCTGGGTCGACGGCGCTCCCGGACTGTTCTCCGTCCGGCGCGCGCCGATCGCGCGCGACCCGCTCGGGTCGATCGGCTACGCGCCCGGCAGCGAGGCGCGCCCGCCCGCAGTCGGCGTCCTCGCTCACGACTCCGGCCGCACGGCATCAGGCGTCAACCTGATGTGCTCGGGCGACGCGGCCGCGGCCGAGCTCGTCGACATGGACGGAACGCGACTCCATCGCTGGTCCCTTCCGTTCGAAGCCCTCGACGGCGCCCCGCCACTGGAGGGGGAGCACCAGATCCCCTGGCGACGGGTCCACCTCCTCGACGACGGCGGACTGCTCGCCATCCACTCCGGACGGGCGCTGGTTCGCGTCACGAGAGCGAGCGCTCTCGTCTGGGCGCGCTTCGAGCGGTTCCACCACGATCTCGCCGTCACGCCCGACGGAACCGTCCTCGCACTCGCTCGCGAGGAGAGCGTCGTCCCGCGCGTCCACCCCCCGGATCCGATCGTCGACGACGTGATCCTCGCGATCGGATCCGACGGCGAGATCGCGGGACGCGTGAGCCTCTGGGACGCCTTCGTCCGCTCCGAGTGGGCGGACATGCTCGACTTCCTGACGGTTCGTACGGGCGACGTGATGCACGCCAACTCGCTCGAACTGATCGACGGGAAGGCGGCGCAGCGACTCGACCTTCCCGGCGTCGAGGCGGGTCAGGTCCTCGTATGCATGCGCGACCTCGATCTCGTCGCGACCGTCGATCTCGCAGCCGGACGGCTCACCTGGCTGAGCCAGGGTCCGGCCCACCCCCGCTGGCGCGCCCCGCACGATCCGACGGTCGCAGCCGACGGCACGATCCTCGTCTTCGACAACCGCGGAGGGCCGGCCGAGTCGTCTCGCGTCCTTCGCTTCGATCCGACGACGGCGGCGGTCCGCTGGACCTGGCGTGGAACTCCCCCGTCGAGCTTCGCGACGTACTTTTGCGGAACTGCCCAGGAGCTCGCGAACGGAAACGTCCTCGCGACCGAGTCGATGCAGGGACGGGCGGTCGAGATCGAGGCCGCGTCGGGCGACGTCGTCTGGGAGTACGTCAGCGATCGAGTCGCGGGCCCGAACGACGAGTACGTGGCCGCGCTGTTCGCCGTCGAGCGAGTCGACGGGCCGAGCTGGCTCGAGCGCTGAAGAGGAAAGGCGCCGCTACCGCCCGCGGTCCGTCTCGCCTGCGCCGACCGCACTCGCGAGTTCGCCCGTCTCGCTCCAGCCCGCTCGCCGGCCGAGAAGCTCGGCGTAGACGATGCGACTGCCGACGACGTCGCCCCGTTCGCGGGCGTGGACGATCCGCTCACCCGCCGGTTCACCGCGCCGGAAGGGCTGCGTCCAGAGCTTCTGGCCTTCCGCGTCGAACCCCCGATGCAGGCCCTCGGGAACACCGGCGACGAACAGGCCGACCTCGCGGATCTCGCCGTTCGGGTAGTACGAGGTGACCTCGCCCTCGAGCCGTCCGTCGACGTAGTTGGCGACGCAGAGGCGCGCGCCGGACTCGCTCCACAGGCTTCGACGTCCGTGCCGGACGCCGCGCTCGTAAATGGCCTCCTCGAGGACCATCCCGTTCTCGGCGAAGCGCTCGTGCAGACCGGTCTCGAGGCCGTGCTCGAAGAGGCCGTCGCTCGCGAGGCGACCGTTGGGGTGCCAGGCGCGATGACGTCCGACCGCGAGCCCGCGCTCGAAGTGTCCATCCTCGGCGAGACGACCGTTCTCGTGCCACCGCACGAACCGCCCGTGCTTCTCCCCGAGGACGTACTCGCCCTCCGACTTGGGCGACCCGTCGTCGAACGACCACTTCCACGGGCCGTGGGGTCGTCCGTCCCGATAGCTGCCTTCCGATGTCGGGAAGCCATCGCCCGAGCAGGTGATCCAGGAGCCGTCGCGGCCGGCGCGCGGCACGATCGTCGCCTCTTCGAGCAGCGCATCCGCGCCGAGGACCCCGCCGCGGACGAACGTGCCCTCCGCCTGCAGCTCGCCGTTCGGATACCAGAAGCGCCAGCGATCGTGCAGGCGCCTCGCCCCCGACTCGTCGACGACGACGAACCCCGAGGCTCGCCGCTCACCCGACTCGTAGTGCAGCTCGTGCGACTCGATCCCGCGGCCGCATGCGGCGGCGGCGATCGCGAACAACAGGCCAGTTCCGATGCGGGCGTGAGGGGGCATGATCGGTAACGCTCCGCCCTTACCTCGGCTCGTCGGTGCCCGGAAGATGCGCTCGAAGCCGAGTTCGGTGTCCGGCGTGAGACAGTCCCGGATCGGGTCAGCGCGAAGGCGCGGGGATCGCGAGTTCGACGACGCCGTCGCGCCGCGCGAGCTGGAGAACGAGTTCGGCGCCCGGCTCGAGTGCGGCGATCGCCTCCTCGAGATCTGCGCGGATCTCGACCGGCCGTTCCGAAGCGCCGACGATGACGTCGCGCACCTGGAGACGCGTCCCCCCGCCGGGCAGAGGACCTTCGAGCATCGGCCGCAGGCCCGACCGCGCCGCAGCGCTGTCCTCGATGACCTGAGCGACGACGACGCCGCGCGTGGGTGCTCCGCTGCTCGCAGCCAGCGAGGCGAGGAGAGCCTGCGCGTCGACGTCCGGCTGGATCGTGAAGCCGAACTCGGTGTACCAGCGAAAGCCGTTCGCGATGATGCGCGGGACGATCTCCTGGAGACGATCGACCGGCTGGGCGAACCCGACCCCCGCCTGGCTCCTCGAGCCGAGGTGGATCGCCGCGTTCAGTCCGACGACGCGCCCCTGGTCGTCCACCAGCGCCCCGCCGGAGGAACCGGGGTGCATCGCAGCGTCCGTCTGGATCACGCCGTCGATGAACTTCCCCGAGATCGAGCGGATGCTGCGGCCGAGCCCGCTCACGTAGCCGACCGAGAGCGAGTGCCCGATGCCGTACGGGCAGGCGACCGAGTACAGGCGCTGTCCGACCCGAAGATCCCCGGACGTGCCGACGCGGATGGGAGTGAGCGCGCTGGTCGGCGCGCCGATCCGCAGCACGGCGAGATCGTTCTGTTCGTCGCGCCCCACGTAGCGCGCCTCCCACTCGGTCCCGTCACTGAGCGTGACGAACGCCGAGCTGACGTTCTCGAGGACGTGGAGGCACGTCACGACGTGACCGTCCGTATCCCAGATCACGCCCGAGCCGGTTCCCGAGACGTACTCCTGCGTCCGCATGCGCGGATCGCGACGCGAACGCTTCGTCACGTGGACGACCGACGGCTGGGCGTCGTCGAAGATCGCCTGGGCGAGGGTGGGTGCCGACGGTGCCCTCGGGACGACCGGGCGAGGGGAGAGCTCGGCCCCGAGCCCCTTCGGTTCTTCAGGGCGGATCGGAAGGAGCGGCGCGGTGGGAGCGGCGTCGGGCGTCGTCTCGACGGCGAGACCGAACCAGGCCGGCTGGAACCTGACGGCGAGCAGCAGTCCGAGAAGGCACAGGGTGGCCGTCCCCAGAAACACGATCAGCGCGTCCGAGGCCGCACGCCTGCCGTCGTTCGTACCGCCGCTCGGGTCCATCCGCCCGAGACTACGGACGCGGGCCGCCTACTGTGAGCGGCTTGCCGAGCCCAGGCGCGCGAGAGACGTCATCGGGGC
This sequence comes from Planctomycetota bacterium, assembly GCA_039200205.1. Classification (GTDB taxonomy): domain Bacteria; phylum Planctomycetota; class UBA1135; order UBA1135; genus Saltatorellus. The sequence goes on from JBCCSK010000180.1 coordinate 11,190, forward strand.
GCGGGCAGCGACCAAAAGTGGGGCGGGTCGCGCGCCGTTTTGCGCCATGGGATCCGTATCGTTCGCCGCGCTCCAGCCGCCCGCCATGTCCTCCGAGTCGCACGCCAAGCGCGAGGTGCGGGTTCTCGCCCGCCTCGCGACGCCGATCCTCCTGACCAACCTGTGCTGGATGGCGGTCGGGCTCGTCGACATCGTGATGCTCGGGCGCTGGTCGAGCGAGGCCGTCGCGGCGGCTCTCCTGGCCAACGTTTGGGTGCACCTGACGCAGGTGGTCGGCATGGGCCTCGTCATGGGCATCGACCCGCTGGTGACCCAGGGGCACGGAGCCCGCGACCGCGAAGCGATGGGTCGAGCGCTGCAGCGCGGAGTCCTCGTGGCGCTGCTCGCCTCGATTCCCGTGATCGGCTTCCGGTTCCTGACGGCGGAGATGCTCGCGGCGATCCGGGCCTTCGCCGAGTGGGCATCGGACGGGGCGGCGTCGGCCGTTCCCGGATCGGAGATCTCGGGAGCCGGCGAGCTCGACGAACCCGGCGAGCGCTACGCGCTGATCCAGTCGCTCGCGACGCCGTTCTTCCTCGTCTACATCGCCTATCGCCAGTACCTCCAGGGGCGCGGGATCCTGCGTCCTGCCCTC
>JBCCSK010000181.1:0-11777 GCA_039200205.1 Planctomycetota bacterium
CAACACGGACTCGCCCGTCATCCCGCCGGAGGAACTCCACCTCCAGGCCATCGCCGGAACGATCGTCAGTCCGCGGACGGCGTCCATCTCGCTGTTGTCGAATCCGTACCGCACGCCCATCGCCGCCTGGAGGTGGAGTTCCTCCTGCGGGATGACGGGCGAGTCCGTGTTGAACCCGACGCGCGTGACGCCCTTCTCCTGGTAGCCGGCGACGCAGCCCTGGATCCGCTCGGGGTTCGAGCCCGACCACCGGATGAAGCCGCGCGTCGGCACGTCGATCGCGCGCGGGCCAACGAGCGCGAACATCTCGCGCTTCTCGATCTCCTCGCCGAGACGCCACGTGTCGAAGGTCCCGTGGTCGATGAAGACGGGGATCCCGAGCTCGTCGTGGATCATCGTCATCGTCATCAGCGCGACCTGGTAGATCTGCGTGTGCGTCGAGACCTGGCACTCGTTCTTGCGGAGGGCGCGGAAGATCTCGAACTGAGGGTTCAGCTTCGGCTTGGCGCCGCCCTCCTTCTCGTAGGCCTCCCACTGCTCGGCGTAGGCGATCCCGCGCTTGAACGTGTTGCGCGTGTGCCAGTTCATGAACGAGCGCTGCGGCTGCAGCAGCCAGCGCTCCGGGTTGCCTGCCTGGGCGAGCTTCATCGAACCGGGATCGCGAATCAGCGCGCGCCCGTACGTGTCGAAGCCCGTCCGCAGGAGGACGCCCTGGCCGCCGATGTTCGTGCCGGAGCCCGGGATGTAGAGCACCGTCGTGACGCCCGCCGCGAGCCCCATCCGAAGCGCCGGGTTGCCTGCGACGACGTCTGCCGAGGCGCGAATGCCCGGGTTGGTCAGGAAGACCATGTCGTTCAGCCCGAACCTGCCCGCGATGTGGCAGTGCATCTCGACGAGGCCCGGCATCAGCCAGTCGTCGCCGATGTCGCGCACCTCGAAACCCGCGGGGATCTCGATCTCGCTCGCAGGCCCGACCGCCTCGATCAGCCCGTCCTTGACGAGGACGACGCCGTTGTTGACGACCGAGCGCCCCTGCCATTCGGCCGTCAGGATCTTCGACGACTTGATCGCCAGCCCCGGGCCGTCGAGCGCACCGGGTTCCGCCGGAGCGGACCGGGACGGGGACGGCGGAGCGACGCCGAGGGGTCCGCCGACGACGGGCGCCTCGCGCTCGTTGGCGCCAGCGAGAGCGGCGCCGAAGACGAGCGCCAAGGAGCCGGCGACGAGCCGGCGATGGATCGTGGATCGCTGGGTCGATTTCATTTCGCTAGAAGCGCCGCTCCTCGGCGGCGTCGTAGACCTTCTCGCCTTCCTGATACGTCAGGAAGACCGTTGTACGCGGGTCGGTCGGATCGCCCGACGCGACGATGAAGTCGGCGTCCTTCCCGGGCTCGAGGCTCCCGACGCGGTCGTGGATCCCGGCGGCGAACGCCGGGATGATCGTGAGGCCGCGCACGTGGTCGACGTGTGAGTTGTCGAAGCCGTAGCGCACGCCCATCGCGGCCTGGAGCGGGAGCGCCTCCTGGGGGATCACCGGCGCGTCGGTGTTGAATCCGATGAGCGAGTGGCCCTGCTCCTGGTACTTCGCGGCCATCCCGAAGATCGCACCGTCGTTGTCGTTGACGATGAACATCCCGGGGCGGTACTCGACGTTGATGCTGACGCTCACCTGGCGCGGCCCGAGGATCGCGGGAACGCCGGCCTTCTCGGCGAACGGCGCCGCGCGCCAGCCGTCGAAGGAGCCGTGGTCGATGTAGACGTCGAGGCCGAGCTCCTCCTTGATCATCTTCACGGTCATCAGGACGACCTGATAGATCTGCGTGTGAGCGGAGAGCTGCGTTTCCTTGCGGTAGAGCGCGCGGAAGACCTCGAACATCGGATCGATCGGCGGCTTCGGTCCGTCGCCCTGGCTGAACGACTCCCACCGCTTCGCGTACGCTATCCCGCGTCGGATCGTGTTGCGCGTGTTCCAGTTCATGAACGCGCGGCCGACGCCGTCCAGGAAGCGCTCGGGGTTGCCCGCCTGGGCGAGCTTGAGCGAGCCGGGGTTCCTGACCTCGATGCGCTCGTACGTCGAGAACCCCGTCTTCACGAGGACGCCGTGGCCGCCGATGTTCGTCCCGGAACCGGGGATGTAGAGGACGCACGTGATCCCGGCCGCGGCGCCCATGAGGAAGTCCGAATTCTCCGGCACGACCGAGGTGAACGCCCGGATCCCCGGGTTGGTCAGGTAGACCATGTCGTTCAGGTCGTTGGAGAAGAAGCTCGCGCCGGCGACGTGGCTGTGCAGGTCGATCAGGCCCGGCGTCACCCAGGCGTCGGAACGGTCGACGATCTCGTGGGTCTCGCGCAGCGCATCGAGGTCGACGTCGGACCGGGATGCCACGCGGGCGATCTTGCCGTCCTCGACGACGACGACCGCGTTATCGACGACCTGCTCGCCCTCCATCGGGAGGACGAGCGCCTTGCGGCAGAGCACGGCGAGGCCGCGCTCGCTCCCGCGGGCCCCCGCCTCCAGATCGACAGGGTGCGCCGCGAGCCCGAGGGCGAGGGTGGCGAGGAGCGCTGAGCCCATTCCGCTCAGCGAACCTCCCGACCGTTCACGAAGACGCGCTCGATCGACGAGGACACCTCCAGCGGGCTTCCGTCGAGGAGAACCACGTCGCCGTCCTTGCCGGGCTCGAGCGTGCCGACGCGATCGTCGATGCAGAGCATCGCCGCAGCATCGGAGGTCAGCGCGCGGAGCGCCGTCGAGGGCGACAGTCCGCGTGCGATCGCCATCGCCGCGATGACGCCGAGCTCGGCGGCGCCCTCTTCGGCCTGGCTGAAGAACGCGACCGGGACGCCGGCGGCGGCGACCTCGGCGAGTCGATTGATCGTCACGCCTTCGACGGTCTGCGTCATCCGGTTCCGCGGGACGAGAACGCCGCGAACGCGCCCGGCGATGCGGTCGGCGACCTTGTACGAATCGTCCGCGCCGTAGAGCACCGGACGGATCCCGTAGGCCTCGAACGTCTCGACGCAGCGGAGGATCTGGTCGTCCCGAGAGACGCTCACGAGAATGGCGGCCTCACCGGCCATCGCGCGTCGAAGCGGCTCGAGGTCGGGGTCGATCGACGGCTCCTTCGGCTTGCCCTTGGGCTCGCGCTTGCGCTCCTTCTTCTCCGGAAGGCGCGTCGGACGCTTCACGATCTTGTAGACGTCGCTGACCTGGAGGACGTCGATCGTCGCGACGAGAGCGTCGGCGCGCTTGGCCTCGCCTCGCAGGAACGTCTCGATCTTCTCGTCCTCGTCCTCGTCGTCCTTCTTCTTGTCGTCGTCGCCGTCGTCGTCCTTCTTTTCGTCGTCGTCCTCTTCCTCGTCGCCCTTCTTCGAAGATTCGAAGTCGGGATCGTTCGAGTAGACCTGCTCGAGCTCGATCACGAGCGCGCCGTCCGGGGTGTCGACGTCGAGCGTGATTGCGTACTCGTCGCGGCTGCCGGTCAGGGAGAGGAGCTCGTCGTAGAACGAAGCACGCATCGAGCCTTCGATCGTGCCGTCCTCGGACTCGTGGAGGCGAAAGCGCGCGTCGCCCTCGGGGCCGTCGCCGGCCATCTGGACGGTTCCCTCGAAGACGCCGGTCACGGGCTTGGCGGGATCGCGCTCGCCCTTCTTGCGCTTCTTCTTTTTCTTCTTGTCGTCCCCGTCGTCGTCCTCTTCGTCCTCTTCCTCGTCGTCCTCGTCGTCGTCCTTGGCCTTGTCGTCGTCCTTCTCTTCAGCGGGCGGCGTCCAGGCGGCCATCTCCTTCTCGTACGTCTGCCACTTGCCGACGTACTCCTTGGCCTTGGCGAGCGCCTGACGGACGTTCTGACCGGACTGCGAGACGATGTCCTCGTCCCACTTCATGACGACGCTCGCGACGCCGTCGACGACGAGTCCGTCGAAGGTCTCCGAGGCCGGCTTGTACGCGACGGTGGGCGTGATCCCGCCGAGGTTCCGCGACACGAGATTGACCGTCGTGACGCCGCGCTTCGCAACTTCGCGGTCGGCGTAGTCGCCCGGCTCGAGGAGCCGCGTCAGGTCGAGTCGCGTCGAGAACGAACGGTTCGCACCCTCGATTCCGAGGTAGCCGTAGGCGTCGACGATGCCCGGCATTGCGGCGGCCGCGCGAACGATCGTGGCTCCCGCGGGGCGACCGACGCTAGGTGCGACGGCGGCGATCTTCCCGTCGCGCAGGAGGATCTCGCCCGGCGTGTGGACGGTGCCGTCCCCGACGTGAAGTTCGTCGACGCTGATCACGACGGCCTTGGAGGCCTCCGCCCACGACGTTCCGCCCTTCTCTCCACGCTTGGAGTTCGCGAGCTCGGTCGACCATGCGACCTCTCCGCCGACGATCGTCGCCACCACCGACGAACCGAGCGACAGCGGATCGCCGGTCATCACGACCATGTCCGCGTCCTTACCGGGCGCGAGGCTTCCGACGCGATCGTCGACGCCGAGCGCGCGCGCGGCGTTGATCGTGATCCCGGCCAGCGCGTCCTCGGCCGACAGGCCCCCGCGCATGGCGAGCGCCGCGCCGAATCGAAGGTCGGGGGCGCCGAGCGTGCTCGGGGCCTTGATCGCGACCGGAACGCCCTCGCCGACGAGTCGCGCGATGGCGCCGTACTCGGGCCAGTTGGCGGTCTGGTCCTTCCCGAAGTTGCGGCCGTTGTTGAAGTACGGACCGGCGATGACCGTGACGCCCGCATCGGCGATCGCCTCGGCTGCCGACGCCGCACGGCTGGCTCCGTCGATGACGAGCGGCAGTCCGTGACGCTCGCGGACCTCCAGCAGCGCGCGCACCTCGCGCGCAGACTCTGCGCCGAGGCGCCAGACGACGCCCTCCTCGAGCGCAGTCGCGAGGGCCGGCCCCGTCCGCGCGCCGTACTCGGCGGCGAGCGACGCGTCGCCCTTGGCAAAGGCGATCAGCTCGTCGATCGCGAGCACGGCGCCCATCGTCGTCTTCGGCAGCTGCGGCTTCGGAACGCCGAGGCCCACGTCGACCGTCGCGGGGACGGGCGGCTCCCAGTACCCGGGCGTGCGTCGCGCCTCTTCGCTGATCGACCCGTGGAGCCCCGCGCTCTTCCGCAGGATGCGCGCCTCGGGATCGTCCTCGCTGCCGCCGCCGGACTTGACGACGGCGCCCTGGCCCGCGATCAGACGACCGCGCGCAGGCGCGAGGTAGACCGTCGTGATCCCGCTGCGCAGCGCGGAGACGAGCGGCGCGTAGGGATCGAACTGGTCGATCGCCAGGAGCGTCGGATCGGCCGTGCGATCGCCGGCCGCGGTCGACGCGTAGCTGGAGTCCGCGGCGACGAGGCCCGGTGCGATCACCGCATCGGCGCCGTAGTCGACCGTCCGCGCGCCGGGCGGAACCTCGACGGCATCGGCCTTCCCGACGGCGACGATCTTGCCATCGACGACGACGATCGCGCCGCCATTTGCGATCGGCTCACCGCCCTCGACGGGATGGACCGTCCCGGCGCGGATGACGATCGAGTCGGCCGCGGCAGCCTGGAGCGGCGCGGCGATCGCGAGCGCGGCCGAGACCGCGGTCAGCCACCGACGGGCCCTTCGTTGCGAGGTCCTCTGCATGGTCGTGAATCCGCGCGGCTCAGCGCTGATCTTCGTCGTCCCCGTCCTCGTCTTCCTCGTCGTCCTCGGGGCCGTCGCCGTCACCCGGCCACGGCTCCAGGTCGGGATCCTCCGCCGCCGTTCCCGGCGGGCGCGTCCCGTCGAGCAGCTGCTGGATCCGAACGTCCGTCGAGCGGTCGTAGACGTGCGCCCCGTCGAGGATCACGTGCTGGACGACGCTCGTGACGTCGAGAGGATCTCCGCTGAACAGGACGATGTGTCCGTCGGTGCCGTTCGCGAGACGCCCGACGCGCTCCTCGAGGCCGAGGATCGCGGCCGGCGTCGTCGTGACGGCGGCGAGAGCGGCCTCGCGCGGGATTCCGTTCGCGACGCACTGGGCGGCCTGGAACCAGAGCGAGCGATTGGCGTCGCTCGACGACATGAGCGCGAAGGGGATCCCGGCGTCGTGGAACACCTTGGGGACGAACGTCTCGGTCTCCTCGCCCGTGATCGGGTCGCGCTCGGTGTGCACGAGCGTCGACGAGAGGATCACGCTACAGCCAGCTGCGGCGATCTCCTTGGCGGCCTTCCAGCACGCCGGAGCGAGCGCGAGCGTCGTCGTTCCCGTGAAGCCGTTCGTCTCGGCCACCCGGAGCGCGGCCCGCACGTCCATCGGACGCTCGCACCACATGATGACGGGGAGACGTCCCTCGATGACGTTCAGGAGGGGCTCCTGCTTCTCGTCGACCTCGCCGCGCGGGACGAGCTCGAAGCCGTCGATCGACCACGCCTCGGAGCGCAGCGGACGACCCTTCGCAGCCTCGCCCTCCAGCTCGCGGCCCTGGTAGAGAGCCTCGCGGCGATCGAAGTCGCTGCCCTCCTTGCGGCGCTGGACCATCTCGCGCAGGTACCGCTCGAGGTCCTGGAACGCACCCCGAAGCGCCTGCGTCTGCGTCGCGCGCGTCTTCCCGCGCTTCGGCGCCGCCGACATCTTCACCGCGGAGCGCGGCTTGACCATCATCTGCTCGACGGTCATGCCGTAGGGCTTCACGACCATCCCCTGGCCGGCGATGACGGTCTCGTTCCCCTGCTGGACGTTGATCGTGAGGATCCCGTTCCGCAGCGCCTCTTCGAAGTAGAAGTTGACGGGGTCGATCGAGTCGCGGACGTCGAGGAACGGCGCGACGTCGAGCGTCTCGTTCGCTCGGTCGATGCCGCGCGCGACGTGCGCCTCGACGAAGCCCGGGAACGCGACGAGGTCGGGCTGGTCGATGACCTCGGCATCCCAGGGGATCTGGACGTCGCTGACCGGGCCGACGGCCGTGATTCGGCCGCCCTCGATCACGATGACGCCGTTCTCGATCGTGTCGCCGTCGAGCGTGATCACCGTCCCGGCCTTGACGGCCGTCTTGTCGACCTGGGGCGCGGCGCTGGCGACGGACGCGGCGAGCGTCCCTGCCGCTGCGGCGAAGAGAGCTTTGGAAGTGATGAACTTCATCTGTGAGCAGAAAGGGGGGCCGGGCCTCGTGTTCGTGTGGTCGGTCGCGCTCAGCGCGGATCCAGTTCGAGCCTTCCGCCGACCAGCACGCCGATCGGACGCGTCGTCGCTTCGAAGGGCTCGCCGTTCCAGAGGACGAGATCGGCGTCCTTGCCGACCTCGACGGAGCCGACGCGCTCGTCGATCCCGAGGATCTGGGCGGGGGTGAAGGTCACGGCGAGCAGCGCCTGCTCGCGCGTGAGGCCGCCGCGCATCGCGTAGCCGGCCTGGACGTCGAGTCGCGGAGACGCGCTGGAGCCGGGGTGCGCAGAGAGCGCGACGGTGATTCCTGCGTCGCTGAGCTTCTTCGCGCAGTCCAGCGGCATCAGCGCCTGGTCTGTCGTCCGTCCCTGCGAGGGAAGCGGCGGGAGGATGACGGCCGTGTCGGTGCGGACGAGCATGTCGGGCTCGCGCCACGCCTCGGCGCCGGCGTCGATGACGATGCGCATCTGGCCGAAGCCCTCGCGCTCCATCTCCTCCTCGAGGAACACCGCCGTGCGGATGTCCTGGGTCGCGTACGCCTGGACGAACACGCCGGTCGTTCCCGCGAGAGCGTCGAGCAGAATCTTCTGCTGGACGTCGGGCTCCTCCGCCTGCGCGGCCTCGAAGAACGACCGACGCCACTCCCACTCGACGCCCATGCGCGTCGTCGGGCGGCGGTTGAAGAAGTTCCGCGGCTGTCCGAACGCCGGGCTGTTGCGTCGGCTCGGCTGGCTGCCGATGGCACCGCAGAGCATCGGCGCGCTCTCGAGCATTCGCCCGTCGATCGACGCCGGCCCCGCGGTCTTGAACGCGGCGCCGAGCCCGCCGATGCAGTTCTCGTTGAGCGGCGTGATGAACGCCGTCGTGATGCCGCTCGCCGCGAGGCGCTTCCAGCGCGGGTCGAACAGGTCGACGCCGTACCGAGCGTCGATCGTCGGCGTCACCTCGCTCGACTGCTCGACCGAGCGAGTGCCGACGTTGAGGCGCGCGCTCGCGTCGACCATTCCGGCGGTGATGACCGGCGCCGTCAGAGCGTCTCGCGTCGCCTCGACGCCAGGCGAGATCGCCGTGATCTTGCCGTCCTCGACGACGACGAGAGCGTTCTCGTGAACGACCCCGGTCGACGTGTAGAGCCGATCCGCGTGGACGGTCCAGCTGGTCTCCCCCTCCGGCGCGGCGAAGGCCGCGGCGGTCAGGGCCAAAAGGTTGAGCATCATCGGCCGGCTCCTCGCTCCTCGGCCTCGTGAACGAGCTCGCCCGCGGCATAGACGGCGCGGACGCGACTTGTGAGATCGGCGGGATCGCCGCTCCAAACGACGAGATCAGCGGCCTTGCCCCCGGCGATCGTTCCGTGCGTGTCCCCCACGCCGGCGATCTCGGCGGCCGAGCCCGTCACTGCCTTCAGAGCCGTCTTCGCATCGAGGCCGCCCCGCGTGCAGGCGCCGAGCGTCATCCGGATCGCGGCGGGACCGGCCGACGCCGCGTCCGAGGCGAACGCGAACGGGACGCCCGCTTCGGCCAGCGCCATCGCGCTGTCGACGACGTCGTCGGATCCACCGGGCCGGAGCGGCTCGAAGACCACGCCGAGGCCGGCGTCGCGCAGGACGTCGAGCGTCTCGTCGGCCTTCGGCGCTCCGACGATCGCCCCGGAGAGCCCCATTTCTTTCGCGAAGCCGGCTGCGCGCAGGACCTCCATCCGCGTCAGCGCCTCGATCATCACGGGCAGCTCACCGGCGCGAGCCCGTGCGAGCGGGCTGCCGTCGGCGGCACCTTCGAAGGCCGAGGTGACGTGGTCGTAGAGGCCGGCGTAGCTCGTCGGCTCCTCGGTCAGCGACAGCGACCGACTGGAGAGGCCGAGGGTGAGCGCGACGCCGCGCTGGACGACCTCGCCGCGCGCAGGCGAAACGAGCGTCGCGAGTCCGCCCGCGATACGGCTCGAATCCGCCGTCATGAGCACCGTCGTGACGCCCTGGGCCACGAGGGGCTTCCAGCCGGGATGGTGCGGGTCGAACGCGTGGGAGAGATCGGCGAGCGGCGTCGACTTGCGCGCGGACTCCCGGTTCTCCCCGGAGGCGCCCGTCGTCTCGCCGAGCGCGATGAATCCGGGCGCGATCTGCCCGTCGACGTCGACGATCCGAACGTCGCCGGGCGCGGACTGGCCGACCGACTTGATCTTGTCGCCCTCGACGACGACGAACGCGTCGAGGAGGACGGTCCCGTCGCCGATGTGGACTTGGGTCGCGCGGAGCGCGAACGTGTCTTCCGCGGGCGCGGCCCAGAGTGACGCCGCGGAGAGGATGCAGAGGCTCAGCATGGAAACGAACGGAGCGACGGAGCTCACTCGCCGGCTCGATGCACGACCTCGCCACCCGAGACGGCGACGAGAACGCGCGAGGACGTGGACAGCGGATCCCCGCTGAGAAGGAGGAGGTCGGCCTGCCGCCCGCGCTCGACGGTGCCGACGTGGTCGGCGACGTCGAAGGCCTGGGCGGGACCGAGGGTGATCGCGCGCAGCGCGGCGTCTCGCTCGAGTCCGTGACCGACGGCGAGCGCAGCGAGGAGCGGAAGGTCCCGCGAAGCCATGGCCGTCGACGCGCCGGTCCCGATGAGGACCTCGACGCCGTGCGCGTCGAGCTCAGCCGCGAGCGCGAGGCCGGCGTCGAGTTGCCCGACGGGGCCGCCCGGCTCGCTGGGCTTCGGCGTGACGATCACGGGGACGTCGCGGGCGGCGAGATCGTCCGCGCACGCCAGCGCGGCGGTCCCGCCGGCGATGATCATGCGCAGTCGACCGAACTTCTCGGTCAGGCGCAGGAGGTCGCGGATCTCGAGCGCACGCTCGGCGTGGATGACGAGCGGCACTTCGCCGTCGACGACGCGCGCGAGCGCAGCCTTCTCGGCGTCGAAGCGTGGCTCCTTGGGGCGCTTGTCCTCGCGGTAGCGCTTCTCCTTGAGCTCCTCGCCGTCCTCCTCGGCCTCCTTGACCTTCTTGTCGCGGGCCTTCTTCGCCTTCTTGAAGTCGTCCTCGAGCTCCTTCTCCTTCTCGGCGATCTCCGCGGCCCAGGTCGCGAGCTCGGCCTCGTACTCGGCCCGGTCCAAGAGGTACTTCTCAGCGTCCTCGAGCTCACCGACGAGCTTGTCGACCTGACCGACGCGATCGATCGGGTCGACGGTCGGCGGGGCCTGAATGAACCGGATGCTGCCGTCGGGGCCCACCTGCTGGATGAAGCCGGAGCCGCCGCGCGCGATGCCGACGCGCGCGCTCATCGCCGCGTCGGCGAGGAGCGGCTCGACGGCGTGGGTTCGGATCAGCGGACCGAAGCCGCCGAGCGGCGCGTTGACTCCGACCTGGGTCCGGGCGAGCAGGACGCCGGCCTCGACGAGCTCGTCGAGGATCGGTCGCTGGTCGAACGCGTCGAGGGCGTCGGACGCGAGCGTCGCGCTATTGGCCTCGTCGGCGCGGACCGAGCCGGGCTCGATCCCTGCGACGGACCACGCGTCGATGAAGCCGGCGCAGACGACCTCGCCTTCGAGGACCTCGGCACCCTCGGGCACCTTCACGTCGGCGCCGACCTGAACGATGCGACCGTCGCGAACGAGGACCTTCGCATCCTCGAGAACCTCACCCGGCCGAACGATGACGCGCCGCGCGCTGAGAACGAGGTCGCTCGCTTGCTCGTCGTCGACGTGATCGTCCAATCCGGACGAGGCGGAGAGGCCGAGAGGAGCGAGGAGAGCCGCGCCGGCCATCAGGGCCAGCGTCACCGTCAGAGCGCGCGCCGGTCGTCGCTGGATCACGGGGCCGGGATCCATTGGCGATGCAGGACGCGAAGAAGGAGTTCGCATGTTCGAGGACTTGCGGAGGGGGGCTGAGCCAAAAGCGGCTTTCGGCATGCAGTCGCGGTGCCAGGGGGCTCGGGCGCCGGCTGCGGTGGACCTCCGGCGACGATCCCATGGAAGCGTGATCACGATCCTAGGCAGAGATCGAAGCGCGAGCCAGGAACGTCGGAGGCGCTTAGTCGAGGCGCTGCTAAGACTTACGGGCTCACGAGCGGTTGACGAATCGTCTCGGTTCGAGTCTCCCGCGTCCCCGCGCGCGTAGGCGCGTCGGCCGACGCGTCACCTGGACGCATCAAAATCGCCGGAATCGGCGTTCGCATCGGCGCACAGGGGCCGCTCCGCCCCTGACTCATGCGCGCGCGGAAGGCTGTTCACCCCCTTCTCCTGGAGCCCACCTATTGGCGGGGCCGGATGCGAGAGCTCGATCACGGCCGGCCGGGCGTGGTCTGGACGCCTCGCCCCGACCTCTCGGGACAGGGCCAGGACGTCATGGAATTCCGCATTCGGAGCCACGACGGCGTGCGGCTGTGGGGCCTCTTCGCCCGCCCCGCGTGGCGCAGCGGGCCCTGGTCGGCCCGTGTCCGCGCGGTCGGACCCGCCGAGCGACCTTCGGTCGACGCGGCCACCGCCCAGGGCGGCGAGGCCGAGCTGGTCTTCCAGGAACCTCCGGGACGACGACTCTCCGATCGCGTTCTCGACGTGGTGCAGGTCTGCCGCCTCGCGCTCGGCACCGACGGCATCGACCAGGTGGAGATCCAGGCGCCGACCCAGTCCGAAAATCGCTGTGCGGACGAGCTGCTGATCGCCGGCCAACTGCTCTCGAATCGAA
>JBCCSK010000182.1:0-11740 GCA_039200205.1 Planctomycetota bacterium
CGTCGCTGGTCCTCTCGTGCCAGAGCGATCCACCGAACACTGGAATCCGGCGGGTCGGTTACGGTCACTCCGATGCGGACTATCCCGTCGCCCCGGAACCCCCGGCTCGCGAGGTTCCGCTCGCCTTCCCACGCCACCGACATGATCGTTCGCTCGCTCCTCACGCTCGTCCTGTGTTCGGCTGCTGCCGGGCAGGCGCAGTTCCGCCTTCTCCAGCCGCTCCCCGGCTTCGAGAGCTGCTTCGCTTCGGACGTCGCCGACGACGGGACGGCGGTCGGCTGGTCGAGGCCGCAGTTCGGGGTGCGCACGGCCGTCGTCTGGGCGGCCGCAGGGGCGCCCGCGGACCTCGGCTTGGAAGGCGGCGCCTCTGCGATCAGCGGCGATGGTTCCACGGTCGTCGGTTGGACGAACGGCTCCAGCGGGCAGAGAGCGTTCCGCTGGGCCGCGGCGACTGGCTCCGAGACGCTCGGTCCCGGCAATGCGGCGGACGTGTCCTACGACGGTCAGGTCATCGTCGGGATCAGCCCTTCGGGCGCGTTCCGCTGGACGAACGTGGCGGGGCCCTCCGCGATCCCGGGTGTCCTCGCCGCCTTCGGCTGCAACGTCGACGGTTCCGTCCTCGTCGGCGAAGACACGGCCGGGCAGCCCTGTCGCTGGACCATGAGCGGAGGACTCGAGAGCCCCCTCGGAACGTGGGACGGGGGCTGGGCACGAGCGGTGAGCGACGACGGTGCGACCGTCGTCGGTCTCGACGCTGTCTCCAGGCTCGCGTATCGCTGGACCGCGGCCGGTGCCGTCGAACTCCCGCTCCCCGCCGGAGAGACGCAGGGCTTCGCGGTGACGACGAGCGGCAACGGCGAGCTGATCGGGGGAGGGACGTACTCGGAGGTCGCCCTGATCTGGAGTCAGCTGGACGGGCTCGTGCTCGCCAGCGACTGGCTCGCGACGCGCGGCGTCTCGGTGCCGGGTTCGCTCGAGCTGACGTCGGTCACCTCGATCTCGCCGAGCGGCCAGTGGCTCGCAGGCGAGTGCGTCGACGTCAGCGGGACGGAACTCTGCTGGGTCGCTGGTCTCGATGGGACGATCGGCGACCGCTACTGCGATCCCGCCACGGTGAACTCGACGGGCGCTCCCGCGTCGATCAGCGCGAGCGGGAGCCTCGTCGCGTCCGACAACGACGTCACGCTTGCGTGCGCCGACCTGCCCGCATCGTCCTTCGCGGTGTTCCTCGTGAGCCGAATGCGAGGATCGTCGACACCGCCCTCGAGCCAGGGCACGCTCTGTCTGTCAGGTTCGATCGGCCGCTACGTCGGTCCCGGCGAGGTGCAGACCGCGGGTCCGGACGGCTCGGTCTCACTCACCATCGACCTGACTCGCATCCCCGAAGCGGTCGGTTTCGCCGCCGCGCAACCGGGGGAGACGTGGAACTTCACGACGTGGTACCGAGACTCGGCTGCCGGGACGGCGACGACGAATCTCTCGGACGCCGTCGGCGTGACGTTCGAATAGTGGGGCGTCCCAGCGCAACGGATCGCGGTTGCCGACCCCTCGGAATCGATGAAGTCCCCCCGGACGCGACAATGATGGTCGACCCGTTCTTCCCAATCGATCAGTGATGAACTCGAGAGTCCTACTGACCCTCCTGGGCGGCTGCCTCTGCGCATCCGGCTTGGCCCAGGAGCTACCGACGTTCACGTACCGGCTTCAGACCGGTGACATCGGCGCCCTGGGCGGGCCGATCTCGACCCCGCGCGTGCCCGCTCCGAACCGAGCGGGGGTCGTGTATCAGACTGCGTCCGACATCAACTCGGGGCGTTTCTTCACCGCCGAGGGCCAGCGGCCTTTCCTCATCGAGGGTGACCCCGTACCGGGACAGGCGCGCGAGGTCTTCACTCCGCCGTCGGTCATGTGTGCAACGCCTGGCGGTGCACTCTGGTCGATCGTCGGGTACACCGACCCCCTGCTTCCCAGTGGCGCGCGCGGACTCAATCGCGGCGGCCGACTGGTCGTGATCCCGGGTCAGATCTGCACTGCGCCGGGCGTCCCCCAGGGGAGCCGATACACCGGGATCGCCACGATCGCGGGGGCGTTCGACCGTGTTTGCTACGTCGTCGTTGGACTGGACCAGGTCGGACCGACCGAGGTTCTCCTCGAGATCACCACGGACGACACCGGCGCCATCGTCTCGGAGAGAGTCGTCGCGATGCCCGGTATGGTGCTCCCGGGCCTCTCGGGCGGACTGAACCGGGTGATCGGCGGATCGCTCCACGAGAGCGGAGCGTCGTGCCTCATCGTCGTCGACGGCGGAGGGACGGTCGCGGTACTCAATGGCACCTAGACGATCCGAGCGGGCGATCCTAGCCCATACCCGGGGAGGACCTGGGGCTCGGTGTTCGGTGGGATGGTGAACCGACACGGCGGATGGGCAGTCTTCGGACAGCTGGACGATGGCAAGAAGGTCATCGTGAAGAACGGCCAGCCGCTCATCCACGAGGACGAGTTGCCACCCGAGCTGGGGACGGCCAACTTCGACGTCGCTGGGATGGAGGTGATCGCGATCTCGTCTCGGAACCGAGTGCTTTGGCGTGCCCGCATGGACCAGGTCAGCGCGCCTGTCACGATCGGGTACTTCGTGGATCGGCGGCCTTTCCTGATCACCCAGCAGACCGTCATCGACGGATTCCCTGCCTCCGGCCAGATCGGGATTTGCGCCAGCGACGAGGACGGGGTGTACGTCGGGGTCGGGACCGGCTACGTCTCCCCGAACGGCATCGTGAGGATCGGCGTCGTCTTTCCGCTGGATCAGTCCGACGTGGTCTGCACCAACGGGCCGAACAGTCTTGGCCAAGAGCCGATCGTGACCGTCCACGGCTCTCCTTGGCTGGCCGACGGAACGGACTTCGAAGTGCTCACGCAAAGGCTGCCCGCCGACTCGTTCGCGCTGAGCCTGGCCTCGACGTCGCGGGCGAGCGTCTCGGATCCGGCGGGATCGGTCGGAGATCTGTGCCTGGGCGGGACGCTGCTGCGGTCCGGTCCCCTGCGTTCCTCTGCGCTGGGAACGACGCGCGCCTGGCTGAGCCAGTTCGGTGGAGCGGCGGGCGCGAGTCCGTCGGTGGGGCAGACCTGGTACTTCCAGACGTGGTATCGAGACGCTTCGGGCGGCGGAGCGACGAGTCGCTGGACCGAAGCCGTCTCGCTCCAGTTCCTCTGATCGCGGACGTCGGGGCGCGCGCGCGTCCCGTTCGTCCTCACGCGGGGTGCAGCAGCCGACCGTACATCAGCGCCAACGCGCTGAAGCCGTCGGCGATGCGTCCCGCGCGGAGCAGGGCCTCCGCCTCGTCCCAGCTGAACGTCGTGACCGTCATTCGCTCGGCCGGGTCGAGGTCCTGCTCGTGGGCGAGCTCGCAGTCGAGCGCCGCGTACAGGTGGCTCCAGTGCGCGCTGATGCCGTTCGTCGGGTAGAAGCCGGGCATCTTCACCCAGCGGCCCGCGCGGTAGCCGGTCTCCTCTCGTAGCTCGCGGGCGGCTCCGGCTTCCGGGGCCTCGTCCGGGTTCAAGCGCCCCGCCGGAACCTCCCAGTGCGTCCGTCCGTGCGGGTGGCGGAACTGACCGACCATCACGATGCGGCCGTCGGTGCGGATCGGCAGGACGCACACCGCGTCCCCGATCTCGACGACGTGGTGCTCCTGCAGCGCGCCGTCGTCGAGGCGGAGCATGTCGCGGCGCAGGCCGACCCACGGGGAGTCGTAGATCCGCTCGCTCGACGCGACCTCGAAGGGGGGGAAGGGGACGGGGTCGTCGGGGACCCCGTCCGTCGTCATGCGCTCGGGGCGTCCGGCCACAGCGCCCGCCAGTCGCCGATGCCTGCGCCGGTGCGCTGACCCGCGAGTCGCTGGAGCGTCGACGCGGACACGCGCAGGTCCTCCAGCGCGGTCTCGGACAGCGCCTTGCCGCAGGCCTCGACGATCGAGTCGGCGTCGATGTGCTGGTAGGCGAAGACCTCGCTCGGCCGGCCGCACTTGCTGAACTTGCGCACGGCGAGCGTCTCCTGACGCACGCCGACGATCGAGCCGATGTTGTCGAGCAGGCCGGCCTCGCCGTCGCATACCGCGACGATCGGGACGCGGCGTCCGGCGAGACCCGCGATGCCCGCGGCATCGGCCTCGCCCTGCGGCACGAGGTGCAGGTCGCCGTCGACGCCGAGACCTTCCTTCAGGTGCGCGTAGTCGTTCTCGTGACCGAGGATCCCGAACAGCAGCTCGGGCGAGCTCACGTGGATGACGTTCGCGTAGATCCCGCGCTCCAGGAGCTTCTTCGACGCCTCGACGGCGCCATCGGTGAGCGAGCCCATCGTGAACACGTGGACGACGTTGTCGCCCGGCTCGTACCCGGCGTAGCCGCGGTAGTCGACGAGGTAGTAGCCGCCGGCGAGGACGTCCTCCCGCACCTGGCGGAGGATCTCGTCGTCCGGCACCGTCGCGACCGTCGACTCGTCCGTCGCGCCGTCCCAGGTCGCGCCCTTCGGCGCGAGGGGGCCGGCGTCGTGGCCCTTGTAGCGCGCCTGCGTCTTGAGGTGCTGCAGCATCGACTTCTGCTCGACGCCGCGCGTCACGGCGCGGATGAGCACGCCCCGACGGCCCTCGTTGTCGTCGACCATGTGGCGCACGATCGCGTCGGAGAGGATCCAGTCGACCTCGACCGCGTAGAGCGGCTCCCACGTGATGAGGTTCGGGATCTGGATGTCGCTCTTCCACGAGTGCTGCGCGCCCTCGGGCGACAGCGTCACGCCGGACGGCGTGCCCATGATCACGAACTCGGCGCCCCAGTAGAGGTCGTAGTACAGCTGGTCGAGCGCCCGTTTGATGAAGAAGTCGTAGACCGTCATGATCGGGAAGAACGGCAGCCCGACGTAGTGGGCCATCTTCCCGAACGAGCCGACCGCGGTCATCGCGTTCGCCTCGGCGATCTCGAACCGGATGTGTCGCGTCCAGGCGTCCTGGGTCGCGACCAGCTCGGGGTGCTTGTACTGGACGTCGAGCTTCTTGCCGAACTCGGCGTCCTCGCGGTCCGGACCGTAGATCCGCTCGTTGAGGACGGACGAGATGTTCGTCGACGTCCCGACGTCCGGGGACATCGTCATGACGAACTCGGCCGCGGGCGCCCAGCGGCGCTCGTGCTCGGTCAGGTCCTGGGCGTTCTGGACGTCGCTCTTGCGGCGGCCCTGGCGCGCGTCCGTCGTCGAGGTTCCGATCCGGACGAGCTTGGCCGCGAGCTGGCCCCACATCCACTGGGTGTGGGCGAGCGGGAACAGCGACAGGTCGATGTCGAGCGAGTCCGGGAGGCCTCCGGCCGCGTCGATCGCCTCGGTCACGCGGGACTTGTTGCGCTCGCGCAGCGCCTCGTGCTCGTCCATCGAGCGCACGAACTCGTCGCGACGCGCGGCGATGAACTTCGCCTCCTCGGAGCCGCCGTCGAACAGCTGGAACGGATCGTCGAGGCTCAGACCCTCGCCCGCGAGCAGCTCCTCGACCTCCTTGCCCTTCGGCAGCGTCGAGTGATTCGCGGGGTCGGCGAGACACTCCAGGCCCCAGCCCTTGAACGTGTGGGCGATGACCATGTACGGCTCGTCCGACTCCGCGCGGGAGTCCTGGAGCGCGCCCTTGATCGTCTCGTAGCAGTGCCCGCCGAGGTCGAGCAGCATGCGCAGCACGGTCTCGTCGTCGAGCGACGCGAGCGCGGACTTCGCGCGCGGGTCCTTCTCGGTGATCAGATCGCGCGTCGCCTGGGCGTCGCGCTTCAGCGCGAGCATCTGGAACTCGTAGTCCGTCAGCCCGGTCTCCAGGACGGCGCGGATCGCGTCGCCGCCGGAGCCCGCGAAGATCTCCTCGCGCAGCTTGCCGTGGCGGACCTGGATCACCTTCCAGCCGTTCGCGAGCGCGGTCTTCTCGATCCGGTCGGCGTCGGTCGCCTCCAGTCCGCGCTCGTTCGGGATCCGCGTCCCGTCGAGGTTCTGGCGGTTGTAGTCGATGATCCACGTGACGTTCCCGAGCTGACGCTCGGCGAGGTCCGGCATCGCTTCGAGCAGCGAACCCTCGCGGAACTCCGAGTCGCCGATCAGCGACCAGAAGTGCGCGTCCTTCGGGACCTCCCAGCCGTGGTCGCGTGCGTAGCGATAGGCGAGCGCGAGGTAGCCCGAGACCACCGGCGGGATGCCGACGGTTCCCGAGGGAAGGAAGTGGAAGTGATCGGGGTCCGTGCGCGCGTGGTAGCTCTGGAAGACGTGCGGCGACGCGTCGGTGGGGAACTTCCGCAGGCCCCACATCGCCTCCTTCGCCTCGTCCTCGGTGAACCACTCGCCGTCCTTGGCGTTCGGGTCCTTCTCGAACCAGTCGACGTGCGGGTTGTGGCGGAACAGCCCGAGCTGGTGATGGAGCGCGTGGTCGACCGGCGACGCGTGCGGCTTGCAGCACACGAAGTCCTGGGGCTTGCGCACGTCGAGGTGCAGCGCCGACAGCACGTGCATCGAGCTCGCGCAGGACGCGGGGTGCCCGCCGACCTTGGGATCGCCCGGCTCCTTCTCCTTCCGGTTGTTGGCGACGTGGATCATCGCCATCGCCTGGACGAAGGCGCGGTAGGTGATCCGCTCCTGGACCGAGGAGGTGGCCGCGGTGGGGGTCGCTTGGGTGATCATCGAGAGAGGTCGAGGAGGGCGGTCGAGGCGTGCGCCGGGGGGCACTGGAGCCCAGGATTGTAGGGACGCCGGTTGGCTGTGGGCGAGGCGCGGCCGCGGTTCAACCGTGCGCGGGCCCGCGTGCCCTTCAGCGCGCCGCAGCCCGCGCGTACAGCTCGCCGTACGCTGCGACCATCGCCTCGAGCGAGTAGCTCTCCCGCACGCGCGCCCGGCCGAGCTCGGCGAGGTGCGTCCGGAGCTCCGAATCGGCCGCGAGGCGAGCGAGGGCGAGCCCGAGGTCGCGCTCGACGTGCTCTCCGAGCGGCACGACGTGCGCGCGCGCCTCGGCCGGCAGGGTGACCGCCACGTCGCCCACGCCCGTCGCTGCGACCGGGACGCCGGCGGCCATCGCCTCCAGCAGCGACACGGGCTGCTGCTCCGAGTCGCTGGAGATCGCGAGGACGTCGAACGCCGAGTACGCGGGGACCAGGTCGGCGAGGTGGCCGGGGAGGACCACGCGCAGGCGGCCCTTCGCTTCGTCGGCCGCGTCCTCGATGGCGGGGCGCTCGGGGCCCTCGCCGCAGATCACGAGCGCGATGTCCTTTGGCGCCTCGAAGGGCGCCGCAGCCGCGGCGCGCACCAGGCGGACGAGGTTCTTGATCGGGCGCAGGTGGCCGACGGCGCCGATCACGAGCGTGCTCTCTTCGATGCCGTGCTCGGCGCGGAACGCGCGCCCCGCGGCCTCGTCGCGCGCGAAGCGATCGGCGTCGATCCCGTTCGGCACGAGGTGCACGCGCGGAAGCCGCCAGGTCCGACGCGCGATCCGGGCCAGGTTCTCGCTCGGGACGACGACGTCGGTCGAGCGGAGCGACACGCGGCGGGCCCAGTTGCGGCGCGCCTTCAGGCCGTCCTTCTCGTCCGCGTTGAAGCCGTCCTCGTGGTGGACGTGCTGGTCGAAGCGCGCAGCGCGGGCCGCGATCACCGCGTCCATCGCGCCCCAGTTGTAGGTGAGGAGAAGGTCGGGGCGCTCGTCCCGCAGGAGCTCGCGCGTGAACCTCGCCCCCGACATCGGGCCGCTGCCCGGAGCCCAGTCGACGATTCGCGCCTCGGCGCGTCGCAGCAGCGACGCCGCCTCGGTGCGGTTGTCCGTCGCGACGACCGTGTGCCGGTACGCGTCGCCGAGCGCGTCCATCAGGAGGCACGCCCGGACCTGCGGCCCGGCGGGGAGGAAGGTCGAGAAGACGTGGAGGGCGTGGAGAGGTTCCGCCACGGGGCGTGCGTCAGCTCTCCTCGCCGTCGTCCTCGGGCCGCCGACCGTAGATGCGGATCGCGCGGTCGAGGAACTCCTCTCGGTCCTCGACCGGCTTCCAGCCGAGCACGTCCCGCGCGACGTCGCTGGAGATCGGCGTCGCGAGGGCGCGCGACTTGAGGTCGCGGTACGACGGGAACGGCGCCTTCCTGCGGCCCGCGCGCTTCACGAGCCACTTGCCGATCTCGGCGGCCTGGCTCGTCGTGAAGCTGCGCGAGTGGAACGCGATCTTGCGACCGGTGGCCTTCGCGAGCTCCTCGACCGCGTCGCGGCCGCTGATGCCCGGGTTGGCGGAGAGGTTGATCGCCTTGCCGTCGACGCCCTTCCCCTCGGCGAGGCAGGCGGCGACGAGGCCGTCCGCGACGTCGTCGGCCAGCACGAGCGGCAGCGGGGTGTCGCCGCGGCCCCAGCCGACGCAGTGGTTGTCTCGGACCCACAGACCGAGGCCGGAGTGCTGCATCGGCGTGCCCTCGCCGAGCACGACGCCGGGCCGCGCGACGACGAGACCGAGCCCGGTGCGCTCGGCGACCTCGCGCAGCGCCTTCTCGGCCGCGGCCTTGCCGCGCGAGTAGATCGGGCGCGCGTCCGGCTGCGGGTCGGTGTCCCACGAGTCGGCGATCGCGTCGACGCCGCCGTCGGTGCCGGTGTAGAGCGCCGCGATCGACGAGACGTAGACGAGCCGCTCGACGCCCGCTTCGACGCACTGCTCGGCGACGCGCACGGAGCCGTCGACCATGACGCGCTGGACGTCCTCCCAGGTGTCGCCGCCGCCCGTCGCGAGGTGGATGCAGCGCTTCGCCCCGGCGAGGGCCTTCGCCATGCCCTCCTCGTCGCCGAGCGAGGCGCGCACGATGCGCAGCTGCCCGTCGAGGCCGGCCGCGACGATCTTCGGCGGCAGGCTGTGCACGCGCCGCACGACGCAGGTGACGTTCTCGCCGCGCTCCAGGAGCCGGTCGACGACGCGGCGCCCGATGAACCCGTTGCCGCCGAGCACGACGACCTCGTTCTCGCGGGCCTCGCCCGGATCGGGGAAGTCGGGGACGGGGGGCGCCTCCGCCGACGCGTCGCCCGCGAGGGCGTCGGCCCACTCGGTCACGCGCAGCGCGGTCCAGGCGTCGTTCGGCAGCGGGTCACCGGCGCGCAGGGCGCGGTGGAACGCGGCCATCGAGTCGCGCATCCCGACGAAGAACGCGTCCTTGCGGCGGCCGAGGCCGAGCGTGTGCAGCGACCAATGTCGGACGCCGCGACGCGCGTCGCGCTTCAGCTCGCGGCCGCGGCGCGCTCCGGCGAGGTAGCTGTTCCAGAAGTCGAGCCACTCGGTCTTCTGCTCGGACGCGAGCTGGTCGTGGAACAGGTCGGCCTCCAGCGAGCCGTCCGAACCGAGGACCTGGAGCGTCGAGCGCGTGAACGGCTCGCCGAAGGCCATGTAGAGCTCGGCGGTGCCGCGCTCGGCGGTGAAGGACGCCGACCAGCGCTGGTAGAAGGTCTGACCGGGCAGCAGCTCGGTCGTCTTCAGGCGATTCACGACGCTCGACCGCACGCCGCCGAGGAGGTGCTCGACCTGGCTCAGCGGGTGGACGGCCTGCTCGAACACGATGTTGCGCGGAGCGCGGAACATCCAGTGCGAGTAGTCGCCGGCGTCGAGCTGGCGCAGCGGCACGGACAGCGTCACCTGGACGTGCTCGACGCGGCCGATGTCGCCGCGCTGCACGCTCTCGACGAGGCGGGCGAAGGCCGGGTGGTAGACGTTGTTGTGGTTGACGGCGAGGGCGAGGCCGCGCTCGTCGGCGAGCTCGGCGAGCGCGCGCGCGTCGTCCGTCGACAGCGCGATCGGCTTCTCGGCGAAGACGCCGACGCCGGACTCCAGCAGGCGACGCGTCAGCGCGACGTGCAGGTCGGGCGGGACCGCGAGGTGGGCGACGTCGACGCCGAGGC
Organism: Planctomycetota bacterium; assembly: GCA_039200205.1. Taxonomy (GTDB): domain Bacteria; phylum Planctomycetota; class UBA1135; order UBA1135; genus Saltatorellus. The sequence goes on from JBCCSK010000182.1 coordinate 9,915, forward strand.
CGGCGAGGTCGTCGATCTCCGTGACGGCGTGCGGCGCGCCCCAGGCCTCGGCGGCCGAGCGGGCGCGGCCCTCGTTCACGTCGCACACGGCGACGAGGTCGACGTCCGGGAGCGCCGAGAGGATCTCCAGGTGGAAGTCTGCGATGTACCCGGCGCCGACGACGGCGACCTTCGTACGGCCGGACGGCCGCGCGATCTTCGGGCGCTCTGCAGGGGAGGGGCCGGGGGGGCGTCCGCCGGGGCCTCGGCCCCCGCGTCGGCCCGCCTCGGGGGCGAGGAGGTCGATCCCATGGCGGGAGTATCGACAACTCGGGCGCGCGTTCGGAGCCGTCGGAGCCGACTTCGCCGGAATTTCAGGGGGCTTTTGGCCGCTCGAGCTTCACCGCGGGACCACCGGTTGCCGAAGCCCCAGACACTCCTCCTCTTGGGGCTCGTCCCGTCGGCGCTGCCGATGGCCGGGCCCCTTTTTCGTGCGGGCGTGCCGCGCGCGCCGGAACGCCGCGATCGCGTGTGGAACGGCGCCACGCGCGCGGTTAACCTCTTTCGCCAATCCGCTCCCCCTGCGCGCCACCGCGGCCGTCCGGAGAGCGAGGGCTCCGACGCTCGCCCGATCCTGCGGGCCGCTCGGGGAGACCGTCCCGGGTCCCCCTCGGGGCGTCGATCCCGGCACGCGTCACCGGCGCCGCTCGCGCTCCTGTGGGCCGCCCGGGCGCGCGCCGCCGCGCACCTCGCCCGCCCCATCCCATGGCCGACCTCATCGAAGGGCTGACGTTCGACGACGTCCTGCTCGTCCCGAACCACTCCGACGTCATGCCGGGGGACGTCAAGCTCGCGTCCCGCTTCTCGGCGAACGTCCACCTCAACGTGCCGATCAGCTCGTCGGCGATGGACACCGTCACCGAGTGGCGCCTCGCCGTCGCGCTCGCCCGCGAGGGCGGCATCGGCGTCATCCACCGGAACCTGACGATCGAGCGCCAGCGCGAAGAGGTCGAGAAGGTCAAGCGCTCGGCCAACGGCGTCATCGACGACCCCGTGACGCTGCCCCCGAGCGCGACCGTCGGAGAGGCGCGCGGGATCATGCGCAGCCAGAACATCAGCGGCCTCCCGATCCTGGAGGAGGGCACGCAGAAGGTCGTCGGGATCCTCACGCGGCGCGACACGAGCTTCCACGAGAACGACGGGACGCCGGTCAAGGAGGTCATGACCTCGAAGGGGCTCGTCACCGCGCCGCCGGGGACCTCGCTCGACGAGGCGCGCGAGCGCCTGCACCTGCACAAGGTCGAGAAGCTGATCATCGTCGACGGGAGCGGCAACCTCGCCGGTCTCATCACGCGCAAGGACCTCGACATGCCCGCGGCCTACCCGCACTCCGCCTCCGACGAGCGCGGCCGGCTGCGCGTCGGCGCCGCCCTCGGCGTGCACGACTACGAGCGCGCCGAGGCCCTCGTCGACGTGGACGTCGACGTAGTCGTGGTCGACACCGCCCACGGCCACACGTCGAACGTGATGGAGACCGTCACCGAGCTGAAGCGCAAGTTCGCCGTGGACGTCGTGGCCGGGAACGTCGCCACGGCCGCGGCGGGCCGCGCGCTGGTCGACGCCGGCGCCGACGGCGTCAAGGTCGGCCTCGGGCCGGGCTCGATCTGCACCACTCGCGTCGTCGCCGGCATCGGCGTGCCGCAGTTCACGGCCGTCCAGTCGGTCGCGAACGAGCTGCGCGGGACCGGGGTGCCGGTGATCGCCGACGGCGGCATCCGCTACTCCGGCGACATGACCAAGGCGATCGCCGCCGGGGCCCACCTGGTGATGATCGGAGGCCTGCTGGC
>JBCCSK010000183.1:0-11644 GCA_039200205.1 Planctomycetota bacterium
AGGCGGACGCGCCAAACCGGGTTTGGGTCGCTCGCCTCACTCGCCAGGGCCGCGTTCCACGAAATCCTGGCAGGGTCCGCGGACGGTCTGCGCAAGGGCTCTTGAACCCGACATTGACCAGGAGTCACCGATGTCCGAATCGACCGCCCTTAGCGCCCGCTCGACCGCCGCAGCCGCGATCTCCCCCGCCCGCGTAGGCGCGTTCGGGTACGGCATGACCGCCTACTTCGTCGGCGTCTCCGGCCTCGTCGCGCTCATCCTCCTGACCCTCTACATCGTTCCCTTCACGGGCGGTCCGATCCAGATCGAGGGCACCGGAGCGAAGATCGCCTTCAACCTCGGCCTGATCGCAGTCTTCGGGATCCAGCACGCGATCATGGCCCGTGAGGGCTTCAAGAAGAAGTGGACGACGGTCATCAGCCCGGCCGTCGAACGCGCCACGTTCACGGGGATCGCCGGGGTGCTGATGCTGCTGATCGTGTGGCTCTCGCGGCCGCTGCCCGAGGTTCTCTGGGCGGTCCAGAACGAGACCGTCCGCGCCGGACTCCTCGGCCTGTGCGCCTTCGGCTGGGTCTACCTCCTCGCCGCGACGTTCGCGATCGACCACTTCGAGCTCTTCGGCGTGAAGCAGGTCTGGCGCAACCTCACGGGGAAGGCGACGCCCGCCCCGGGCTTCAAGGAGCGCTTCATGTACCGCTTCGACCGCCACCCGATCATGACGGGCGTCCTGCTCGGCCTCTGGAGCGCGCCGACGATGACGCTCGACCGCCTCGTGCTCTGCCTCGGCTTCACGTCCTACATCGTCCTTGGCGTCACGATCGAGGAGCGCGACCTGCGCCGCCGCCTGGGCGCCACCTACGCCGAGTACGCCGGACGCGTCCGGACGGTCGTGCCGACGCTTCGCGCGGGCAAGTGAGATTTGAGGGCGGCGGGGTTGACTTATTGACCGATCGGTTCAATTTGTCGCCGCGCCGCTCGCATCGAGCGCGCCGAAGCCCCTGGCCGCCTCACCGACCCGCACGATGACCGCCTCCGATCTCGCTCTCTTCACCCCCTTCCGCCTCCGGGACCTCGACCTCCGGAACCGCATCGTCCTCGCGCCCATGACCCGCGCCCGCGCGGGCGAGGAGAGGATCGCGAACGACCTGATGGCCGAGTACTACGCCCAGCGCGCCGGCGCGGGGCTCGTCATCACCGAGGCGACGACCGTCTCCGCCCAGGGCAACGGCTGGGTCGAGTCTCCCGGGATCTACACCGACGAGATGACGGCGGGCTGGCGCAAGGTCACCGATGCGATGCACGCAGCCGGCTCGCCGATCTTCCTGCAGCTCTGGCACTGCGGGCGCGCTTCGCACTCCGACTTCCACGGCGGCGAGCTGCCGGTGGCGCCGTCGGCGGTGAAGCTCGAAGGCGACGGAGTGCACGTGCCCGGCGGCGGGAAGAAGCCGCACGAGACGCCGCGCGCGCTCGAGACCAACGAGATCCCCGGCATCGTCGCCGACTACAGGGAGGCGGCCCGCCGCGCGAAGGAAGCCGGCTTCGACGGCGTCGAGATCCACTCCGCGAACGGCTACCTGCTCGACCAGTTCCTGCAGTCCCGCACGAACCACCGCACCGACGCGTACGGCGGCAGCGTCGAGAACCGCTTCCGCCTGCTTCGCGAGGTGGTCGAGGCCGTCCGCGAGATCTTCCCCGCGGACCGGATCGGCGTCCGCCTGGCGCCGAACGGCGTCTTCAACGACATGGGCTCGGACGACTTCCGCGAGACGTTCACGTTCGCCGCGAAGGAGCTCGACGCCTACGGGCTCGCGTACCTGCACGTCATGGACGGCCTCGCGTTCGGCTTCCACGAGAAGGGCGAGCCGATGACGCTCGAGGACTTCCGCGCCGTGTTCACCGGGCCGATCATCGCGAACTGCGGCTACGACCGCGACTCCGCGGAGGAGGCGATCCAGCGCGGCGGTGCGGACCTCGTCGCGATTGGCCGACCGTTCATCGCGAACCCCGACCTCGTCGAACGCTACCGAAACGACTGGCCCCTCGCCGAGTCGGACGCGTCGACCTGGTACGCGGGTGGTGACGGCCCGACCGGCTACACCGACTACCCCGCGTACGACGAGAGCGTTACCGCGAGCTGACGCGCTGGAGGGAGAGCTTCGCGGTGGACGCGGGATAGAATCGCGGATTCGAGGCACGCGCCTCGGATCCGCTTCGACCCCGCTTCTCTCCAAGAGGTCCCCCGCCTTGCGTCTCGTATCACTCGCGGTCTCGCTCTTCCTCGCCTCGTCCACGGCCGCACTCGGCCAGGACGACGCGACGCGCCTCCTGCGCTTCCCCGACATCCACGGCGACACCGTCGCCTTCTGCTACGGCGGCGACCTGTGGACGGCGCCCGCGTCCGGCGGAACGGCCACGCGCCTCACCGCGCACCCGGGACAGGAGGTGTTCCCCCGCTTCTCGCCCGACGGCAGCTGGATCGCGTTCACCGGCCAGTACGACGGCGACGAGCAGGTCTACGTGATGCCCGCGACGGGCGGCGAGCCGAAGCGGCTCACGTGGTACCCCGCGCGGGGTCCGCTCCCGCCGCGCTGGGGCTACGACCACCAGGTCTACGGCTGGACGCCCGACGGCAGCGGCGTCCTGTTCCGCTCGCTGCGCGACGCCGGTGGCGGCTCGGAGGGACGGCTGTTCACGGTCCCCGTCGACGGCGGCCTTCCGACGGCTCTGCCGATGCCGACGTCGGGCGCGGGCGACTTCTCGCCCGACGGGAGGCGCATGGTGTACTCGCCGCTCTTCCGCGACTTCCGCCACTGGAAGCGCTACGAGGGCGGCTGGGCCCAGAGCCTGTACGTCTACGACCTCGAGAGCGCGGCCGTCGCGCCCCTCGCCCCCACCGCGCGCACCGAGCGCGATCCGATGTGGGTCGGGGACGCGGTCTACTTCGTCTCGGATCGCGGGGATCGGCTGGCGCTGTACCGAGCCGACGTCGCGACGGGCACGGTCGAGCAGCTCACCGACCACGATCCGTGGGACGTCCGCTGGCCGTCGACCGACCACTCGTCGCGCATCGTCTACGAGCTGAACGGCGAGCTTCGGGTGTACGACATCGGGGCGGCGACGGACACGGCGATCTCGATCAACGTGCCCGACGACGGCCTGTGGAAGCGCCCGAGGCGCATCGATGCGGGGAACAGCGTCAGCGGCTTCGATCTGTCCCCGGCGGGCGAGCGCGCTCTGTTCGTCGCGCGCGGCGACGTCTTCTCGGCGCCGATCGAGAAGGGCCGCGCGCGCAACCTGACCCAGTCGTCGGGCGCGCACGACCGGTCCGCTGCCTGGTCACCGGACGGCGCGCACATCGCCTACATCTCCGACGCCTCGGGCGAGGACGAGATCTGGCTCGTCCAGCAGGACGGGGGCGAACCCGCCCGGCAGCTGACGAAGGGACACACCGGTCGGCTCCAGGGCCTCGTGTGGTCGCCCAGCAGCGAGACGATCGCGTTCACCGACTACCTCGGACGTCTCTCGATCGTCGACGTCGAGAGCGGCGCAGAGACGCTCGTCGCGGACGATCCCTGGTACGGCATCGGCGACGCCGCGTGGTCGCCGAACGGCGGACACCTCGCGTTCAGCCTGCGGAACGAGGCCCAGCTCCAGCGGATCCACGTCTGGAGCGCCGCGTCGGGCGAGCTCCGGCAGGTGACCTCGGACCTCTTCGCGGCCTGGTCGCCGTCGTGGGGTCCGGACGGCGACTACCTCTTCTACCTCTCCGATCGTTCCTACGCCCCGCAGATCTCGGACCTCGAGTGGAACTACGCCGGCAACCGGCGCGCCCGTCCGTACGCGCTCGCGCTGCGAAAGGACGTCGAGCCGCTCTTCCCGCCGCAGGACGACGCCGTCGCCGTCGCGGATGACGCTGACGACGACGAGGAGAAGGGCGGGGACGACGAAGAGTCGGCCGAGGGCGAAGAGGACGGCGACGATCCGATCGAGATCGACTTCGACGGACTCGCGGAGCGCGTGATGCGCGTGCCGGTCACGCCGGACAACTACGCCGGACTGATGGCCGTCGACGGACACCTGATCTACGCGACGTCGTCACCCTTCTACTACGGCGCGAGCTTCGACTCGGGCGCCGACCTGCACCTCTTCTCGCTGAAGGACCGCGAGGCCTCCAGCATGGCGAGCGGCATCGGCGGATACGCGCTGTCCGCGGACGGTAAAAAGCTGCTCGTTCGCAGCGGCGGGTCCTTCGAGATCTTCGACGTCTCCAAGGGCGCGAAGGGCAAGGCGGTCAAGACCAGCGGGCTCCAGATGAGCCTCGACCCGGACGCCGAGTGGCGCGAGGTGTTCGACGAGACGTGGCGCCTCTTCCGCGACTACTTCTACGTCGAGACCATGCACGGCTACGACTGGGCGGCGCTGCATGAGCGATACGGCGCGCTGCTCTCGGACGTCGCCCACCGCTCCGACCTCAACTACGTGATCTCCGAGATGATCGGGGAGCTCAACGCCGGCCACACGTACGTGTCGGGCGGCGACTACGAGATCCCCGATCGGCCGACGGTCGCGCTCCCCGGCGCGCGCTTCGAGCTGGATCCCGCCGCGGGCCGCTATCGGGTCGCGTCGATCTTCCCGGGGCACAACGAGGAGCCGAAGTACCGCTCGCCGCTGACCGAGGTCGGCGTCGACGTATCCGTCGGCGACTACGTCCTGGCGATCGACGGGTCCGAGCTCCAGGGCGACGACAACCCCTACCGTCTCCTCCAGCACCTCGAGCGCGCCGTGACGCTGACCGTCAACGGGACGCCGTCGTTCGAGGGAGCCCGCAAAGTGCGCTACGAGCCCGTCTCCTCCGAGGCCTCGCTCGTCTACCTCGACTGGGTGCTCGGGAACATCGAGCGCGTGTCCGAGATGACGGACGGCCGCGTCGGCTACCTGCACATCCCCAACATGGGGGCGGACGGGATTGCCGAGTTCATCAAGTGGTTCTACCCGCAGATCCGCAAGGAGGGACTCATCGTCGACGTCCGCAGCAACGGCGGCGGAAACGTCTCCGCGATGATCATCGAGCGGCTGAGCCGCGACGTGATGGGCACGCGCTTCGGGCGCGTCTCCGAGCTGCCGTCGACGTATCCGGGCACGGCATTCCACGGCCACATGGCGTGCCTGATCTCGGAGACCTCGGCCTCGGACGGCGACATCTTCCCCCACTACTTCCGTGAGGCGGGCCTCGGCCCGCTCATCGGCAAGCGCACCTGGGGCGGCGTCGTCGGCGGCGGCAACATCGGACTCATCGACGGCGGCGCGGTCTTCGTCCCGCGCTCGGCGACCAACGATCGAGACGGCGCCTACATCATCGAGGGCATCGGCGTTCCGCCCGACATCGAGGTCGCGAACGACCCGGCGTCGGTGATCGCGGGCCGCGACCCCCAGCTGGAGCGCGGTGTCGCCGAGGTGCTGCGCGCGATGGAGGCGTCGCCGATGACGCTGCCGGAGCGCCCCGCGGATCCGATCAAGACTCCGCGCGAGCGCTGATTCCGGATCCAGAAGCCGCCGCTACGAGCGCTCGCCGCGGTCGTAGCGGCGGCGTACGTTCTGGCGTCCCATCTGCTGGAGGCGCGCCTTGTCCTTCTTGAGGCCCATGTTGTGGGCCTTGGAGACGACGCTCTTCACGGAGCGACCGAGCTGCTGCGCGATGTCCAGGTTGCTGTGGGCGGGGTAGAGCTCGCGCAGCGTCTCCAGCTCGTCCGCAGACCAGCGGGGCATGCGCGTCTTGACCGTGCCGCCGCTCGCGCGGCGCAGGAACGCCTTGTCCTTCGAGAGGCAGAGCGTCGCTGCGAGATCGCGCACGACCTCGAGGCGCCGACCGAAGACGAGCGCGAGGTCCTCGTCGGTGCGCGTGCCGTAGATGCGCTTGAAGCGGACGAGCTCGTCGCCCTCGATCGGCGTGTCGTCGAGACGTGCGGTGAGGTCGACGAGGATCGCGTCGATGGACTCGCGCGAGCGGCCGATCATGCGTCCGAGCATCTCCAGGTCGACGGCACCCAGGTACTGCTTCAGTCGAGCGACGTCCGCGTCCGTCCAGGGTCCATCGTGCCGGGGCTCGTCGAAGACCTCGCGCGCCATCCGATGAACGGCGTCCGTCGACCGCTTCAGATCACGCGCGATGAACGCGTCATCCTTTTGGCCATACCAGCGCCGGAGATGCGCGATCTCCGCTTCCGACCAGCGCCCCCTCCGCGGCGCGTCGGATTCGAGTTCTTCGTGGTCTCCGGTCACGTGCGGTCAGCGGGCCTCGCTCGTGGCCGGAGTGTATCAGGGGGAGACCCGTCTTCGACCGGCAGTCGCCCGCCGTCGTCGGAACCGTCCCGGGATCGGCTCGTTCCGACGATCTTGTCGTGGAGCGTCTCCTTGGTCGCATCGAGGAGTGCGCGGATCTCCGTCGCCGATCGCGCGGCGAGGGCGGCGGTGACGAGCTCTCGGCCCTCTGCGATCGACGTCTCTCGCAAAGCGAACTTCAAGAGAGAGAGGAAGTTGGGTGCGACGCTCAGCGCGTCATATCCCATGCCGGCGAGCAGCACGGCCACAGCCGGGTCAGCGGCGATCTCCCCGCAGACGCTGGCGCTCTTCCCCGCCGCCTGCGCCGCCTCGGCGACCGACGCGAGGGCGCGGACGACGGCCGGGTGGGTCGGCTCGTAGAGGTCCGCGACGAACACGTTGTCGCGGTCGACCGCGAGCATGTACTGCACGAGGTCGTTCGTCCCGACGCTCACGAAGTCGACCACGTCGAGCAGCTGGTCGAGGATCCAGATCGTGGACGGGACCTCGATCATCACCCCCAGAGGAATGCGATCTCCCACGTCGTACCCCTGGGCGGCGAGCTGCTCCCGCGTCTCGTCGAGGATCGCGCGCACCGAGAGCACCTCGTCGAGCGCGGTGATCATCGGCAGGAGGAGCCGCACCTCGCCGTAGAGGCTCGCCCGCATCGCAGCCCGGAGCTGAACGCGCAGGAGGTCCTGCCACTCGAGCGTGATGCGCGTCCCCCGCCATCCGAGCGCCGGGTTGGTCTCGGTCGGCGTCTTGAAGTACGGGAGCTGCTTGTCGCCACCGATGTCGAGCGTGCGAATCGTGACCGGACGGCCCGGCATCGCATCGACGAGTCGGCGGTACAGGCGGAACTGCTCCTCCTCGGACGGGAAGACCGACCGCTCCATGTAGAGGAACTCGGTGCGCAGGAGCCCGGCGCCGTCGCAGGTCGCGAGGTCGAACGTGTCGAGGTCCCGGACGCTCTCCAGGTTCACGAGCACGTCGATCCGCGTCCCGTCGGGCGTGACGGCGGGCTCGTTGGCGTGCAGGGCGAGCGCGGATGTGCGGGCCGAGCGCAGAGCGACGTCCCGACCGAACTCCTCGACCGCGGCGTCGTCGGGCTCCAGCACGACGGTCCCGGTGTCCCCGTCGACGAGGACGGGCATGTTCTGCTCCAGCCTCGCGAGCAGGTTGGGGACGCCGACGACGCAGGGGATGCCGAACGAACGGGCGAGCACGGCGCCGTGCGAGAACCGACCGCCCGCCTCGGTCACGACCGCGAGGATCCGCTCGCGCGGCAGGAAGGTGACCGCCTCGGGGGTCAGCTCCGCGGCCGCAATGACGACGCGGTCCTTGGCCTGCGCGATCGTCTCCTGGTCCGTTCGCATCAGCGAGTCGACGACGGCGTGCCACGGCTCGCTCAGGTCGGCTCCGTAGCGGCGCACCGAGTCGCCGTCGAGGCGCCCCATCGTCTCCTTGAGGCTCTCGATGAGCCGATCGACGGCCGCCTCGGCGTTGATCCGCTCGTCCCGGATCACGCGCTCGACCTGCTCGCGTGCACCGGGGTCCTGGAGGATCATCTGGTGGACGCCGAGGATCCCGGCGTCGCGCTCGCCGACCGCCTTGGTGACGTCCGCCTGGCGGATCGCGAGGACCTCGGTCACGCGTTCGATCGCGGCGTCGAGGCGCTCGACCTCGGCGTCGACTTCGTCCGTACGCAGCGTCCAGATCGGCGCCGCGTCGAGGCGAGCGCGGACGACGTGAACGGGGCCGAGGCCGAGTCCGGGGGCGACGGGCAGTCCTTGAATGAGAGCCATGTGCGGCGGGGTCCAGCGGTGATCCCCAGTGTATCGGTCGGAGAGCGACATCGACCTCGACCCCGGAGTGGGTTCGGACTCGGTCGCTTTCGAGCCGAGACCGCGAAACGGATCAAGATCGGGACGCCCGGCTTCCGACCCCACCCGAGCGACGCCGGGGCCAGCCCGTGCGTACGAGGGCCGCCCACGAGATTCGAAGGATCAGGACCACGGAACGATGTCGAAGTACGGAACCGCTCGAGCCACCCAGGCCAAGGCCTACGGCAAGCAGGGCGGCGGGGGAGGACCGATCTCCCGCCTCGCCGCGATGGGACTCGTCCTCGTGGGCTTCACCGTGGCAGCTCTCGCGGTCGCGACGGCGGTCATGCCCGTCGCGCCCGAGCAGATGCGGCCGGTCCTCGAGGGCATCGATCGCCTGGGCCTCGACAAGGGCCCGCTCGCGTTCTTCGGCGCGATCATGATCGGGGTCGGCCTCGCGCTGAACCGGATCGCGTCCGTCCAGGGCGGCTCCAAGACCGCGGCCCGCGCCGCCAGCTTCGCCGAGCAGAACGCCGGCGAGCTGGAGGGAATGAGCGCGATCCTCGGCGCCCTCCAGGGCGAGCTCGGCGCCCTCCGCCACGAGCTGAGCGAGGTGCGCGTCGAGATCGAGATGGCGAAGACTCCGACGACCGGGTCCGGCGGCGAGACCGCAAACGACCCGATCTTCCGCCTCGCGGCGAGCCTCGACCAGCTCGGCGCACGCGTCGACAAGCGCATCGAGGCCACGCGGAGCGAGCTGATCGACGCCGTCGAGACGATGAGCAAGACCATCTCCGACGTGACCAAGGAGCAGACGGAGGCCGCGCGCGAGCAGCGCACGGAGTTCGAGGGACTGCGCATGGACATGGTCGACCTCCACGCGGAGATCGCGCGCGTCACCGAGGACGTCACGGAGACCAAGGCCGCCGTCGCGAGTGCGAAGAGCCAGGCCGCAGCGGCGCCGGCCGCGCGGCCAATCCCGCAGGCCCAGCCTTCGTCCGCGCTGCCGCGCGAGCTCACGGAGCCCCGCGCGCCGCTCTCGGTCGGCGAGTCTGCGAGTCAGGAGAAGACTGCCGCCGCGGACGCGCCGACCGCGAGCGACAGCGACGAGCCCGACGAGTTCGAGTTCCCGTCTCCGCCGCCGCCGATCCCGACGGCCAGTGAAGGCCTCGACCTCCTCGACGACATGGAGGTCGATCGGGCGCGGGACGGCGATCAGGCGCCGCCCCTCTTCCCGGACCTCGACGGCAACTCGCCCTACTGATCCTCGGTCGTCTGCTCGACGCTCGCTCCCGCCTCAGGCGTGGGCGGCGTCGGTGCGGCAGGCGCGGGTTCGGGCTGGATCTTCTGCTGGGGCTCCGGCTGCGCCTGCTGCTGCGGCTGCGGCTCGTCGTCCTTGCCGAAGAACTTCGCGAACGGGTTGTTCGCCGGCGTCGACTCGCGGTTGAGCTTCTTGAGGTCGACGCGTTCGCCGCGATCGCTGAAGTCGCCGCGACCACCGCGCCGCGGCCCACCCCGGCGCGTCCCGCGGCGAGACGACGTCGCCGCTCCCGCGGCCCCGTCGCGTCGCCAGATCCGGCCGGCGGGCCCGGTGGGCTCCTTCGGGGCGCCGCGGCCGCCGCGACCGCCTCGGCGGCGACGCGTCGACGACCTGCGCGCTCCCTCCGCGCGCTCCTCGCGCGTCACGTCCTTGAGCGACAGCGAGAGCCGGGACGAGTTTCCGTCGACGATCTTCGCGCGCACGGACGCGCCGATCGACAGGAGCTCGCGTGCGTCCCGCACGTAGCGTGACGCGAGCTGGGAGATGTGCACCATCGCGTCCTGCTTGCGTCCGACGTCGACGAATGCGCCGAAGCTGGCGACGTTCGTGACGACGCCCTCGACCACGCGACCGGGCTGCAGCCGGATCGGGTCCGTGTTCTCGGAGACGTACTCCGGGACGCGGTTGCGCCCGCGCGGGTCACGCCCAGGGAAGCTCAGCTCTCGCATGAGGTCGCGCCAGGTGTACTCGTCGACCTCGAACGACTGACGCCGGAGTCCCTTGGTCGCGCCGGGTCGACCGAGCGTCTCCGCGACGCCGCCGCCCGCGCTCTCCAGCAGCTGGCGCGCGAGCTGGTACTGCTCGGGGTGGAGCGACGTGCGATCGAGCGGCTCCGGTGACCGGCGCATGCGCAGGAAGGCTGCGACGCTCGCCCACTGGGCTTCGTCGAGGATGCCCTCCGCGCGGATCGCTTCGCGGGACTCGATGTCCCCCGCGTCGCGCCGGTCGGCGAGGCGCTTTGCCGACTCCTCGTCGAGCCCGGGCAGGTGCTCGATCACCGAGCGCGGCACCGTATCGAAGTCGCAGCCGACGAACGCGACGGCTGATTCGATCGCCTCCTGGAGGACGCGGCGCAGGTTGGCCTTGCTGACGAGCCGCTGCTCGGGCCCGAGTCCGAGCTGCTTCGGATCGACCTTGAGGAGCTCGGCCATCGGATCCTGGAGGCGCCGCCCGATCGTCACTGCGAGCCTCGTGGGCACGGAAGCGTCCGCGAGCTCGGTGCGCGCGCGGGCGCCGTTCGCGTAGCTCGACGCGCCGGCGTCGTTGACCACCATCACGGGGAGCTCGGACGACGCGGCGCGTAGCGCCTCGCGGACCTTCTGACCCGCGGCGCGCGCGGACTTCCCGCAGCCGACCGCGAACGCCTCCGGCGAGTGGGGCTCGGCGGCGGCGACGAGCTCGGCGCCGAGCGCCGCGGGCTCCTTGTCCCCCACCTCGATGCGCGTCTCCCCGAGCACGTTGCCGTGCATGTCGAGGAAGGCGAGTGCGAGGTCCCCCTTCGCGCTGACGTCGACGCCGCACACGGGAACGCGGCCGAAGAACGGCGTCAGGAGGATCTGGCGCAGGTGCGAGCCGAGGAAGCGGAGAGCCTCGGCGTCGCTGCGCTCCTTCAGCTCGAGGCGCACGTCCTCTTCGACGACGGGGAGGATGCGCTGTTCGAGGGCCTTGCGCGCAACGTCGTCGAGCAGCGGCTCCAGCTCCGGGCGCGTGTGCTTGCCGAGGGCGGTCCGGACCCGTCCGGTGACCTCCTTCGGGTCGAGCTCCACGGCGGTCGTGATCACGCGCTCGGCCTGGGCCTGACGGATCGCGGTCAAGCGGTGCCCCTGCAGCTGACGTAGCGGCGTGTTGAGCTTCAGGAGCGCCTTGTGACGGCCCGCCTTCTTCTCGTCGACGAGCGGTCGCGCGCGGAGCACGCCCTTCTTCCGCATCGTCTTCCGCACCGCGCTGCGGAGGCGTGCGTTCCGGCCGAGACGATCGGAGAGGATCCGGACCGCGCCGGCGAGCGCTTCGGTGTCGGTGTGCACGCCCTTGTCGGGATCGACGAAGGGAGCGCAGAGCTTCGCGAGCTCCGCTGTGACGACGAGGGACGCTGGCTGCGGCGTCGGCTCGGGTGCCGCTTCGGGTTCTGCTGCCGAAGGCGCGGACTCCGGAGCCGGGTCGGAAGGTCCTGCGTCGGAAGACC
>JBCCSK010000184.1:0-11605 GCA_039200205.1 Planctomycetota bacterium
CACACTGGAAGAAACCGAACTGCACGCCGGCCGTCGGAGCGAACTGACCGGGGCTGAGCTGCTCCGTCCAAGAGACGGTCACGCCGAAGTTCGTCGTGAGCAGATCGGCGTCGCCGTCGAGGTCGTGATCGCCCAGGTCCAGATCAGTCGGACCGGCGCACAGGTTCGTCGTCGTCAGCGCTACGGGCGCAGCGAACGAGCCAAGACCGGACCCGGCGCACCCCCGAACGAAGCAGTCGTCCGCAGTGAAGAGGACGTCGAGCGCGCCGTCACCGTCGTAGTCGGCGACCTCCATCTCTGCCCGAACCATCGGGAAGGGAGCGATGAGGTTCTGGGGTCCGAAGGACCCGCCGCCCCGATTCTCGTACCAGACGACCACATCCGTGCCGGCCAGCAACGCCGCCACGTCGAGGTCGCCGTCTCCGTCGAAGTCGCCGGTCCCGAGCGACAAGGGCCGGGACGCGCTGTTGTCGACCTCTCGCGTGAGGCCAAAGGCCCCACCCCCGAGGTTCTCGACCCAAACCACTGAGTTCCCGAACTCCGCCGCCGCGACGAGGTCCATGTCTCCGTCACCGTCGATGTCGGCCGCCTCGACCCAGCGCGCGCCGGGAACGGAGGTGGACGCGAACTGGAACTGTGCGAAGGCTCCTCCGCCGAGGTTGCGGAACCAGAGCAGACTGCCCGAGTTCCGGTCCACCGCGATCGCTTCCGGCAGACCGTCGCCGTCGAGGTCCGCCGCATCGATGCTGTAGGCCGCAGCCGTCCCGGCGAGCAGCTGCGGATTCGCGAGCTCGCCGCTGCCGAGGTTCTCGCACCAGCGCAGCTGGGTGCCGATGACGCTCCCGACGAGGATGTCCTGATCGCCGTCGCCGTCGAAGTCCGCCGTGACGAGCGAGTCGATGCACGGAAGTGCGGTCGTCAAGCCAGCGACGTCGCCGAAGGGAGTCTGGGCGCCGGCCGCGCTCGTCAGTGCGAGCACCGCGCTGAGCGTGAAGAGGTGTGAGCGAGCCATGGGGGTCTGTGGACGAGATCGGATCAGAGGAACGTCAGACTCACCGCGTCGGTGAAGTTCGACGTACTGGTCGGGTTGGCGTCGCGGTGCCAGAAGGTGAAGTGCCAGGTCGACATCGGCGTCGCGGACACTGGCCCGGTCGGTGTCGGCAGCGCGTTGACGTTGATCGTGAGCGCCGCGCTCCCCGCCGAGTCCGTCGTCAGGACCTGGCCGGGACCGATGAACCGTCCGATCGCGCCCGAGACGCAGAGCGCGCCCTGACTGTTGTTGACCGGAAAGCTGAAGCCGGTGGTGAGGGACGTCAAGAAGTAGCCCGGCGCCTGCGTCGGAAGCGACCGCGCGGCGAGCATCACGTCGTTCGCCGAGACGTCGGCCGCGCCGAGCACCAGGAGCTCACCCGCCGCTCCCGTCGAGTTTCGCATCGCAGGCGAGCAGTAGCGCACTCCAAGCGCTTCGCAGTCGTCGAGCACGCTGTTCCCGTCGAGATCGAGCGCACGGTCGGCCGCGATCTCGGACAGGTCGGGCACGCCGTTGCCGTTGCAGTCGGCGAGTGTGATCGTCTCGTTCTCGTACCAAACGAGCGCGTTCGGCCGGAACGTCACGAGATCGAGGTCGCCGTCGCCGTCCATGTCGGCGGAGTCGAGGGGCAGCCGCTCCAGAGCGGCGCAGGGGAAAGCGAAGAAGCCGATGTCGAAGGTCGTCCCGAACTGTCCTCCCCCGAGCCCCTCCGTCCAGAACGTGGTCGTGCCGAAGTTCGTGGCGAACACGTCGACGTCTCCATCGAGATCGTGGTCCTCCAGCTCGAACGCGGTCCCGCCGCTGCAGAACGACGACGGCGTGAGCTGAACCGGCGCGGCGAACGAACCCGTTCCGGATCCAGCGCTCCCCCACACGCCGCAGCCGATCGCGGACGTGATGACGTCCATGGCGCCGTCACCGTCGTAGTCCGCGATGCCGACCTCCGGGCGGAACAAGAAGAACGAGCTGACGAACGTCTGCGGCCCGAATGCTCCGCCGCCCAGGTTCTCGTACCACACGAACTGGTCGATCTCCTCGAGCGCTGCGGCGACGTCGATGTCGCCGTCTCCGTCGAGATCTCCCGTCGCAACCGACACGGCCTGGGGCGCAGCAGCGTCGATCGCGAGCGTTGGGCCGAACGCCCCACCGCCGAGATTCTCGACCCACAGGACGGCGTTCCCGACCTGTGCCGCCGCGACGACGTCGGGGTCCCCGTCGCCGTCGATGTCCGCCGCCTCGACCCAGCGCGCTCCAGCAACGGACGACGACACGATCCGCGCCTGCGAGAAGGCCCCTCCCCCGAGACTCCGGAACCAGACCAGATTGCCGGGGGATCGGTCGACCGCGATGGCGTCGGGCAAACCGTCCCCGTCGAGGTCGGCCGCGTCGATGCTCAGGGCTTCGGCGGAACCGACGAGCGGCTGCACGGGCGCCAGCGTCCCGCCGCCGAGGTTCTCGGACCAGAGCAACTGGTTCGTGGAGACGCTTCCGACGAGGACGTCCGGGTCGCCATCGCCGTCGAAGTCCGCCGTCACGAGCGCGTCGACGCACGGGACGCCGGTCGTCGAGCCGGCGATGTCGCCGAAGGGATTCTGGGCACCGGCGACGCCGATCAGAGCGAGCGAAGTGGCAAGAGCGGGGATGCGAGAGACGGCCATGGCCCGGAGGGGAAGAAGCTGCGAGGCCATTGGAGGGTACCAAGCCCCTCCGAGAGCGTCGGTCAGGGCCGACCTGCGCACCGGCAGCGGCCGGCTAGCATGGCGCCGGCGGGCCAGGATGCTCGGGGTCCGTCACCCGCCGATGCACTCGCTTCTCGCCGCCACCCTCGCGCTCGCCCTCCAAGGACGGACGCCCGAACCAACGCCTCCGAATCTGCTCGTCGTCGTCACGGACGACCAGCGCTTCGATCAGCTCGGCGCCGCCGGACACCCCGCCCTGCGAACGCCGCATATGGACGCGCTCGCGGCGACGGGCGTTCGCTTCACCAACGCGTTCGTCACGACGCCGATCTGCGCCGCGAGTCGCGCGACGATCCTGACCGGGCGCCGCGAAGGACGTCACGGGTACACCTTCGGAACGCCCCCGCTCGGGAAAGCGATCGCCGATGAGACGTATCCCGCGCAGCTGAGGAGCGCCGGATACCACACGGGGTTCGTTGGGAAGTGGGGCGTCCGCTTCGAGGCCGGCCTCACGGACGTCCTGTACGACGTGCACCGCCCGTTCTCTCTGCCGTACCTCGTCGAGGGCCGACCACACCTCACGGAGCGGATCGCCGATGCGGCCATCGAGTTCCTCGGGAGGGCGCCGGAGGACGCGCCGTTCTGCCTCTCCGTGTCGTTCTGGGCACCGCACGCCGAGGACTCGAACCCCGACCAGTACGTCCCATCGCCAGAGCTCGCGGGCCTCTACCGAGACGTCGACGTTCCGGAGCCTCGCCTCGCGCGAGAGGGCTACGCCGTCCTTCCGGACTTCCTCCGCGAGTCCCTCGGTCGTCGACGCTGGGGCTGGCGCTTCGACGAACGTGAGAAGCAGATCCGCCGCACGAAGGACTACTGGCGGATGATCAGCGGCGTCGATCGTGCGCTCGGCCGCATCCTGGACGCGCTCGAGGCACGCGATCTCGCAGAGAACACCGTCGTCCTCTTCACGAGCGACAACGGGTACTTCCTCGGCGAACGCGGACTCGCGGGCAAGTGGCTCATCTACGAGGAGTCGATCCGCGTTCCGCTCATCCTGCACGATCCACGCGCGCCCGCGGAGCGACGCGGAGCCGTTGCGCCCGCGATGGCTCTCAACGCGGACATCGCCCCCACTCTCCTCGATCTCGCGGGAATCGAACCGCTGGCAGGCTACGGCGGGAGGAGCCTCCTGCCCCTCGCCCGCGGCGAGTCGCCGGAGTGGCGGACGGACTTCCTGGTCGAGCATCTGTTCGAGCATCCGGAGATCCCGCGCAGCGTGGGCGTGCGCGGCGAGCGCTGGGTCTACGCGCGCTACATCGATCGAGACCCGGTCGCGGAGCAGCTGTTCGACCTGGAGGACGATCCCGACGAGCTTTGGAACCTCGCGATCGATCCGGACATGGCGCGCGTGCTCGAGGCGATGCGCGCGCGCTGCGACGTCCTCCTGGAGCGCTGACCCGCGCCCCCCTTACCCGGTTCGACAGACGACGGTGACCTCGTGGCGGCCGCCGGGCGCGACGTCGACCGCCGCGCGACCGAGCTCGTTCCCGTCGTCGTCCAGGACGACGGCCGTCGCGCGCCCCGAGCCGACGCCGGTGAAGCGGAGCATGCCGCCGTAGTCGGTCCGGCGCTGGTCGTAGATGACGGTGGGCCAGCCGCCTTCGTCGAGCACTTCGATGCGGCGCTGCGAGAGGGGGATGCCGCCGCCGTCGACCGCGTGAACGTCGAGCATTGCGCCCTCGGGAAGGACGAGCTCGACGTCGGGCGCAGCGCCCTCCGCAGGAATCACGATGCCCTCCTGCACGACGAGTCCATCGGTCGAGTGCGCCGTGACGTAGTTCCCCGACCGCAGGCGGTACTCGCCCGGATGGAGCCCTTCGAACTCGAAGGTGCCGTCGGAGCGCGACATGGTCAGCTGGATCTGGCCGAGCTGAATGGTGCCGGCGCGCGCGTCCGCATGGCTCAGCAGCACCAGCCTCGCGTTCGCCGGCCCCCCCTCCGCACGCAGGAGGCGACCCGTCAGCCGGGAGGTCGGAAGGTCGAAGTCGAGAACCTGTCGCGGCTCGTCGGTGAGCGTGCGGTGGAAGCGCGCCTGACGCTGCTGACCTGGTCCGACCGTGAAGAGCATCGCTCCAGGCCACGGAAGATCGACCGAGTAGCGCCCCTCGTCGTCGGTGCGGGCGACCATGAGCGGCTGGTTGTCCGCCTCATCCTCGCTGAAGACGTACATCAGCATTCCGGCGAGCGGAGCGCCCGCTTCGCGCACCTCTCCCGAGACCGTGATCGGGTGGTGCGCCGGGTCGCCGAGGACGACGTGCTCGGTCTCGCCCGCCTCCAGCTCGACCATGACGGCGCGACGCGCGCGGAAGCCCTCGATCCAGTCGCTGAAGCCCGCCCATTCGAACGCGACGCGGTATCGGCCGGGAGCGACGCCGGCGAATGAGAAGCGTCCGTCTGCATCGACGACGGCACGCGTCGCGTTGTAGCTGTCGTGCGGCCGCAGCACGACGGTCAGCTCGGTCCCGGTCCGCGCGCTCGGGTGGACTTCGCCGAGAACGCGCGCGCCGGAGGAGAGTGCAACCACGACGCCCTCGCGCACCTCGCCGGGGGCCAGCTGCAGCGCCGGGCCGAGCGGTGGTCCGTGCTCGCCACGGCTGGAGATCTCGAAGCGGACCTCGCCCGGCTGGAGCTTCGTCAGCGTGAACAGCCCCTGGTCGTCGGTCGTCGTCGACCGACCGCTGGCGCGCACACGCACCTCGGCCACCGGCGCCCCCGCGGCGTCCACGACCGAGCCCGCGAGGCGCGCGAGACGCGGGAGCACGAGGCGCGCACCGTCGAGGTCGAGCGGCACCTCGACGCGCACCGGACGACCTTCACCGTGTCCGATCGCGTACGCCGTCAGGTCCCACGTGCCCTCACCGAGGCCCTCGAGTTCGAAACGCCCCTCGGGGTCCCTCGAGCGCTCCTTGATCGGATCACCGCCGCTCTCCGCGCCAGCCGGGGTGGCGGTGATGCTCGCCCGTTCGATCGGCGTCCCGCGGTCGTCGACGATGACCCCCGTGAGACGCGCGCCCTCCCGCAGAGTGAGCGTGATCCCGCCGCCGGTCACCGGGTCCAGGACTGCCCGCCACGGTTCGCGCGTCTCGCTGTGGTCGAGCCAGGCCCCCACGCGCCACGGGCCGCTGCCGAGCCCGGTCACGGCGAATCGCCCCTCCGCGTCGGCGCGAGTCTCTTCGGCGTTCGTCCACGAGCGCCCGGCCGTGGCGACGCGGACGTCGGCGTCCGCAGCGGGACGACCATCGGGCCAGACGACCCGTCCGTCGACGCGGCGACCCGCGTCCAGCTGGATCTCGAGGCCGTCGACGACGTCGTCCGCCGACTGCTCGCCGAGCTCCTCCTTCGCCATCCGGAAGCCGTCGGCGAACACGCGCAGCGTGACCTCACCGGGAACCAGCCCGCTGATGTCGAAGCGTCCATTGGCGCCGGAACGCGAGGTGACATTCCGGCCCGTCAGCGTCGCCTTGTCGAGGTGCTTCCAGCTCCGCAGCGTGATCTCCGCGTCCGGGACGGGCGCGCCCTCGACGTCGATGATCCGACCGCGCACCGTGACTCCGCGCTCGAGGGGGATCTCGACCGCTTCGATCTCGCCGGGGAGCACGAGCTTCGCAGGCACGATCTGGTCGACGAAGCGCTTCGATGTCAGGTGCACGCGCCAGGCGGAGTCGCTGGGGAGGCCGCCGAAGCGGACCGTGCCGTCGCCCGCCAGCCCGGCCTCCCGATCGACGCCGATGCCGTCCGCAACCCCCTTCGCGACCAGCTTGAACCCGTCGCCCGGCAGGGCGTCCTCGGCGTCCGCCGCGCTGCCGGTGAAGACGACGCGGAGGCAGCCGCCGCGGACTGCGGACAGCGTCACCGATTCCGGCGGCGGGTCGATCGAGAGGTTGACGGGCTCGTCGAGACCGAGCGTGACGGCGTCGAGGTCCAGCTTGACGCGCGATGCCCCTTCCGGCAGCGCGAGGGAGAACGAACCGTCTTGGGCGACTGGCGCCCGTTCGGCGCGGCGCGTCCATCCCCTCGCGTTCGCCGGCCGGTAACGCGCGACGACCGAAGCCGGCTCGCCGATGGCTCCGCCCTCGGCGACCAGGACCAGACCCCGGACTTGGACGCGCCGCACGGCCGCGTCGCCGACGTTCGGGCTGGCCGCCGAGGCGGACCGAGCCCCGGCCGACTTCTCTTCGACCGACGCGAGCTCGGGCGACCTGGCCTGGACACCCGTCGCCATTCCAGGGACCACGACGTCGCCGGCGCGTGACGTCCGACCGTCACGCGGCGCATCGCTCGGTGGGTCGAAGAGCACGAGTGCGAGGACGACGACTGCGACCGCGGCGAGGCCGAGGAGGACGAGACGCTGCATGATGGCGGGGGAGGGGACGGCGACGTGGACCCGGGTTCATGGGGACCTGCGCAGTCGCGCTCGCCGACGCCTCACCGGTTACCGCAACCGTGCAGGGGCAATTCGCGCCGCTTACGCGTCGCTCGACGTGACGACCCCGGCTGCGCGGTCGACCTGTCGGCGACTCCGCAGCCCAACGGTTTCGTCGGCGTCGCTTCCGGCGAGAACTGGAACTTCAAGTGCTGGCACCGCGATCTCGCCGACGATCAAGTGAGCGGCCATCGCCGCTCGATGCCACACCACTAGTGTCGCTGAAGCGGGAGCCCCGTCGGCGCGACCGCTGGCACGCTCGCCGGAAGACAGCTCGTGGAGCGAGTGAGGCCCGCCAGCCCGGTCGTCCGTGCGTGTGCCGCGAGCTCCGAGCTGGGGAGACCTGCGAGGCAAGCGGCGCGGACGAGCCACGCGCGCCGCGCGCGTCGTGATCCGCCGCCCAGGGCGGCTCGGGTCGTCGTGATGGTCGTGTGACGGTCGCTCACTGCAATCCTCTTCGTCCTTCGTTCCAGGGGGGATGCGTGCACCCAGCGCCCCGGATTGGGGGAAAAGCGGCACGGTCGCGTCAGAGGCGCTCAACTGGTCCATCGTCGTGGAATCCACCGCTCGATCGAGCTGGCAAGGGCGAGCGTCGGCGTGCGGGAAGACCCGCGCCTTCGAACGTACGACCCCGACGTGATGTAGGAGAAGCCGCGCTGGAGGGCGGCGGTTCTCGCTCTTCGATCGATTCGAGCGGAGCAACCGCCAACGGCTTCCCCTCACGTCAGGGACCGGGACGCTCGGGCCCGAGCCTCCGCCCTCCCGAGTGCCTCCTGCCCCACCCGACGATGCACGTCCTCCTCGCCGTCGACGGCACGCTTTCCGCGACGGACTACAACTTCGGGACGAACCGGAGCTACGTCCGACGCTTCTACGACAGGTTCGCTGGCGGTCGGAAGCGCTTCTTCGAGGGCCCCGGAGAAGGGCCCGGCGGGATCGGTGGAGTCCTCGGAACGGACGTGGACGACATCGAGGAGAGCAGCTGGACAGCGCTGACCAGCATGCTGCGCAGCTCGGGCGACTCGGACCGTATTCGCATCTCGCTCGTCGGCCACAGCCGCGGCGGGCACATCGTCTGCGCCATCGCGCGTCGGCTGGCGGGGCTGCGCGTGGGCGACCTGACCCCCGCGTTCAGAGCGCCGGGGAGCCACAGCACGAACCCGCCCTACCGCGTTCACTTCCTCGGTCTCTACGACGCCGTGGACATGACGTGGAACGGTGGCGACACGAGCCAGATCCCGAGCAACGTCGACTATTACGCGCATGCCGTCCGGTCCCCGGACATCGGGTCCCGTGACTCGTGGGGCAACACCGGCTGGACGAACCTGTGCTCCGAGCAGCAGATGACGCGGTACTTCCGCGCGACCCACGGCTCGATCGGCGGCGCACCGCCAACCGCGTGCTCGACCGACCTCGCACTCGTCGCCGACCAGTGCAACATCGCCCTGACGTCCGAGGAGAATGAGGCCGAGGGCCGACGGGCGCACGACTTCATCCTCGACCGGGCGCGTTTCGCCGGCGTCCCCGTCTGATTGCCGGCGTCCCCGTCTGATTGCCGGCGTCCCCGTCTGATTGCCGGCGTCCCCGTCTGATCGGAGGGGCGCCGGGGCGGAAGCGCGTCGAGCGGTTCGCGACGAGCCGCTGCGATCGCGCGCCCTACCTCACACTCTGAAGAAGCTCGGCGTACCGCGCCGCGACGACCGACTCAGCGGGTGGAGACGCAAGCGCCGTGAGGATCTCCCGTGCCCGCTCGCGATCCCCGGTCTCCAGATAGGCGCGCGCCGAGTCGAGGAAGAGCCCGAACGCGGCCGGGTCGTTCTCGAACGGCTCGGGTTCGGCCTCGAGCGCTCCGAGTGCCTCCGCGATCGCGACGGCATCGTCGAATCGCCCGAGCGTCACGAGAAGGTCCACCCAGTACGAGGCGAGGAACCGCCGGCCCATCTGCACGTCGCCTTCGTCCGGACGCGCCTCGAACCAGCCGATCCCCTCGTCGAGGCGCTCCTCCGCGAGATCGGCGTCGCCCGTCATCTTCGCGTGCCGACACAGGTTGAAGAACCCTGTCAGGACGAGCTTCGGACTCGTCGTCGGGTCCGAGAGCCGCGTCTCGAGGACGCGTTCGATGAGAGGGAGGGCTTCGTCGGGACGCTCGAGGTCCAGCAGCAGCGCAGCGCGGTTGTTCTGGGCGTAGCTCGTATGGAGGTGATCCTCTCCGAGCGACTCGACCATGTCCGCGAGAACCTGGCGATTCAGATCGTCCGCCTCGGTCCAGAGCGCGCGAGCCTCATCGTGACTCCCCTCGCGATGCCGGATCTGGGCGAGCTCCATGAGCGCTGTCGCGAAGTTGTCGGTCTCGTTCTGCTTCGTCCTGCCGTTCTCGCGGAAGTTGACGAGTGCGAGCTCGTACGCTCGCCGGCGGTGCTCGAGGTGCTGAGCGAGGTCACCTCTGGCGTAGGCGATCGTTGCGCTGAGGTTGGCCGCAGCCCTCTCGAGCGCGGGTTCGTTCCGAGGCGCATGCTCCTCCAGCTGCTCCTCTGCCTCGTCGAGGCGGCCCAGGTGGACGAGGGACTCGACTCGATCCATTGCAATGTGCCGTCGCTCGAGACTGTCTTCGGCGGGCCTCTCCAGGAACTCCTTGGCCGTCGCATCGGCTCCCTCGTAATCGCCGAGCTCCTTCAGCGCGAAGACGAGATTCCGTGCGACGCTCGCATCGTCGGGCAGGAGCTGATGCGCGAGCTGGAGCTCCCGCTTCGCCCCCTCGAAACGCCCGAGCCGCGCGTACGTCATTCCGAAGAACTCGCGGAGCATCCCCTGCAGCTGCGGGTCGAGGTCGGGGTTCTGCTCCAGCTCGTTCACCGAGGCCGCGGTCATGCTCACGAACGAAAGTGGCGAGTCGCTGTTCATCCTCGCCGGCGTCTGGCGAGTCATCTCCTTCAGGAACTCGCGGAACCCGAGCAGCCGATCGCGCTCTCCCGCGAGCGCGACGTTCGATGCGAGGAGGTCCCCCGACTTGCGATCGAGCTGAACCAGAAGCGTCGAGACGACGCCGAGCGCGAGGAGCGTCAGCGTCGAAGCGGTCGTGCGCACCGGGTGCTTTCGAATCCAGCGGCCCACGCGGCGACTCACCGAGGGGGGCGACGCCTCGATCGGTTCGTCCCTGAGGTACCGGCGGATGTCGTCCGCGAACGCGGTCATCGACTGGTAGCGGCGCCCGGGCGTCTTCTCGATCGCCTTCTGGCAGATCGTGGAGAGGTCGCGGGGGATCCGCGAGCGCAGGGCATTCGGACTGACGGGTTCGAACTCGACGATCCGCTGGCAGACCTGATGGGCGGTGTCGCCGTCGAAGGGGCGCTGGAGCGTGAGGAGCTCGTAGAGCACGACTCCGAGCGAGAACACGTCGGTCCGCTCGTCGATCGCGCTGTGGTGAGCCCGCACCTGCTCGGGGCTCATGTAGAGGTAGGTCCCTTGAATCTCACCGGTCCGCGTCAGCGCAGAGGCGTCTCCGAGACGGGCGAGGCCGAAGTCCGTGACCTTCGTCCTGCCCTCCGGCGTCAGCAGAACGTTGTGCGGCTTGACGTCCCTGTGGATGACGTCGGCATCGTGCGCCACCGCCAGCGCCTCGGCGATCGCCAGCCCGAGCTCGGCGACTTCCGTGTACCAGGCCTGAGGCGCCGCAGGTGCGTTGCGGACTTCGTCGATCCGATCCCTGAGCGTTCGTCCGCCCGGAACGAGCTCTTGAGCGATCCAGGCGACACCGCGTTCGACGCCGCTCGCGTAGACCGTGACGATCCCCGGGTGGGCGAGACGCGCGCCCGCCCGTGCCTCCCGTTCGAAGAGCGCGAGCGTGCGAGCCGACTCGTGTCCTGGCCGCAGGAGCTTCAGGGCAACCTGGCGACCGAGTCGCACCTCGTCAGCGAGCCAGACCACGCCCTGGCCGCCCTGTCCGAGGGGCCTTTCGAGTCGATAGGGCCCGACCATCGAGCCGGAAGTGAGAGCGAGGGTCTCGCCGTCACTGGGCGCACGGGTCTCGCCGAACGAGCCCTCTGCGTCGGGCGACACAGCCCAGGCGGTGGCCGAAACCAGTTCAGTGCTGGAGGCGCCCTTTATCGACGAGGTCGAGATCGGGTTTGCCTTGCGCAATGCGCTCGATCTGACACCCGCCGACCAAGTGACAGTTGTCACCGGGCCCCAGACCGGGCGTCTGGTGCTGGCCGACGAAAAAGGCGTAAGCCGCGATGTCGAGGGTCAGACGCTGTCGAGCGATGAGATCGATCGCCTGATTCTCGTCAACGAGTCGGTTCAGATCCCGGCACTGTCACTTGAGAACGGCTATATCGAGGACGCGGTCTCTGTGCAGGTCAATGGCACGGATCAGCGGATCGCGCTTCACCTTGAACCCGAGCGATGCGATTTCCA
>JBCCSK010000185.1:0-11466 GCA_039200205.1 Planctomycetota bacterium
AGCGGCGCCGGGAGATCCTGTATAGTCTCGCCTCGCTCGCGGAAGCCGCAGGCGATCTCGACGAGGCCCGGTCGCTGTACACCCGGGTCTACGAGGTCGACGTCGGCTTCCGGGACGTCGCCTCCAAGATGGAGCAGCTGCGCTGAACCGCGCTGCGCCGTGTTGGGGGCGACGCGCGTCTTCGCCGAGCACGCACGACCAATCGGCGCGATCCACGCGCCCAGTCCCCCAGCTGCACAGCTGCACGGCCGCCCACGATGCCCAACACCAAGCAAGCCAAGAAGCGCATGAAGACCGACGACGATCGGCGCATGCGCAACAAGACCGTCCGCAGCTCGATGAAGACGGCGGTCAAGAAGGTCCTCCAGGCGGACTCGGCCGAGGCTGCTGCAACGGCCCTTCCGGAAGCGTTCAAGCGGGTCGACAAGGCCGCCAAGAAGAACGTCATCCACGACAACGCCGCAGCCCGCAAGAAGGCGCAGCTGCAGCGTCACGTCGCTCAGCTCAAGGGCTGACGCACCGCGCCATTCGACGGCGGCCGGCTCGAGATCCGATGGGACGATTCGAAACCAACGCGAGCGCCAAGTCGAAGTGGCACCAGCCCGTGGCGGTGCCAACAGGGAAGGAAGGCGTGTTCGGTGCGGTCCGCGAGCTGCTCGACGACCTGCCTGGCTGGGAGGTCCAGTCCGTGAACGAGGACGCGTGCACGGTGCAGGTCGTGAAGCCGAACGGCTTCCTCGGCGGCTCGTCGAAGATCGTCGTGACCGTCACGGGACCGGACGGGATTCCGGCCTCCGAGACGCACGTGACGTCCGAGTCGGAGGGGCTCCTCTCGCGCGACAAATCGAACGTCGCCACGTTCTGCCAGAAGCTCTGGATGCGCGTCACCTGAGCCAGCCGTCGGAGTCGGCGACGCATTCGAGTTGCTCTCCCGGCTCCAGCTCGACGACCCCCCGCGCGACCGGCTCGCCCGACCTGTCGTCGACGACCGTCAGTTCGACCACGGCGTTTGCGGGAAGCCCCGAGAGCGTGGCGACGCCCCGGTAGGTCGAGCGCGCCACCGCACCCGCTGAGTAACCGTCGAGGGTGAAGCGACCCTCGAGCGTGAATCGGCTCGGCGGCTGACCGCCGTCCGGCGCGAGGCGTGCGACGACCGTCGCCTCGGGATCGAGCGAGACGGTGATCCACTCCATCCGATCCTCGGTGCCCACCGGGCGCGCGCGGCGTGCGATCTCACCGGCGGACAGCGCCGCCGGTCCGTGGCCCGCCGCTTCGACGACGATCCAGCGGTACGCCCGCACCGTGCCGTCGAGGTCGGCGCGTCCCTGGCCGTTCGTCCGACGGAGCGGTTCCCCGGCCTCGCCGGGCCTCGGATCGGCGACGCCCCGGATCGACGCACCCGAGACGACCTCGCCCGCCGCCGAGCGCACGACGATTCTCAGGGGGGCGGGCGGTCGCTCGACGACGAGGTCGAGCTCGCGATGCTCGCCCGGCTGCAGCAGGCCGAGGGGCTCGCGCAGCACCGGCCCCCGTCCCCGGGCACGCGCGACGACTTCGAGCGGTTCGTTCGCCCGACCCAAGAAACGCGCAATGCCATTCTCGTCCGCGACGACGTCCTCGCCGATACGACGGGCGCGCCGGCGCGCGACGCCCTCGCCGTAGGCCCGCCGCCAGAGCCCGACCTGAGCCCCCGCCGCCGGCGTTCCGTCACTCCGATGCGCGAGGCGCACGACCACCGTCGTGGCGTCGCTCGAACGTTCGACCTTCGTCGCGGCGTCCCGCCGCGCGACACCGACGCGCTCCTCTGCGCCCGCCTCGCCGTCGAGTCGAAGGCCGAGGGCGATCAGCAGCGCTCCGAGCGCCATCGGGATTGCGGGGTGGAGACGAGGCAGAGTGAGACCCGTTCGACGTGAATCCGAGACAGGCGGGGGACGATCTTTCGCTTCCCGCCCACAGATCCGCGCTCTGAGTATTCTTGGTCGCGATGGGCCCTCGAACCAGATCCATCGCGCTCATCGCGCTTTTTGCCTTCGCGATGCCCGCGTGCACCTCGACCTCGGACGAGCCCGTCCTCATCGAAGAGGACCCGAAGGACCAGCTGCGCGGCCAGCTCGTCGAAGCGGACCGATCCTTCGACGGACGGGCGTACGGTGAGGCCCTGAGCCGCTACCAGGCGATCCACCTCGCCGCGCAGTCGCGCGCTCACGAGGGTGTCGCCGTCGAAGCCGCCGCGCAGGTCGCGACCATCCACGCTCTCCAGGGCGAGCTCGACCAGAGCGACCAGTGGATGAGTCGCGCCGAGAACGTCGACGACGACGCAGAGGGCGCGTGGTCGCGCATCCTCCTCGCGCGCGGGATCCGCTCGTGGAAGCGCGGCGACACCGCGGGCGCGCGCGGCACGTTCATCGAGCTGTACAACTACTGCCAGCTCCACGATCGCGAGGCGCGCGCCGTCCAGGCGGCCAACCTCGCCGCGCTCGTCAGCCTCGGCGAAGAGCAGCTCGACTGGAGCCTGCGCGCGATCCAGGCCGCGCAGGACGCCGGCGAGGCGAAGTGGGAGGCTCAGCTCTGGGCGAGCCACGGCTGGCTCCTCGATGACCGCGGGCGCTACCCCGATGCCCTCCGGGCCTTCGAGCGGGCGCGCGAGCTCGAGCTGCAGACGGGCGCGAGCCCGATCACGCGCGTCAAGGCCGACTGGGCCTACGCGCACGGGATGCGGATGATGGGGCGGCTCGACGAGTCGCGCGCACTGCTCGACCGCATCAACTCCGTCACCCACAGCATGCACGTCGCGAAGCCGACGCCGCGCACGGCCGAGTGGCTCGGACGGACGCTGTGGGAGATCGGCGAGATCGACGCGACCGAGGGCCGCGACGATCGCGCGCGCGAGAGGTTCCTCGCCGCGCGCGAGAAGCTCGTCGAGGCTGGCGCGACCGAGTCCGCTCCGCAGCTCGTCGAGGAGATCGACGACCGCATCCGCGCGCTCGACGCGCCCGAGTCGCTGCGCAAGATTCCGCCGCGTCGCCGCGACGACTCGGGCTGACGATCACAGCCTGGGCAGCAATCTCCGATTCTGCTGCCCAGGCCGTGCGCCGACCTTGCTGGCGCACCCGCGAACGCGGGTGCGCTGTTCGCGTGGGCAAATCTTGCCCACGCTCTCAGCGCTCGCGCTCGAACCAGCCGAGCACGTGCAGGACCTTGCCGATCAGGTGGCTGGGTCGCCGCGCGATCCCGTGGCTCGCTTCGGGAACACGCACGAGCGCGGTCTCGATGCCGCGGATCTTCAGCGCCTGGTAGTACTGCTCCGACTCCGAGATCGGCGTCCGCCAGTCCTGCTCGCCGGTGAGCAGCATCGTCGGCGTCGTGACGTTCCCGACGAGCGAGAGCGGCGAGCGCTCCCAGTAGTGCATCGGGTCCTCCCACGGCGCCGCGGGGAACCAGTACTGCCAGAAGAAGTCGTACGCGTCGGCGGTCAGGACGAACGACAGCCAGTTGATGACGGGCTTGCAGACGACGGCGGCCGCGAAGCGATCGGTCTTGCCCACGATCCACGCCGTCAGCACGCCGCCGCCGCTGCCGCCCGTGACGTAGAGACGCTCGGGGTCGACGAATCCGCGCTCGAGCGCACCGTCGACCATGCTCATCAGGTCGTCGTAGTCCGCGCTCGGATACGCGTGGTGGATCCGGTTCGCGAACGCCTCGCCGTAGGTCGTGCTGCCGCGCGGGTTGCCGTAGAGAACGACGTAGCCCTGGGCGGCCATCAGCTGCAGCTCGAAGGTGAACCGCGGGCCGTAGGCGAGGAACGGTCCTCCGTGGATCTCGAGGATCATCGGGTAGGTCTTCGAGGGATCGAAGTCCGGAGGCGTGAGGATCCACGACTCCACGCGCAGGCCGTCGTCGCCCGACTCCGTCCACATCTCCTCGACCGCGCCGAGGCGGATGGTCGTCCGCAGGTCGCGGTTGACGTCGGTCACCTGGACCGGCTCGCCGCCGGCGCGTGCGACGAAGAGTTCGCCCGGCCACTCCGGGTCGCCCCCGACCCAAGCGAGCGTTCCGCCGCGAACGTCGTACTCGCCGCCCGAGTACGGCCGGCCAGGGCCCAGGCTGTGGAGCTCGATCCCGAGCTCCTCGATGACGCCCGAGGTGTTCACGCGGGCGAGCTGTGTTCGGCCCTCGTTCCCGAACGTGAAGTACAGCGTCTCGCCGTCCGCGCGGAGATTGGAGGGGCTGCGATCGAGAGGCTCCGTCAGCGTCTTCGGAGCGTCGGACGAGCCCAGCGTCATCGTCGAGATCTCGGACTGCTGGTGACCCTGCCGACGGTCGTCGTAGCCGATCCACCAGACTCGGCCCGACTCCGCATCGAACGCGGCGCCCTGGTCGGGACCTTCGCGCGACGTTCGTTGGGTCAGCTCGCCGTCGCTCACACGGAGCGTCCAGAGCTCGCTGTCGTTCGGGTGGCCGTGCTGGTCCTCGCGCAGGTTCGCGCTGAACATCAGCGTTTCGTCGTCGATCCAGCGAAGCCCGGAGCCGTGGTCGAACGGACCCTCGGTGAGCTGGCGCGCGGTCCCGCCCATCGCGTCCACGACGAACACGTGACGGTCGGCGTCCTCGAGGTAGCCGCCGCCGTCGGAGCGATACTGGAACTGCTCGATGACCTTGATGGCCGGCGCCCACTCCGCGCCCTTCGGCTTCGCGGGCATCGTCGCGAGAGACGTCGCCTCGCGCGCGACCGACATCGTGAACGCCAGCCGCTTTCCGTCGGGGGACCACCGCAGGTTCGACGGGCTCTTCGGAAGCCGCGTCACCTGGCGCGTCGTTCCGTCGTCCATCCAGCGCACGAAGATCTCGGTCCCGTCATCGCCGGCGCCCTTCGTGAACGCGAGGTGCTGCCCGCTCGGTGACCAACGCGCACCGCCAACGCCCTGGAGCAGCGGCCGCGTGTCCCCCGATTCGACGTCGTGGATCCAGAGCTCGGAGCTGATGCTGTCCTTCATCACGTCGAACCCGACGCGCGAGTAGAGGACCTTCGACCCGTCCGGCGAGACGGTCGGCCCGCTCACGCCTTCCAGCTGGAAGAGATCGAGCGGCTCGAGGTTCCGGAGCGGAGCCTCCTGCGTGAGGGCGGCGACGAGGACGGCGGCGACGAACATGACGGACGGAGAGGAGAGTCGATTCAGCGCGGCGCTTCGACGACGTCGGCGGGCGGCGGGCCCGGGACGAGTCGAACGACGACGGCGTCGGGTTCGGAGGGCGTCGGGCGACCGGCTTCGACCGCGACGACGGGAGAGCGCGATAGCGTGAGGTCTCCGAGTGCGCTCAGGCTGTAAGGAGCGTGCACGAAGACAGGGGGAGCGCCGGCGCGCATCGCCACGGCGAGGACCCACGGCTCGAACGTCACGTCGGTTCCCGGCGACTCTCCGGCGACGAGCGACGTGAAGCGTTCGACCTGATCGGCGGAGATCCGCTGTGCGACGCGCAGGGCCTCGCGCTGGTCCGCGCCGAGCGATGCCGCAGCCATGCACACGACGAGAGTGGCAGCCGCAAGGCCACCGAGTCGATCGACCGCGCCGTTCCCGCGCACGGCGCCCCCGACGGCCACGCCCGACACGAGGGCGATCCCGGGGACGAGCGGCAGCGCATACCAATCGTGGAAGCGCTCGGCGGCGTACGTGATCGCGAGGGCGCTGAGGATCCAGACCGCAGCGAGCGTGAGAACGCGCCGACCGGTTCCCACCGCGACGACCGAGACGATCGCGATGAGGAGCCCGACGACGACCCACGCTCCGCCCACGACGTCCCTGGTGAGCGCGCGCCAAAGGCCGAGGGCGCGGGAATCGACGCCCGAGACGTACGCCACGTCCGACTCGGCGTGCCCGCCGAGGCCTCCGAGGACGGCGGTGCGCACGGCGATCCCGATCGCGAGAGCTGCAGCGGGCGCGAGCGCCGCGCGCAGAGCGCCGCGCGGACCCTCGTCCCCGCGGGCGAAGGCTGCCGCCAACGCGACGGGGAGGGCAATGACGCCGCTCTCCTTGGAGAAGAACGCGCAGAGCGCGAGCGCGGCGACCGCGAGACCGAGGGCGCGCCGAAGGACTGCGAGCGCCGTGGCGGCGACGAAGAGGATCGCGAGCGCATCGGCGCGCCGCGGCGCGTACGGGACGACGTCGATCTGGCTCCGGTGCAGGATGAAGAGCAGCGCAGCGCCGACCGCCGCCGCCGCTCGCGGCGCTCCCCCCGGACCGGCGAACTGCATCGCGCAGAGTCCGATCAGCCAGGCCGCGAGTGCGCAGAGCGCGACGTCGGTCGCCGCGTACCAGACGGGCTCGAGTCCGCCGAGCTCGTAGTCGAGGGCGAACGACAGGTGCACGAGCGGGCGGTAGAAGCGACCGTCGGGATAGCGGCCGTCCATCAGCTCCTCGCGGAACGTCCCCGCGAGGTCGGCCAGCCCGTCGATCCTCGACGCCGCGATCAGCGGGTACGCGTCGAAGCCGAGCAGCGCGTCGCCGACCAGCGGGCCGAGCGCGGCCGCCGACGCGACCGCCGCGACGACGAGGGTCAGCAGGACGACCCGGATCGAAGGAAGCCGCTCCATGCTCACCCGCCGTAGCCGATGGAACGGATTCGATCGGTGACCGAGCGATCGGTGTCGCTCGACTCGCGCGCGCGGAACACCTCTTCGGTCGAGCGCATCCCGGGATCGGATGCATCGTCGATCCGCCGCGGCGCACCCCGTCCGTCGAAGAACGCAGGGTGCGGGTCACCGGTCAGACTCGCCGGGATCGGCTCGTCGAGCGCGTGGAGGACGATCGGCGCGACGTCGAGGAGGCCGAGATCTTCGCGGTCCGGCGCGCCGATCACGTCGTCGCCGGCGATCACGAAGATCCCGTCGAGGGCGTGGTCCGGGAACGGCGGCATGCCGACCGAGATGGCGCTGCCGAACGCGGACGTCGTCCCTCGCCACGCTGGCGCGAGTTCCACGATCAGGTCAGGCACATAAGCGTCCGAGTGCGGCCCGGGGTAGAGGTCGCGGCCGCGGAAGGTCGACGTGACAACGGGGACGCCAGCCGGGAATTCGATCCTGCGGAGATCCGCCGTCAGCGCGCGGAGGGTCTCGTCCATGTCGCCGCGCTCGATGATCCCGTCCGGTTCGCGGCCTTCGACGTTGAGTCGAAGAGCGCAGTAGTTGCCCTCGGCCGCATCGGCGAACGCACGCGACTTCGTCATGTCGAGAGTGCCGAGGCGGAAGGAGCGCGCGCGCGCTCGGGCCTCGGCGAGGGGGCCCGGGCTGGCGCCGTCCGGGACCTCCGTCGCGCGTGAGACGCTCCAGCCCGACTCGATGAGCCAGCGGTGCAGGTCGAACGTTCGCCGGTACTCGGCGAAGCCGTGGTCCGACAGGAGGATGACGGTCGTGTCGTCGCCGACCGCGGCGACCATCGAGCCCAGGATCTCGTCCAGGCGCCTCAAGACGCGCGCGATCTCGGGGCCGCCCTGGCGCAGGTTCGGGCGGTGGCTCAGCACGTCGAGCGACTTGAAGACGATCATCGAGAACAGCCAGTCGCGTCTCTGGAGGCGAGCCAGGACCTCGCTCTCCTTGATGTCGAGCTGGCGCTCGACCTCGTCGAGATCTGCGATTTCGTCGCGCTGCCAGATCCCGAGGTCCGGGATGAAGCCCGTCGCGCGCAGCTCGTCCGCGAAGCCCGGGGGATGGGCGTAGTCGTCGTCGAACGGGCTCAGCATCCCGGCGACGAGCGTGCCGCGCACGGGCTCGGGCGGGTAGGTCACCGGAACGCCCCAGACGTTCACGCCGTGGCCGCGGCCGGACAGGATGCGCCACAGCGGAGAAGCGTCGACGTCGCGCGCCGAGATGAGCCGCACGTCGTAGCTGTCGGGCTTCGGTCGGAAGAACGAGTACACGCCGTGCACTCCCGGACCGCGTCCGGTGACGAGCGTCGGCCAGGCGGCGCTGCTGATCGGGATCCGCGTCGATTCGAGACGCGCGGTGCGCCCCCTCGCGACGAGAGCGGCGAGGTGGGGCAGGTCTCCGCTCGCGAGCATCGGGTCGAGCACGTCGAACGTCGCACCGTCCCAGCCGACGAGGAGGACGCGTCGCGGCTCTCGCTCCGAGTCTCCGCAGCCCGCGAACGCGGCGAGCACGAGGGGCACGAGAGCGCGTCGGTCGATGAGGCCCATGGGCGAGAGCCAGTGTACGGGCCACTACGGGGCGAGTGAGCGCGGCGATTCCACCGCGCGGCTTCCAACAGTCGGCGCGCGCTGCGTAGCCTCTCCTTCCGATGACCCACTCCTTCCGATGACCTCGTCGCAACGCGTCCTCTCCATCGCCGCGCTCGGGCTGCTCGCCGCCTGCGGGCCTGGATCGTCGCGCGACGATGTTCCGCCGCACGTCGTGATCGTCTCGCTCGATACCGTGCGAGCCGACGAGATCGCGTCCTACGGAGGCCCGGCTGGCGCGACGCCGACGATCGACGGACTCGCGGCTGCTGCCACTCGCTATCCCGAGGCCGTGTCGTCGGCGCCATGGACGATGCCGACCCACGCGTCGATGTTCACGGGGCTGTTCCCGTTCGAGCACGGCGCGCACTCGTTCCTCCCGGGCGAGGGGCATCGGGGCGACAACGTATTCGGCCTCCACGCGCGCTTCGAGACGCTCGCGGAGTCACTCGGTCGGCTCGGGTACCGGTCGGCCGGCGTCGTCGCGAACTCGATCTACCTCCGGCCGCAGCTCGGACTGCAGGCGGGCTTTCAGACCTGGGACGTCAAGCGAGAGCCGGGTGCGAGCGTCACCGACCGCGCGCTCCGCTGGGTCGACGAGAACGCGAAGGGCGATCGGCCGTTCTTCCTCTTCGTGAACTACATGGACGCGCATCGCCCCTACGCGGTCGCCGATCCACAGGTCGATGCGGAGTCCGAGCTCGACGCGCTGATCGAGCGCGGCATGGATCGCGGGGAGAAGGCGGGGGAGCGAGGCGCGCGCG
Organism: Planctomycetota bacterium; assembly: GCA_039200205.1. Classification (GTDB taxonomy): domain Bacteria; phylum Planctomycetota; class UBA1135; order UBA1135; genus Saltatorellus. The sequence goes on from JBCCSK010000185.1 coordinate 8,991, forward strand.
TCGCCCAGCTCCACCAGCGCGCGGTCACGCGGCTCGACGCGGAGCTCGGGCGTCTGCTCGACGGCCTCCGCGAGCGCGGGCACTTCGACCGGACGATCGTCGTCGTCACCTCCGACCACGGCGAGGCCTTCGGCCGCCACGGGATCGTCGAGCACTCGAAGGACGTGTACGAGGGGCTCGTCCAGGTCCCGTTCATCGTCAAGGGAGCCGGTCAGAGCGAGGGGGTCGTCGCGAGCGAGCGTGCGTCGTCCGTCGACGTTCCCGGACTCGTGGCGCGCGGCCTCGCAGAGGCTGGATTCGACGATCTCGTCGACACGTTTCCGCGCGTGCCGGGCAACCACCCCGTCCTCGCGGAGAACTACTACAGCCGCCTCCGTGACCTCGAGCGCTACGGCGAACGCTTCCGACGCCAGCGCTACGCGCTGTTCGACGGCGACTGGAAGCTCGTCGCAGGCTCGGACGGAATCGTCGAGCTCTACGACGTCGCCGTCGACGCCGCGGAGTCGAACGACCTCGCGAGCGCCGAGCCCGCAGTCGTCGAGGACCTCCTCGCGCGCCTCAATGAGCTGCTCGATGCGACGCGCTACGAGGGAGAGCGCGCTCTCCCGGGCCAGCTGACCGACGTTCAGTCGCGGGACCTGGACGACCTGGGGTACGGAGGGGGTCGCTGACCCGGACGAGCCCGATGTCGACGTCTCCGGCCTCGGGGACGCTCGCCACGACGACGCGCGCGTACCGCACCTCGCCGCCGCGGATCGCGTGCAGCTCGAACGAAGCCCGTGCGCCGGGCGTGAGGGCCGGGCTTCCGATCGTCCAGAGCGTGGCGTCGCTCGTCATGCGATAGGCGTTGACGCGATGGGTGCCGTCATCGCCGCCCTGGACGATGTCGATCCGGCGCGCGACGAACGGCTCGTCGTGCTCGTCGACGAGCCTCAGCGTGACGTTTCGAGGCGTTGCGCGCAGGGGAGCGCCGTGGCGCCCGTCCGTGTCGAACCGAGGGTACGACCAGTTCGCCGGGCGCCGCGTCCAGAGGTCCCGCGCGGTCATCAGGCGCGTGTCGTCGGCGAGGACGAGCTCGGGGACCTCGCTCGACTCGTCGAACCGCGTGAGCGACTCGAGCTCGCCGCCGCCGAGCAGCGGAAGGAGACTGTCGACGTCGACGCCCGTCGCGTCTTGGTCGGCGCCGAGCAGCTGCGCTGCGAGCGCCTGAACGCCGGTCGCGTCGTCCCGCAGGAGTCCTTCGAGTCCGGACTCGCTCGCGCTCGACGTCACGACGACGGCCGACCGTGCGAGGCGGGACATGGCGAAGAGAGAAACGGCGACGGCCGCGTACGTGAAGATCGCGCCGCGAAGGGGGATTCGGAGACGATGGGGGGTGGTCATGGCATCGCGGATGGCGACCCGATCGTCCCCCGAACCCGCGACACTGCCCACCCCTGTGAGAGCGTCGATCCGACCTGCGTCTCGGATCGAATCGACCTCACTTCGCGTCGCCCATCGATCGCGGACCGAAGGCCCGGATCCAGGCAACGGCGAGCACCGCGACGATCCCAAGACCGAGCACGAGCGACCACCACACGTCTTCGAGCGTTCCGTCTCGACGTAGGACGAGCCACCACGCGAGGGGGAGCGCGATGAGCCACCACGCGACGAAGTTGAACGCGGCCGGCGGCGCCGTTCGTCCCATCCCGCGCAGGATGCCCGCGCCGACCACCTGGATCCCGTCGAAGACCTGGAACGCCGCGGCAATGGGGAGGATCAGCGCTGCCATCTCGATCGCGCTCACGTCGTTCGGGACGTAGAGACCGGGAAGCACGTCGCGTCCGACGTAGAGGACGACCCCGAGTGCGGCCATCGAAAGCCCGCCGAGCCAGAGCGCGACGTGGGCGCTCTCCTGCGCCTCGTCGAAGCGGCGCTCGCCGACGAGGTTGCCGACGCGCGTCGTCGCGGCGAGCCCGATTCCGAGCGGGACCATGAACGTCATGCTCGCGACGTTCAGCGCGACGCCGTGCGCAACGGTCGCCGTGACGCCCAGCACGCCCGCGATCAGCGTCGTCATGCCGAACGCTCCCATCTCGAACGCGAAGTGCAGCGCGACGGGGACCCCGTAGCGCAAGACGCGCCGGATCCCGTCGATCGAGAACGACGCGCGATCCCAGGGGACGCTGGCCCCGCGCGTCAGCCGGTGGCGGCGAACGAGCCAGAGGAGCGACACGAACATGAAGATCCGCGTCAGCGCCGTCGCGAGGCCGGCTCCCTCGATGCCCCAGCCGAACTCGAAGATGAAGAGCCAGTTCACCGCGGCGTTGACGACGTTCGCAGTCGCGGCGACGACGAGGGCAGGACGCAGGATCCCGCGCCCCTGGAGGTACTGGCGATAGGCGATGTAGACGAGGAAGAACGGCGTCGCGAGCGACTGGATCAGCGCGTAGCGCTCGCCGGGTTCGTCGAGCTCGCCGGCTCCCGAGATCTCCGA
>JBCCSK010000186.1:0-11381 GCA_039200205.1 Planctomycetota bacterium
AAAGGCCCTGGGGCGCCGCGCCCCTCCCGCCCACGACGCGCGTCGACCCTGGCCATTTCCCGCCAGCCTCAGAGGAACGGGACCGCGACCGCGTTGCTGAAGTTCGAGGTCGCCGTTCCTCCGACCGAGTCGCGGTGCCACGACTGGAAGCGCCAGGTCTCTCCCGAGAGCGCGGACACCGCTCCCGTCGGCTGCGCGATCGCCTGCGGATCCAGCGTCTGGATCGCGCGCCCGCCCGAGCCGGAGTTGTAGGTGCCGAAGCGACCGATCGACCCGCCGACACAGAGCGTGCCCTGGCTGCCTCCCGCACCGGGGACGTCTCCGGGGCTTCTCGAGGCCAGGAAGAACCCGGTCGAGTTCAGCGGGAGCGAGGACACGATCAGCGTCTGCGGCTGGCCGGGGTCGCGATCCCCGAAGGCGAGCATGTACGCGTTGTCGCCAGTCGAGTTCGGGACTCCGAAGCAGTACTGGTAGCCCGAGGCCTGGAAGGCGTCGTCCGCGAGGAGGGCGGAGGCGTAGATGTCGTAATCGTCGCTGCCCACGATCGTGGACCAGGCGGACAGCCCGCCCTGGGAGTCGGCTCCGCCCTGGTAGGCCGTCGCGACCGCCGGCGTGACGTCGAAGGCGGGCTCGGGGCCGCTGCTCCGGACGCGACGCTCCGTCAGCGCGAGCTCCCCGTCGATGGGCTGAGCGACCGTCATCGCGAACGCATCCTCCTGGCGGTACACGAACATGAAGTGCTCCGCCGTCGTCCCCACGGCCATGCGCGACCGTTCATAGTCGAACGTATCGGGCGTGTGCTCCAGCACCCCCAGGCTCTGCGTCGTGTGGAGCGTCTGCCCCGAGCACAGGGCAATGAAGTCAGCGTTGCGGAGGCCAAGGCGACTGTAGGTCACCGCGTAGTACTGCTGTCCGGTGGTCGGGTCGAACCGCTCGGACAGGCCTGACACGTCGATGTCGATCGGCCTGTTGTTCGGATCGCGGGGCGACACCTCGATCGGACCGAAGAACGCGCCGCCGTCGAAGCGGATCTGCGCCGCGGAGACCCAGAAGTCTCCGTTGCTGAGGTCTTCGTTTCGCCACGCCACGTTGAATCGCGTGGCGCCGGTGTTGGTGGACTTCGAGACCTTGGGGGAACGCTCGTCCCGCGAAACGAATCCTCCGAGCGTCATCGTGGTGGTCGACGGGACTCCGTCGGGATCGATCATCACGGCGACGGTGTCGGCGTCGGTGGAGTAGAAGCGAGCGTAGGCGAGGCAGTAGAAGCTGTTCGGGAAGTTGACCCGTTCGCCACCGAGGTCCGGCGTCGAGCAGTTGTAGTTCACCGTCGCGCTCGCGAGGACGATCGGCGCCTGGAGCGTCCCATCGGCTTCGCAGATTCGGCCAGCGATGTCCGAGCGCACCGAGATCGCGACGCTCGGCGCCTGCGCTGCGACGAGGAAGCGGCGTGTACTCCGTAGCTGAGCGACGCTGGGGTTGGTCCAGTTTTCGCTCGTCTGGTCGATGTACTGACTGAAGACCGGCCCGAGCGACGTCGCGTCCACGAACTGCGAGAAGATGTCGAAGTCCGTTCCGGAGAAGATCTCGGTGTAGACGACGAGGTACTTGTCGTCGACCTCGTCGTAGGCGACGTCAGGTTGGATCAGCTGGGCGTCGAACCCGTCGATCAGAACCGTGCTCAGGATCGGATCGACCAGGAGCGACCCCTGGGCCGTGTCGACGAAGTCCGCAGGAACCACGAGCTCGATCCCACTGCCCGTCCAGCGCGACGTCACCGCGGCGCGGCGGCCCGAGTCGTCGAGGACGATCGCTTCCCCGTAGCGCATCCCGCCGCGTTCGTTCGTGAATTGCAGTGCGCTTCCGTCGAGGGTGGCCCCGAGGTCGGTGGTCACGGCGAGCCGCAGCGTCACGTCCCCTTGCCCGGGCGGGCGTGAGAACGCGAACGACTGCTCGACGCTCTCGAGGGCGAGGTCGTACTGGACCTGGACCGCGCCTCGATCGAGGACGATCCGATCGTCGGAGCGGCGCACGCGTGCATCGGCCTCGAGCGGGATCTCGACCCCGTCCCGCTCGACGCCGACGAGCGTGAAGTGCACGGGGTGGTTCCGCGGAGCGTCGGATCCGAGGAAGGGGATGTACGTGAACCCGTCCTTGCCGGCGCTGGCCTTGTAGGTCCGACCGCGGGCCCAGTGCGTTCCTCCGATCTCGTCGTAGAAGACGGTGTCGTGATGGGAGGCGAGGCTCGGGGTCGCGAGGGGGGCGCCGAGGGCGAGCAGGAGCGGGATCATCAGTGCCTCTGATGTCAGGGAGACGGGCGAAGGGGCGCACGCGCGCCGCTGCCAGCCCCTCGCATCGCGCAGCGGCACCCCGCCAGGATCTCGGAGATTCCGCGCTTCAGGAATTCGCGTCGCAGGTCGCGTTAACCGCGGCGCGGTGCGCGCAGTCCCCTCTCCAGCGGGTCCGGCGTCGGGTCCGCCCCATTCCCCGGAGACCGTCTCGATGCGCGCACACACCGCCCTTCTCCCCGTTCTCGCCTCCGTCGCCAGCGCAGCCGCCCAGGTCGGCGAGCCCGACGTCCAGGCGCTCCTGGAGCGGACCTCCGCCGACGGACGCCCGCTGCACTGGGACGTCGACCGCCACGGCGCCCTCTGGGTGCGGGGCAGCGACTACAAGGCGACCGCGACCTCGGACGGGTTCCAGTTCATCCCCTTCCTGGGCTCGGACGCGCCGGATCTGGCGCCGGCTTCGTTCCGCGTCACGGAGGCGACCCTCGGCGGCCGTCGGCTGGACCTGGACCCGTCCGCTTCGGTCTCCCGGCACGGCGACCGGATCGTCCTGGACCGCGGACCGATCGACGTCCTCTACGACTGCGCGATCGATCACGTCGAACAGTCCTTTGCGGTCACCCTGCCCGCGGGGAGCGGTGACCTCGTCCTTCGGCTGGAGGTGATGACCGATCTCGCCCAGGCGCCGCACGGCGGCGGCTTCCGGCTCGGGAACGCTCGCGGCGGCGTCGACTACGGCGCGTCCGTGGCGATCCTGGCGAACGGCGAACGCGTCGACGTTCCGGCCCGCGCGTGGGAGTCGGGGATCGAGCTCACCGTGCCCGCCGACTTCGTCGAGCGCGCTGACGGTGCGCTGGTCGTCGATCCGATCCTGTCGACGTTCGTCATCGATGATTGGCCGCTCGACCTGGGATTCCCCGACGTGGCCTACGACGCCGTGAGTGATCAGTATTGCGTGGTCTACCAGGAGCAGTTCGCGGGGCCGGACATCGACGTCTACTCGGTCTTCGTCGACGCCGCGACGGGAGCCGTGTCCAGTCCGGGCTACGTCGACATGTCGACCGAGCTCTGGAAGGAGCCGTCGATCGCGTCCCTTCGCGCCGACCAGTCCTTCATGGTCGTCGCGCTGGTCGACGGAGCGGGACCGCTCCCGCGGAGCATCGGGGCACGGTCGCGGAACGCCTGGGACGGGACGTTCGCGCCCGCCTTCATCCTCAAGGGCGGCACCCCTTCGTACTTCTGCGACAGCGTCGACATCGGCGGGAACACCGCGTTCGGCGGGCTCGCTTCCTACGCCGTCGTCTACGAGCGGCGCTACCCCGGTCAGAGTGATGTGGCGTTCCTCCGCGTGGACTCCGCGGGGAACTGGCTGGGTGCGGAGGAGGTCCTTGCGGATGACTTCGCCTTCGATGAGACGCGCCCGCGCATCTCCAAGACGACGGGGAGCAGTCTCGCTCTCGGCCGCTGGATCGTGACCTGGGTCCTCGAGATCCCCTCGAGCGGCCTCAAGCGTGGTGTTGCTCAGGCCATGTCTACCTTCGGCGGTCCGGCCACAGCCTCGTTCCCCGTGTCTGTCGTTCCCCCGGGCGATCGAATCGACTGGATCGAGCCCTCCACCGTGAGCAGCGAGATCTCCGATTCGAACGGCGAGCAGCTCTTCGTGGTCGCGTTCCAGCTGGGGCAGAGCCCGTCGGAGAGGTTGATGGTCGCGCTTTGCGCGGGCGGCGAGGTCCTCAGCGGGGGCCCGGTCGCAGAGTTCGAGAACGCGGACCCGACCGTAAGTCGCCGCGGTTCGGGGGTGGTGACGTTCGCGGACAGCTGGATGGTCGCCTACGTCGAGACCAACGCCGCGACGGGATTTCCTCAGCACTTCGGCGCGATCCTGCGACCCGCTGGCGACCGGATCGGCGTCGAGGAGCGGCGGATCGAGTTCACCGACGGCTCGGAATTCGTGACGCTGTTCGCGGGCGCTTCCGCGCTCTCGGGTGGCAGCGTGTCGTCGAGGCGTGACGCGCTCCAGGTCTGGTCGGTGTTCTCGGGGTCGACCTACGACATCCGCGGAGCGTTCGTGGAATCCGATCCGGCTTTGGGGCTCTGCGGCTTCCACGTCGACGGCTGCATGGGGAACCCGAATAGCACGGGGGAGCGCGGCTTCCTGCGGGCGATCGGCGACCGTACGACGACCGCGGACAAGGCGCTTGTCGTTACGGACCTGCCTGCGAACGCGACTGGGATGTTCCTCGCGTCGCAGGCGACGGACAGCATCGCACTCCCGGGCGGGAGCGAGGGGGTCCTGTGCCTCGGAGGGGCGATCGGGCGCTTCGGTCTCTACACCAGCGGCACGAGCGGCCAGCACGCCGGGACGATCGACCCGAACGACATCGCCCAGCCGACGGGGAGCGTCTCTGCGATCGCAGGCGAGACCTGGTACTTCCAGAGCTGGCACCGCGATGCCGTCGGCGGCTCGGCGACGTCGAATTTCACCAACGCCGTCGGGGTGGTGTTCCTGTAGCGGCCCGACGTCACCCGTTCGGCCGCGGCGGGTGATGGCGCCAGCCCGAGGACTCCTGGATCATCCACGAGTGGTGGTCGAGCGTCCCTGCCGCGTTCCGCAGCCGCGCTTCGATCGACGGGAAGCCATCGACGATGCTCGCCACCCGAGCGGGCCGTCCTCTCTCGATCAGCGCCCTCATCAACGCGACGCTCTCCGGGTCCACGTGATACCCGGGCTCGCTCCACTCGTCGGGAAGCGAGACGAAGCGAACGCGGTCGCCGACCTTCAGCTCTCTCGGATCCGGCATGTCAGTTCAGCGCGGCCCGTCGAACCACCGAGCGAACGCGAGGTCGAGCGCAGCGGGGAGCAGCAGCGTGTGGCCCTGGTCCTCCAGCTCGACGTACTCGACGTCCGAGCCGTCCGCCGCTTCGACCGCCAGCTCGACCGCGCGCGCGGGCACGATGCGATCCCGCTCGCCTTGAACCACGAGCGTCGGCGGGATCTTTGCGCCGAGGCGGCCGATGCCGGCGATGCAGCATGCGCCTGCGATCGCATCGGGCCGCTCGCTGCCCAGTCGCGCCGTCGCGCCGGCACCGAGCGAATGACCGAGCACGAACACGCGCTCGGGGTCGATCGGATAGTCCGCGGAGATCCCGGCGAGGAGCGCGTCGAAGGCCTTCGCCGACCAGAGGAAGTCGGGCGTGAAGGGGGCGACGAGGAGGCAGCCATGGCGGTCGGCGAGGCGCTTCAGGTGCCCGTCACCCGCGAGCTCGAAGAAGAAGTTTTCGTCGCCGCCTGCGCCGTGGAAGGCGACGACGAGCGAGATCGATTCCTCCGGCCCGGATTCGGGAAGATAGAACCGAGCAGCGAGATCACGACGACCGTGAGCGAACGTGCGCCAGTGGTCGCCCTGGCGCGATCGGTACGGATCCTCGCCACGTTCGAGCATCGCGAGGTCCGCGCGAAGTTCTGCCTCGTACCGCTCAGGGTCGAGGAGGAACTCCCTCGATCGCTCAGGGGAGGGAGCTTCCCAGTCGAGTGAGAGGCGTGACTCGAAGGCGCGTAGGGCGCCCTCATCCTCGACGTGCGCCCGTACGGTGCCCCAGCGCTCACGGAGCTCTGCGGTAGCCGACGTCTTGATTGGGACGATACGAAGGCCGCCGTGCGCGAGTCGACGACCGCCGAGCTCGAGCGCAGGCTCGCGCGTCTCGAGCATCATGAAGGCCGCGGGCTCGACCTCAAGCTCACTCGACACGGCGTAGCCCCGTGCGTCGAAGCGAACGGGGGCAGGCACCTCCATCACCGCCCCCGGAGGAGACAGCCAGAGACGACTCGTCACGGAGCTTCCGGCGTGCTCGGCCCAAGGGAGGACGCTTCGGAACCGAACTCGGACTCCGTCGCTGCTCAGTGTGGCTCCGGAGACACGCAGTGATCGCACCCAGCGGTCTCCGGCCTGGACGTCGATGCGGACGGGGTCGACGCCCAGCGCGTCCGCTCCGGCAAGCTGCATTCGAAGCGTCGCGAGCTTCTCGAAGGCGTCGCCAAGGCGCGCGCCGAGAAAGTCGGCGGAGAGCGCGTCGAACGCAACGTTCGTTCGGGCGAGGGCGCTGAGTCCGTCGCTCGCCCGAAGCAGGCTCCCCTGCGCGACCATCTCGTCCACGTCCTGGACGAGCTCGGCGAAGTCCTGCCGCGTCAGGATCACGGCGCCGCGAACCTCGGGTGCGTCGGACTGCGCGATCGGCGCCATCGTCAGCGCCAGAGAGGCCAGGAGTTCGAGAGGACCGGTCATCATCACAACCTCACCCTAGTGCGCTCGACCCGAGTCATGCCCCTCGGGTGATCACTTCGCGGACGCGCGGGAAGAAGATCCCGGGTTCGCGCGTCCGCACGCGCATGCTCGCCGTCCGACTCCAGCCTCTCCTCGCTGCGCTCGTCCTGGGAGCCTGCGCCGCGGGTCCCTCCGCACCCTCGAAGCAGAATGCCGGGCCAGCGACGTGCCGCGACCTTCCGCTGCAAAGCGCGATCGAGGACGCGTACGACGGAGAGCTAGTCATCACGTTCGTCGATGATCGAGGCGAACCGCTCGCGGGAAGATCGCTGTTCGCCAAACACGTGGTTTGGGGATCCGATGGGCGGTACTCGTACTCACGCGTCGCCGACAGTCCGCGCGAGCTGGACGACGTGGGCGCCGCAAGAATTCCTGCGAGGGTTGACTGGGATGGGGAGATGGTGATCTCACTCGGGTCCGAAGGCGGAGGTGGCCATGCGAATCCGAGCGGAGAGCACCGCGTCGAGTGGGACGGACGCGCCGGGAAGATGGAGAGGTTCGTTCCTCGCCTCGCGAGGATCGAAGGGCGGGTCGTGACTCCGGCCCCGAACCACGGCGTGGAGATCTCAGTCTCGAATGCGTCCGGTTCCTGGTACCTCCTCTGGCTCCTGGCGCCGCGCCAGACCTACGAGGGGTTCGAGCCCGAGTCGATGCCGCTCGATCTCGACGAGACCGGTCGCTTCGTCTTCGACGACATCACCCCAGGGACCTTCGACGTCTCGGTTCGGCGGGGGAGCGCTTCAGCAACGAAACAGGTCACGATCGAACCGGGGGCCACGCTTTCGACGCTGACGTTCGACCTCAACGAAGTGAGCGGCTGGATCATCGGCGAGCTCCAGGACGGGGACGGCCTCCCGATCGAGGGCGCCGAGGTCCGCGCGGTCGAGGTCCGGCCGGGACGAGACATGCGACCCGAGGGCAGCATTCTCGAGGTCGAGTCCGATTCGCTGGGCCGCTTCCGCCTGGGTGCGACCCTCGACGCCCTGTATCACGTGCGCGTGACCTCGCCTTTGACGAGTGCATTGGGCGCACGAAGTGCTCGGTCGCCCCGAGCCACACTGGTGGAGACCTACGCGCGCGGCCGGCCGCGCGCGGAGATCGACATGGGGGTGATCCGAGTCGCGACGAGCGAGACGGAAGCTCCGTAGTCTGCGGGTCCGTGACGCCATGTGCAGGTCTGCGGTAAGACCGATCGGACGCGCACACGCGGAGGAATCCCCGCTCGCGGCGCTAGCGAATCCGCGGCCATGGGCTCGATCCTCGCGGCGTCTCTTCTCGTCTCGACCCTGTTTCTCCCTGCGGACTGGCTGCAGTGGGGAGGGCCCGCAGGCAGCTTCACGGCGAATGCGTCGCGCCTGGCGGTCGCCTGGCCAGACAGCGGTCCGAAGCAGCTCTGGTCGAGGCCGCTGGGGCTTGGCCACTCGGCGTTCGTCGTCTCCGGCGATCGCGCGTTCACGATGTACGGCGACGGCGAGCAGGAAACCGTCGTCGCTTTGGACGCGCGCAGCGGTCAGACGACCTGGGAGTTCACGTACGACGTGCGCTATTCGACGCGGAACAAGACCTACGGAGGCCCGCACGCGACGCCGCTCCTCGATGTGGACGGCCGACTGATCACCGTCGGCATCGACGCGAAGGTGCACGCACTTGACGCCGCAACAGGTGAACTTGTCTGGCGACGCGATCTGCTTCTGAACGACGGCGTCGATCTCCCGCAGTCCGGCTATGCCGCTAGCCCCGTTTCGTGGGGTGACACCGTCATCTTCGCGGGGACCGGTGGGCCCGGGCCTTCGGCTCTCTCTCTGAGTCGCGATGACGGGGCCGTACGGTGGGCGCGGCACAGCTTCCTCGGAAGCCACGCCTCGCCGCGCATGATCGAGCATGGCGGCGTCTCGCACCTCGTCCTGCACGGAACGAACTTCCTCGTCGGGCTCGACCCGGCAACGGGCGATCTTCGCTGGCGCGGCCGTGTGCGCACCGACGCGATCGACAACGTCTCGTTCAGCCCGGTCTGGGACCCGGAGACCTCGCAGCTCCTCGTTTCGCACGCCTACGACGGCAAGGGCGTCCAGGCGTGGCGGCTCACCGGCGATGACGATGAGGGTTGGTCGCTCGATCCGACCTGGACGAATCGGCGACTGAAGGTCCAGCATGGCAACGGCGTCCTGCTGGAGGGGGCTCTGCACGCCGCCGACGGCGACTCGTTCCTCGTGGGCATCGACGTCGCTTCGGGTGAGACGCGCTACAAGCGCCGCGGCGTGCCCAAGTCGACGCTGATCGCGGCGGACGGCAAGCTCATCGTGCTGGATGGTGACGGCACGCTTCGCCTGGTAAGTGCGGGAGGAATCGACCTCGCGAGCGCGGACGTGCTCGGCTCCGACGCGTGGACCGCTCCGACCCTCGTCGGGCGGACTCTCTTCGTACGGGACGGAGAGCGAGCACTCGCGCTGGAGCTCCCGTGATGCTCTTCTGGCTGACGCTTCCCCTCACGGCGGTCTCACCCGTCTCCACCGGACTCGATCCGGCAGAGATCGTCTTGTCTTCCGATCGCACCGGATTCCATCAGATCTACACGATGGACGTGAATGGGGGCGCGCCGTCTCGCCTGCTGGAGACCGAGCGGGAGGACCGACACCCGCGGTGGTCTCCCGACGGGGAGTGGATCGCGTTCGAGTCCGCGGGCGGCGGCACCCGCGACGTGTGGATCGTGCGAGCTGGCGGCGCCGATTCCCGTCGCGTCACGAACGACGGATGCACCGGTCAACCGGCCTGGGCTCCCGACGGAAAGCGTCTCGTCGTCGTCTCGACGCGCAGCGGCGCCCCTGCGCTCTGGACGATCGACCTGGAGAGTGGACGCGAGGCGCCCGTCTCCGTGGGGCGTGCGTTCTGCCGCTGGCCCGACTGGTCACCGGACGGTACGCGGATCGCCTTCTCCTCCCTCGCGGACGGAGACGAGGAGATCTTCTGCTGGAACTTGCGAGACCGCACGGTCGAGCGCCTGACCGAGAGCTCCGGCGCGGACACGCGCCCTCGGTGGTCGCGCGACGGAGCAGAGATCGTCTTCACGCGATCCTCGCCACGGACCGGCGGCAGCGACATGGTCATGCGCATGTCGAGCGACGGTGAGTCGGTGGAGAGCCCTGCGGTCGCGATGGAGGACGCAGGCGCGCTTCGGCGCGCTTACGTCGATCGAAGTGTTGCGACCTGGGGCGGCGCAAAGGCTGCGGACGGAGCCGTCGTCTTCACGTCGATCCGCGGCGGCAACGCCGACCTCTTCGTCATCGAACGCGGCTCGTCGCAGGTTCGCCAGGTCACGAACAGCCCAGCGATGGAGCAGGACCCGGACTGGCGGCCCCGCGGAGCGCCGAGGAAGGAGCGCTGAACGGCTCGGCGGGGCAATCGGTCGCGATTGCTTCCGAGGCCCTCAGCGGAGGCGTGCCGCGCTGGATCTCTGCGCCCCGGGCCCAATACGAGCGCGTTGGAACCATCCAGCGCCTCCACCCGTCCTCCGCACATGATCCCTCCCGCACTCGCTCCGATCCTCGCCCTCTCCCCGCTCGCCTGGTCTCCGCAAGAGGCCGCACCGCCCGTTCTGCCGAGCAATGCGGCGCTGATCGAAGGCCACGTTCATCCGGTCCTCGACCTCGTCCGCGTCAGTGCAGACATTCGGGGCCTGGTCGAGCTCCGGACCCTCGACCTCGACGTGGTCCGCATCGACGCACAGAGCGGCCAGGCGCTCGTTCTCGTCGATGCGCTCGAGCTCGAGCAGCTCGACGACCTTCAGTTCGATGTCGAGGTCGTCGTCCCCGACCTCGCAGCGGCCTACGCGCGTCGCCTCGCGGAGGGAGCGCCGGTCGGTAGCGTCCAGGCCGCGGGCTCGAACATCGGCCAGTGGCTGAGCCCGCCGTTCGGCCAGGGCAGCATGGGGGGGTACTACACCTTTGCCGAGATCGAGTCCGTGCTCGATCAGTTCCGCGCGACCTACCCGCAGCTGATCTCGCAGAAAGCATCGATCGGCACGTCGCTGCAAGGTCGGCCCATCTCGATGGTTCGCATCTCGGACAACCCCGACGTCGACGAGGACGAGCCCGAGGTACGCATCGACTCGCTGCACCACGCGCGCGAGCCTCAGAGCATGCAGGCGACGATCTTCTTCGTCAGCTGGCTGCTCGAGGAGTACGGCAGCGATCCGCTCGCGACCTACCTCGTCAACGAGCGGGAGATCTACGTCGTCCCGTGCGTCAATCCGGACGGCTATGAGTACAACCGCTCGATCGCGCCGGGCGGCGGCGGACTCTGGCGCAAGAACCGTCGCAACAACGGCGACGGGACGTTCGGCGTCGACCTGAACCGCAACTACCCGTTCCAGTGGGGCGGCAGTGGTTCCAGCGGCAACACGTCCTCCGACATCTACCGCGGCACCTCGCCCGCGTCCGAGCCCGAGACGCAGGCGATGATCCAGTTCATGACGGGGCGCTCCTTCCAGACCGCGCTCACCGTTCACACCTTCGCCGACCTCTGGCTCGCTCCCTGGGGCTACGTCGCGTCGCTTCCTCCGGACTGGGACGAGATCAACGAGATCGGGACCCTCGCGGTCGAAGAGAGCGGCTACCCGCAGGGCCCCGCGGCGATCCTCCTCTACACGGCGTCAGGGATCACGACCGACTACGACTACGGGACCCTCGGGACGTACAGCTGGACGCCCGAGATCGGTGGTGACACGGACGGCTTCTGGCCGCCCCAGAGTCGGATCATTCCCCTCGCCGTGGAGAAC
>JBCCSK010000187.1:0-11242 GCA_039200205.1 Planctomycetota bacterium
ACCCGGCGACGATCAGTCGTCGATGCGCTCGAGCAGTACGAGCCAATCGAGGCCAGGGTTGGGCACTTCCATCGGAAGTGCGAGCGAACCACCGCCCGTGACCTCGAAGCTGCCCGCGAGCTCCTCCCCCGTTCGGGGATTGAAGAACCGGACGCTGTACTCGCCGGCGTTGCGCGACATGTCGATGGTCGGCGTGGCCGACGCGCTCGGGAGGTAGATCGCCATCCACTCGTCCCGCTGCAGCATCACCTGGGCACCGCCGAACGCGGCGTTCTCGCCGCTGACGGCGTTGTCGTTGAGGTTGGACGCGGCAATATCGATGTGCTCCTCCATGAATTCGCGGGCGATCCGCGAGTAGCGGAAGATCTCCTCGCGCGTCCGAAAGTTCTCGATCCGCACGTCGCCGCCGAGGGGGAGCTGGTGGTAGCCGGCGTACCACTCGAGCCCGCCGTGCGAGAAGAGGACGTCGTAGAGCACCTCGCAGCGCATCTGAGAGGCGTTCCCGCTCGTCACTCCGACGTCCCAGGTCCCATTCTCGTCCATGTCGACCACCCACGGGCGGCCGGCCTGGCGCGACATGTTCCGGACGGACTGCGTCAAGCCGTTGGCGAGGCCCGGGTCGTACTGGATCGACGCCGAGTCGAACAGCGGGTCGCCGACGAGCGCCTGGTAGTCGGAGAGGTCGTTCGGGTGGGTGTGGACGCTCACGGGGTGCGCGTACGGATCGAGCTCCTCGAAGTACGACGCCATCTCGCGAAGCACCGTGAGCGGGTAGTCGTTCTCCTCGGAGAGGTTCCACTTCACGCCGTTCAGGTAGCCGAACCGCGCGATCAGCTCGCGGAAGTACAGCATGCGCTCGCGACCCATCTCGCCGTCGTCGAGCCAGGTCTCGTTCCCGATCTCGGTCTCGGCGAGGACGAAGTGCACGAGAATTCCCTGCTCCTGCGCGTGGTTGAGAACCGCGTTCCACTGCGCGAGGCGACTGATGTCGTAGTGCGTCTTGTTGAACGTGTTCTTCGCGTAGCCGACGAACGGAGTCGTGTCGCGGCCGTCCCCGCCGAGGTTCATCGGAAGGAAGTAGATCGCGTTGACGCCCTGGTCGCCCAGGTAGTTGAGCGCTCCGATGATGCCCTTCGAGTCGTAGCCGCTCGACGACGAGACGAAGAGCGGATCGCCCTCGCGCCAGTCGCCCTGGTGCGGCTCGTAGCGGTGGATGATCCCGACGCCGCCCGAGTCCTGGACGTCGTCGAAGCCGTCGTAGGCGAGGAAGTTCTCCGGGCTGTTCGTTCCGGTCTTGATGAACCAGTCACCCTCACGATGGCGGAGGTGGTGCTCGCCCACGTACTCGATCCGACCCTTGGACAGCAGTCCTTCGGCGTCGGGATCGCGCGGCATCACGCCGAACCGCCCCTCCGCGCCGTCGAATGCGAGCGGAGCTCCCGCCCCGGCGTCGAGGTCGATCGCGACGTCCTGCCCGCGGCGGAAGGACGCGCGGTAGCTCCAAACACCGGGACGGTCGGGCGCGAAGCGGACGCGCCAGACGTTGCCCGTGCTGCCGCCCTCACCGTCGCCCGCGAAGAAGCCGGGAACGACGCTCTCGGTGCCGTCGGGAGCGGTGAACGTGACGTTGAGCCTGCGGTCGAGGAACGGGTTCGGACCGACGTCCCGCTCGTCCATCGTGGGCCCGGAGAAGTCGAGCTCGATCGGATGCCAGACGCAGCCGGCGCCGCGGAATCGCGCTGCGGCCCCGTCGATGTCGACGGAGACCCAGTCGGCGTCGCGGAACTCACCGTCGGTCACGACCAGCTGGATCGGGAGCGGGAAGCCGCCTGCGAACACGACGTTCGCGATCGGGCTTCGCTCGTTCGTACCGTTGACGAAGGTCGCGCCTCGGACCCTCCAGATCGTCGTGAGTTCGTCCCCGTTGGGGTCGTAGCTCTGCGTGCTGTCGAGCGTCACCACGGTCGAGAATCCGTCGTTCTCGGGGATCGCATCCGGCGTCACCGTTGCGATCGCGACCGGCGGGTCGTTGCGGAGGCCGCGGCTCGACTCGGGGTGGTTCTGCGACATCGGGCTCTGGACGCCGTCGTCGTAGAGGTGGAACCGATCGATCATGAAGTCCCGGCTACGGCCCGAGAACTCGATCCGGTGCACTCCGGCGCTGAGCTGGTACTCGGCGGGCGGCTTGTTGCTGTGGGAGAACTCGTGGTTCGTCGCCCACGTCCACTGGCCGCGCTGCCACGAGAACACCTTCACCCAGGCGCCGCCATCCATGCGCACCCAGACGTCGTTCGCCTCGGTGCTGTCGGGGTGGTCGTGGCGGTTGCGAATCCGGAAGTGGTAGCGCCCGGGCTCGTCGATCTGGAAGTCGAACCCGAAGACGTCGTGTCCGGGCGTGTTGAACAGGTTGGCGCCGGTCCAGCGGAGGTAGCTGGAGCCAGTGAAGCCGCCGAGTGACGTCTCCTCGCTCCAGCTGCCGGACGCATCGCCCGACTCGAATTCGATGACGACGAGGCCGTCGTCGGCGAGGAACGGGCCGTTCTGGGCGCTCGCGGCGCCCGCGGTCACCGCGAATGCGAGGGCGGCCGAGCCCAGGCTGTGGAGGAAACGCGGTTGGATCGTCCTGGTCATGGATGTGCTCCGACGGGCGCCCGGTGTCTCTCCCGGGGTCTCCCTCGCAGGGCCAGTGGGCCCGCGAGCGCGCGTCGCGCGGATCGATCGACGGCTCGCGAGGCAGCCCTGGTCGGATTTGCACGATTCCCCGTTCGGTGTTCCATTCGCGACCGGCTCCGTCTCCTTCGTGGATGCGAACCCGTCTCAGGGCCCCTGTGGGCCCGTTCGGTCCGCGTTGAGCGGGCGTAAGGGCGTGGTGAGGCGGGGAGGGACACGCGACGGCCGGCCTCGCTCGCTCCCCGGGACGAGCGGGCTACGATTCGGCGATGATGCACCCGCACCGCACGTCCCGGCGCCTCTCCGCGCTCGCCGTCCTCGTCGCCATTCCGCTCGCCGCCTGCTCGGACGACGGGACCGATGCGACCTCAGGGGGCTCCAGCGCGAGCACGACTGCTGCGACGGAGACGATCGAGTGGTACGACCCCGACGCGAAGCGCTTCAAGAAGTCCGTGGGCGCGACGCTCTACGGGCAGTACGTCGGCGAGCGCACCTGGTTCCACCAGAACCAGGAAGTGTCGAAGAAGGGCCAGTACGACGACCAGGGCCGCGAGACGGGCGAGTGGACGGAGTTCCATCCGAACGGGGTCGACGCCGCCCGGTATCGCTACGAGGCAGGCGAGCGCGTCGGAGAGATCGTGCGCTGGCATGCGAACGGAGAGAAGGCTCTCCAGGGCCAGTTCGCCGCCGGGAAGCGGACGGGCGAATGGGTCGAGTGGTACCTGAACGGCCGCGAGAAGCTGCGGAACACGTTCGTCGACGGTGAGATCGACGGCGAGCGCGTCGTTCTCTTCGAGGACGGAGCCGTCAAGGAGCGCAGTCAGTGGGAGGCTGGAGCCGCCGTCGGCGTGCACGAGTCGTTCTACGACAGCGGCCAGCTCCGCGCCCGGATCGAGTTCGAGAACGGCAAGCCGAAGGACGCCGTCCGACAGTGGTACGCCGACGGCAAGGAAGAGTCGGTCATCGAGTACGCGGGCGGGGAGCGCCACGGCGCCGAGCGGGCGTGGCACCCGAACGGCGAGCGGCGCTACGAGCGTCAGTGGCAGCGCGGCCGCAGGCTGGGTTCGAACCTCCAGTGGCACGCCGACGGGAGCCGCCACATCATCGCGGACTTCGAGGACGGCGAGCTGGACGGCGTCTTTCGGCTCTGGCATCCGGGTGGAGAAGCGCTGGACGGCCTCGTCACCTTCGACGCCGGCAAGAAGGTCGGCATCGCCCGGAACTGGAGCCCGAGCGGGACGCTCTTGCTGCTCGCGAACTACGACCAGGACCAGGAGTCAGGTCTCCACCAGGCGTGGTTTCCTGACGGCGGGCGCCGCGAATACGGGCGCATGGGGGCCGGCGTGCGCGTCGGAACGTGGTTCGTCTGGGACGACGAAGGGGCCCTGCTCACCGCCGACGAGGCCTCCGGGACGTTCGCGGCGGGACAGCTGACCGCGGCCCTCACCGACGCCGACCGCGACCAGGCGGCGCAGATCTACGGGGATCCCAACCCGCACGCGCTCGAGAGCGCGATTCCCGATCCGTTCGTGACGTACGACGAGCGGGGGGAGCCCCGCAGCGGCGACGACGCGGGCGGAGAGTAGCGCCGGTCCTTCGACGGAGCGGTTCGTCCGAGAGGCGTCGCGTTCTACACTTTACGGGCCGAACGGCGTGCGCATCGATCGCTGCAGCTCGCGCTGCCCGCGCCGTCGAACATCCCTGGCGCACCCGCTGGCGCGGGTGCAGCGCCGAGCTTCACGCGATGACCGATACGACTCTCCCCACGCGCCGTTCCGATGCCCCGCACACCGACGAGGCCGTGTGGGCCTCGATCGCGCGCGAGGACGCTCGCCAGGAGGCACAGCTCGAGCTCATTGCCTCCGAGAACCACGCCTCGCGCGAGGTGATGGACGCAGCGGGCTCGTGCTTGACCAACAAGTACGCCGAGGGCTACCCGGGGCGGCGCTACTACGGCGGCTGCGAGTACGTCGACGAGGTCGAGGACCTCGCGCGCGACAGGGCGAAGGAGCTGTTCGGCGCCGAGCGGGCGAACGTCCAGCCCCACAGCGGCACGCAGGCGAACATGGCGGCGTTCATGGCGCTCCTCGAGCCTGGCGCGCGCGTCCTCGCGATGTCGCTCGATCACGGCGGCCACCTGTCGCACGGTCACGCGAAGAACTTCAGCGGCGTCTTCTACGACTTCGCGAGCTACGGCGTCGATCGCGCGACCGAGCGGATCGACATGGACGAGGTGCGCGACCAGGCGAAGAAGTTTCGGCCGCACATGCTCCTCGCCGGTGCGTCGGCCTACTCGCGTCCCCTCGACTTCGCCGCGTTCGCCGAGATCGCCCGCGAGGTCGACGCCCTCTTCATGGTCGACATGGCGCACATCGCCGGTCTCGTCGCCGGTCGCGCGCACGCGAGTCCCGTCCCGCACGCGGACGTCGTGACGATGACGACGCACAAGACGCTCCGCGGCCCGCGCGGCGGACTGATCGTGTGCCCCAAGGATCGGATCGTGAAGATCAACAGCGCGCTCTTCCCCGGCGGCCAGGGCGGCCCGCTGATGCACGTGATCGCGGCCAAGGCGATCGCGTTCCGCGAGGCGCTCCAGCCCTCGTTCCGCGACTACGCGGGGCGCGTCGTCCGCAACGCGTCGAAGCTCGCGGACTCTCTCGCCGAGCGCGGCCTGCGGATCGTCTCTGGCGGCACGGACAACCACGTCATGCTCGTCGACGTCGGCAGCATCGGGCTGTCTGGCGCGCAGGCCGAGGACGCACTCCACCGGGTCGACATCACCTGCAACAAGAACCTCATCCCCTTCGACGAGCGTCCCCCGATGGAAGCGTCCGGGATTCGGCTCGGGACCGCCGCGATCACGACGCGCGGCCTCGACGAAGCGGACATGGTCTCGCTCGCAGGCTGGATCGCAGACGTCCTCCGGGCCCCCGAGGACGAGGCGACCCTGGAGCGCGTGCGCGGCGAGATCGCCGAGATCACGCGCCGCCGCCCGATCTACGCCTGAGCGCCTGAACGCGTCGAGCGGCCGCAACCCGGTTCGGAGCGTCGGCGGCGCCGCAGGCGCCGCGGACGCTCCAAACCGGGTTCAGGTCGCTCGCCGACAGCCCCGTCAGTCGTTCCCAGACGTCTCGATCGGCCCCGTCCGACGGATCGCGTCGGCGAAGAAGATCGCGTTGTGCAGGAAGCGCCGAGTCCCGTACCACACGCCGCGGAAGACGGGATCGTCGACGAGGGCGATCACGGTCCCGTCGCCCATCCGCTCGGCCCGAACCGCCGGCGTGCCCGCGATCTTGATCACGTTCTCCTCGCTCGCGAAACCGGAGATCAGCGGCTCGTCGACGTAGCGCACCGGCGTCGCGAACGGGTCCGTCGCTTCCGTGAGCACCGCCTCGAAGTTACGGAAGACCGGGAGCGTGTCGCGCTCGAAGCCGAAGCAGAGCGGGTGGGTCCGGTCCAGGCGTGCCTCGAAGATGGTCCCCGCGACGCGCTGGACGGCGCGGAGGTCGCGGTAGTCGCCGTAGGTGAGCGACGTCGGCTCCTCCTCGTCCGCGGCTTCGTCGTCCTCCTCGCTCCGGCTCGTCATCAGGTTGTCCGCGACCCACACGGCCGCGCGCTTGGTCGCGATCACGTGGCCGCCGGAGCGGACCCAGCTTCGGAGCTTCGCCGCCTCGCTCTCGCCCCAGCCGGAGGTCGCTCCGCTCACCAGGATCAGGTGAGTGTTCTCGTCCAGGTCGAGTCCGGCGAACCGGTCCTTCTCGACGAGTGCGACCGCCATGCCGACGCGCGTGTCGAGCTCGTGCCAGACCTCACCCGCCTCGTAGGCCGACACGCCGGAGCCGATGAGAAGGAGCGGCCGCGGAGCGACGAGCGGCGTGAGCGACCCGCTTCCGAGGTCCGGACCGACGCTCGTCAGTCCGCTCGGGACCGCCTCGACGATGACGCCGTCCGCCTGGGCCTCGTTCAGCGCGGCGAGGAGCGCGTCGCGTCCGAGCTCGTCCTGGACGCCGACCGGGACGACGATCGTTCCGCGCTCCAGCGCGCGGGCGCCCCCGTCGCGTCCGGGCGCATCGAAGCCGAATGGCTCCGTCGCCGCGTAGGCGCGAACGCCCCGTTCGAGCAGCGTCTGGAGCGCGCGCGGCGCACGGCCCGAGGTCCACCACTCGAACGCGTACGCCGGAGCGCCGGCGTCGGCCGAGAGGCGCGGCCATTCCGTCGGGAACGCCTCTTCGACGCGCTCGCCGAGGACGTCCGGCGACCAGTCTCCGCGCGCGATGGGCTCGCAGGCGAGGTCGAAGCTCAGCGGGAACGTCCACGACGAGACG
Source organism: Planctomycetota bacterium (assembly GCA_039200205.1). Classification (GTDB taxonomy): domain Bacteria; phylum Planctomycetota; class UBA1135; order UBA1135; genus Saltatorellus. The sequence goes on from JBCCSK010000187.1 coordinate 6,996, forward strand.
TCGTAGAACGTGTTGTCGTCCCACGACGTGCGGGTCTCGAAGAGCGCGCGCACGAGGCGCGACTGCGGCTGTTCGAGCGGAACGGCGTAGGCCGGACCGGCGATTCCGTCGAGTGACGCTCCCGTGCCGTACACCTCGATCCCGTGGCGGAGGAGGCGGTCGACCATCTCGCTCGCGCGGAACGCGTCGTCCGAGGCGAACACGTACCCGGCGACCTCCGATGCCGCCGCTTCCGCGAGTGCGTCGCGGTAGAACTTTCGCTGGTAGCTCGTCAGGTCACCGCGCAGCTCGTCGACCGCCCTGAGCGTCGAGAGGGACGTCGTGAACTGGTTGCGGATCGTGAACGGGAACGACAGCGTTCCATGCCGAGTGTCCATCAGGTGCCCGCGCGCGCTCGCCTGCTCGAACAGGATGCCGATCCCGCCCTGGATGTCGGGGTAGGTCGAGCCCTTGCCGTAGTAGAAGTCGTCGAAGCTCTCCTGCGTGTAGTAGAGGCTCCCGAGCTCGTCGAGCGCCCGAGCGTGGAAGCTCGCGATCGCTGCGGTCAGCTCTTCGTTCCTCTTCGGCGTCAGCGGGTTCCGGCGGCTCGGGATCCCGGGCTGGAAGAAGTACGTCGAGCTGCTGCCCATCTCGTGGTAGTCGGTGTGCACGACCGGAAGCCAGCGCTGGAAGCGCTCGACGCGGCTGCGAGACTCGGGGTGGGTGAGCAGCAGCCAGTCGCGGTTCAGGTCGAACCAGTAGTGGTTGGTCCTGCCGCCGGGCCAGGCCTCGGCGTGCTCGCGCGTGCGGGGATCGCCGGTGAGGTTCTTGCCGCGGTGGACGTTCGCCCACTGGGCGAAGCGCGCGTTCCCGTCCGGGTTCATGCACGGATCGATCAGGACGATCGTGCGATCGAGGAACGCCTCGATCTCGGGACCGGTCGCGGCGGCCAGGTGGTAGAGGAGCAGGAGGCTCGCGTTGCTCGCGCTCGGCTCGTTCCCGTGCACGCCGTAGCCCATCCAGACGACCGCGGGACCGTCGTGGCTCTCCGCGCCACTTCGCACCGCGGCGACGTGGGCCTCGCGGATCTCCTCGATCCGTGCCTGGTTCGCGGGCGATGTGATCGTCGCGAGGACGAGGGGCCGCTGCTCGTGGGACTCGCCGTAGCGCTCGAGGCCCACGCGGGGCGAGCGCTCCGCGACGACCTCGAACCAGCGCACGAGCTGGTCGTGGCGCACGTGCCACGTCCCGACCGGCCACCCGAGGACCGACTCGGGGCGGGGGAAGCTGACGTCGTACGTCTGCGCCTCGGGGAGGTACGCCTCCAGCGTCGGAGGCTGCAGCAGCCGGTCGGCGGGAGCGGCCACGGTCGCGGTCTGGGCGAGCGCGGGCGGGGCGGCGAAGAGGAGCGGGAGCAGCGTGCGCGTGGGGATCATGCGCACAGTGTGCAGATCGCAGCTCTCCCGCGCCGCGGCGCGGTCTCCTTGCGGGAACGGTGCACCGGCCGCGACAGGGTGCGGCGGACGGCTACGATGCGCGCATGGGAAAACGCCTCGCGCTCCTGACGCTCTTGCTCGCCGCCGCGACGCCGCTCTCGTACGCGCGTCCGCAGGACGGACGCGACGACCGGCGGAAGGAGACGCCGATCGAGCGGGAGAAGCGGCTCCACGCCGAGCAGCTTCGGGCCCTGCGGGAGACCGCGGCTGCCGAGGCCGAGGCGAACGCCCAGGCCCTGGAGGCCGCCGCCGAGAAGCTGGAGTCGATCGCCGAGGACGCCCGCCGCGCTGCGGAGTCGGCGCGCGAGAGAGCGAGCACGGCGCGAAAGCGCGCCGGTGAGGCGCGCCGTCGCGCCAATGCGGCGGCGGGCCGAACGCGCCGCCTCGATCCGAAGCCCGCGGAGCCCACGCCGGAGGCCCTGACGGCCGCGCGCGTCCGCCTGGTCGGAGAGTCGGACAAGCACGCGGCCGCGACCCGCACGGCGGAAGAGAACAAGCAGGCGTACCTGCCGCCGGTCCGCGCGCGCCGCTCGCGCAACCGCGAGAGGATCGTCGACTCGTTCAAGTACGGAGCGGGCGAGGCGCCCGACATGGGCGACCTCGACATCTTCACCGAGTGGCAGTGGTGCGTGAACGTCGCGAACGGGGGCAAGGTCAAGACCGGGCACGTCGACGTCGCGCGGGTCTCGTTCCAGCCCAACCCCGACTCCCAGGGCGGGACCAAGATGAAGTGGGGGATGCGCCGCTACAACCTCGGCGACACGACGGTGATCGACTGCGACTTCACCGACATCACCAAGGAGCACGGCGTCTACGACAGCCTGTCCGGGCACGGCCTCTACGCGGGCAACACGTTCCTGAGGCTCGGTGGGCAGGCGCTCCAGATCGTGTACCGCGACCAGCCCTACAAGGCGTACAAGACGGCGGACAACCTCCCGTACACCGCGAAGCCGATCATCGTCCTCGAGGACAATCACGTCGTCGACTGCGGCCTCAACGCGAGCAAGTCGGGCTTCACGTTCACGTTCTTCGACGCGGGGACGCACGAGTTCCCGTCCACGATCGTCGTCCGCGACTGCACGATCGTTCACGCCTGGGACTTCGCGCGGACGAGCGGCGGCAAGCGGGTCGCTCCGAGCGATCGCGGTGCCATGCGCTCTCCGGGCTGCTTCGTCGTCAATCAGTACAAGGCAGACGACCCGAAGGCGAAGAACCACTGCACGGAGACCGTCGTGATCGACAACTGTCTCTTCGACGTGACGCTGTCGGGAATGCCCGTCGCGGCGATTCGCGGCACCGAGACGGTCCTCGTCGAGGACTCGTGCTTCATCGCGCGCGACCACCGCAACCCCGTCTTCAACATCGACGACATCCCGTGCCGCCAGAGCGGCAAGGTGATCCTGGAGAACTGCGTGAGCCCCGAGGAGCACCAGGTCTGGCTCCAGATCCGCAAGAAGCGCGTCGTGCCGATGCACTGCCCCGGCAAGAGGCTGGAGATCGACGTGGCGACCCTGGAGGTCGTCGAGTCCGAGCCGATGGACGACCCGATCACGCGTCTGATCAGCCCGCTGGAGGGCCGGGTGGCGTCGTCCGGGATCCGCGAGCAGCCGCGCGGACACGTCGACGACATGGGCGCAGCGCCGCTGCGCTACCGGGAACCGTCGTCGAGCGAGGGCGGCGACGACTAGTCGTCGTCGCCCTTGGGCACCCGCGTGTCGTCCTCGAGGGCGACCCGGATGGCCGGCGTGTCGAGGTCGTCGAACTGTCCTCGTCGAACCGCCCAGAGGAACGCCGCGAGCGCGGCTCCTCCGAGGACGAGGGCGAGCGGGAGCACGATGTAGATGACCGACATCAGGACGCGTGGGCGGGGGCCGGCTGGTCGATTCGCGGTTTCGCGTCGAGCCCCGATGCGTCCGATTGGACGCCGCGGGCTCGCCGCGCAGGATCTCGTCCCAGCGAGACGAGGGCCAGGGCGAGCACCGAGGCCGAGCTGATCGGCATCAGGATCGCCGCGACGAGCGGGTCCATCCACCCCAGGAGGGCGAGCGTGATGCCGACGGCGTTGTACGTGAACGAGAGCGCGAGGTTCCGGTGGATCGTGCCCATCGTCCGCTTCGACAGGGCGGCGAGCTGCTCGAGCGGTTCGAGGCCCGGCCGCGACGCGTAGACGTCCGCAGCGGCGAGGCTCGTCTCGGCGCCGCCGTGCACGGCGACCCCGACGTCCGCGGCCGCGAGCGCCGCGGCGTCGTTGACGCCGTCGCCGACCATCCACACGACCTCGCTGCGGCCCTGGAGCTCGCGGACGCGCGCGAGCTTCTCCTCGGGCTCGACGCGACCCCGAGCCTCGTCGATCCCGACCGCCGCGGCGGCGCGCTCGACGGCGCCGCGCGCGTCACCAGAGAGCACCTCGGGCTGCCAGCCTCGCTCCCCGAGCGAGGCGACGACCGCGGCCGCGTCGGGGCGCGGCGTGTCCGCGAGCGCGGCGACGGCGACGACGGGACCCGGCTCGTACGCGACGCCGACGATGCTCTCCCCGCGCGCCTCCATCGATTCGGCGGTCGTCGCGAGGTCGGCGCGGACGACGTGGCCGTGGGCCGCGAGGTGGTCGAGGGACCCGACGCGCAGGCGGCGCGGTCCAACGTCACCGGCGAGGCCGCCGTCGAGCTTCTCCTCGACGTTCTCTGCCCATCGACCGGGGATCGAGTACGGCTCGAGGTCGCGGACGAGCGCGCGCGCGATCGGGTGGTTCGAGTGGGCCTCGACCGCCGCCAC
>JBCCSK010000188.1:0-11162 GCA_039200205.1 Planctomycetota bacterium
ATGTGGGTACGCCGTGGGGGCGGCCCTCGAGGGGGGGGGGCGGCCCCGCTCGGCCTGGCTAATCGAATCGCCGCGGAGATCCCGAAGCCGGGTCGCTCGTCGACGTCGACGAGGACGACGGGGAAGCGATCGTCCTGCGGACGGGGATCGAGCGCGCTCACATTCACCGCAGAATCGGTCTCGCTCGCTGCAGCGGCTTCGGTCGTCCGCTCGACCTCGGGCGTACGACGGACAAGGTTCGTCGGCGTGACGAGGTCGGCTTCGGATGAGACGTCGTCCAGTCGTTCCATCGACTCGACGGGCGTCACGTCCGTTGCGGCCGGTCGCTCGGTGCGCCGTACCGCCAGCGCCGCGACGACCACGACGACGACCACCCCGAGCAAGAAGATGCGTGAGGAGCGACTCGTCATCGCGACGGGATTCGAACGCCTCCGTCAGTCATTCCGGGTGCCTCGGACGGGTCTTGGCTCGAGATGGACGTACCGAGATCCGCGCTCCACAGGAAGACGGACCGACTGCGCGTCGCGCGCGCCGACGACCAGCCTCGACTCGCCCACGGGCGGCGCGACGATCGGGAGCGGTCGGCCGTCGTACGAGATGCGCAGCGTGTGCGTCTCGCTCCCGCCCTCCAGCTCGAAGTGAAGGGCAATCGCGCGCGGGGGCCGGCCGTTCGGACCGACGACGCGAAGCTCCATCATGTCCTTTCCGCGGAAGGGGCTCCAGGCGAGCAGCCTCGGGTCGCGACACGGTCGCCCGGCTTCGACCCGAAGGTCACCCAAAGTCGCGAGCTCCCACCGACCGAACGAACAGAGAGTGTTGGCGCGGATCTCGTAGGTTCCGGGTGGGAGTTGATCCCAGCGAACGGTATCGACGGCGGTCCGCTCGCCGTGGGGCCCCCTGAGGGGAGAACCCGGGTGGAGCGACAGAACCAGCTCGAGCACTCCTGCCCGCGCGCGCGACGGGAACGGTGCGATCCGCGGCTGAATCCCCGAGACCGTGGAAAGGACGCGGACCTCGATCGATCCTCCCTGCTCGACGACCACCCGAAGCGTCTCTCCCGCCGGAACGTGCACCGTGTCCGGCAGGGCGTAGGGGCTCCCACGGTCGAGCTCGAACGAGAAATACGCGCTGGCAGGTTCCTCCCACTCGGTCCGATGGTCGACGGCCATGATGCCGTCGGGTCCCGACGTCACCCGCGGTCCTCGGACCGATTCCAACGAGACGATCGGACGCCACTCCGGTCCGCTGGACGAGATCTGAGGAGAGAAGCGAACCGATGCGTGGATTCCGGCGACAGGATTCCCGCGGACGTCGACGAGGACGACGGTGAAGCGCTCGGTCCGCGGTTCGAGCGTCGGGACCTCGGGCCGGGTCTCGGGCTCGCCGCCCTCGATCTCGCGCGGTGAGGTCCTCGCGAACCCGGTGCGCTGCTCACCCTCGATGGCGGAGAGCTCCGCGCTGGACGACCGACGCTCGGGAGACGCTCCAGCGCGCGCCGAGAGGCCTGGAGTCGCCTCTTCAGAGGATCCAAGCTCGACGCTCAGTAGCACGACCGCGAAGACGGCGATGGCTCCAGCGACTGCGATCGACGAGCGACGTCCCGACACTCGGCGAGTGTCGCACAGGATCGCGCAATGCGCAGGAAACTCGCTGGTTCGAGGTCACGCGAGACGCTCGAGCACCGACTGGCCCGCTGCGCACGGCTCTGACCTCGAATCGACTGGCGAAGTCGCCTGACAAAGACCGTGTCAGCTTCTGCGGCTTCGTCGCGCGAGCTGCTCGACCTTCGATGCGACCCACTCCGCCCGGTGTTCGTTCGCCTCTTCGATGGACCGAAACATCCACATTCCACGCGGGTGGGCGATCGGGGCGAGACGTCGCGAGAAGCGCCAGGTTCGTCGAATTCGCGCAGCGAGGTCGTCTGCTCCGAATTCGGTCCACAGCGCGCGGCGCGCGTCCTCGAACTCCCGGAACCGTTGGATCGGCATCAGTCTTCCTCCTCGCGCTGCTTCCCTCCGAGGGCAGTGACGTCGGCGCGATCGATCGGTCGAAGGGTGTCGCGCTTCATCTCGATCAAGGTCTCCGCGGTAGCACAGCGAAACGCAACTCTCTCGATGTCGACGACGTCGCCGGCGCGATCATCCCTTCCGAGACTTCAGATACGCCTCGATGAAAGCGTCGATGTCACCGTCGAGGACCTTCTGAACGTTCCCCTCCTCGACGTTCGTTCGATGGTCCTTCACCATCTGGTACGGGTTGAGGACGTACGAGCGGATCTGACTCCCCCACGCGATCTCGCCCTTCTCGCCGTACATCTTCGCCATCTCGGCGTCGCGCTTCGCCTCTTCCATGGCGATGAGCTTCGCCTTGAGGAGGCTCCACGCCGTCGCGCGGTTCTTGTGCTGGCTGCGTTCGTTCTGGCAGCGCACGACGATGCCCGTCGGGATGTGCGTCATGCGCACCGCGGACTCCGTCTTGTTGACGTGCTGACCGCCGGCGCCGCCGGCGCGCATCGTGTCGATCTTGACGTCGGACTCGTTGATCTCGATGTCGATGTCGTCGTCGATCGCGGGGGACACGTCGATCGAAGCGAAGGCCGTCTGACGACGCGCCTGGGCGTCGAACGGGCTGATGCGAACGAGGCGGTGGACGCCCGTCTCGGCCTTGAGGTAGCCGAAGGCGTAGGGCCCTTCGATCTGCAGCGTCGCGCCGCGGATCCCGCCCATGTCCTCCTCGCTGATCTCGACCTCGGTGACGTCGAACTCCCTGTCCTCGGCCCAGCGGATGTACATGCGCATGAGCATCGAAGCCCAGTCGCACGCGTCGGCGCCACCGGCGCCCGCGCTGATCTGCAGGTAGGCGCCGCGCTGGTCGTTCGGACCGCCGAGCATCACCTGGAACTCCAGCGCGTCGAGGATCTCGTCGGCGCTGCCGAGGGTCGCGTCGACCTCACCGGCGACCTCGTCCACGCCGTCGCCCGACTCCTCCGCCATCTCGAGGAGGACGTCGACCTCCTCGAGACCGGCCTCCAGCTTCTGGACCGGATCGACCACCGTGCGAAGCCCCTTCAGCTCCTTGACGAGCTTCTGGCTCTGCTCCTGGTCGTTCCAGAAGTCGGGGCTCTCCTGGAGCCCCTGGATCTCCCGAAAGCGGTTCAGCTTGTCGTGGTAGTCAAAGACTCTCCGTCAGCAGGCTGAGCCTGCCGCGGAGCTCTTTCGTGCGGTCGCGGTATTCGTCGGTCGTCTGGGCCATGGGGGCGCGGAGCATAGGGAGCGCGAGACGCCGGAACCACCGTGGCGACACGGAAAGGCGCGGGGCCGTCCCCCCACCGCCCTCCGAGACGCACGCGACAGCGGCCCGGGTGAAGCGGTGGAGCGGAAGGCCCCTGCGGTGAGATTGATTCTCATCCTCACCGTACCAGGCTTATCGTCACAGGGACGGTGACGGGTGAGCCCAATCGGCGAGATCCGGCTCGCTCCCGGAATGAAACCGGAGGCCCCCGCGCTGCGCGCGAGGGCCTCCGTCGTTCGGGCGTGGCCGGGAATCGTGGTGAGAAGAAGCCGGCGGCCTCCGCTCCGATGCCGCCTGCTTCGACCCGCTGGACACCTCGATCGAAGCCCGCCCCTCGAATCCCCGGCGGTGACTCGGAAGGGGGCAACCCCGTGTCTCGCTCGGGGCCGCCAGAGGCCTACAGTTCGCGCATGCAGATCGAACAGCCGGTCGTCCTCGGGCGCCTCGTCCGGCGCTACAAGCGCTTCCTCACCGACGTCGAGCTCGACGACGGTTCGATCATGACCGCCCACTGCCCCAACACGGGGTCGATGAAGGGCTGCCTGGAGGAGGGCGCGCGCGTCGCCCTGCGCGACAGCGGCGATCCGAAGCGCAAGCTGCGCCACACGTTCCAGACGATCGAGGTCGGCGGGACCTGGGTGAACGTCGACACCGGGCTGCCCAACGCGCTCGCCTACGAAGCCGTCGAGGCGGGGCTGATCGAGGAGCTCACCGGGTACGAGTCGCTCCGCCGCGAAGTGCGCTACGGCACGGGGAGCCGGATCGACCTCCTGCTGGAGGACGAGGAGCGCGGCCGCGCCTACGTCGAGGTGAAGAACACGACGCTCGCGGACGGCGACCTCGCGATGTTCCCTGACGCGGTGACCGAGCGCGGCCGCAAGCACCTCGTCGAACTCGAGAAGGTGGTCCGCGACGGTGACCGCGGCGTGATGCTGTTCTGCGTCTCGCGAGACGACGTCCGCCGCTTCTCCCCCGCCGACGACATCGACCCGGAGTACGGCAAGACGCTGCGAGATGTCGCGAAGAGCGGCGTCGAGCTCCTCGCGTACTCGACGCGCGTGACGCCGACGAGCTTCGAGCTCGGCCGGCGTCTGGAGATCGAGCTCTGATCTCTCTGGCTAGCTGACCTGCTCGCGCGCGAACCGGGTCACGACGTCGATGCAGCGCTCCTGGCCGGCCTCGGTCAAGCCTGGCGACACCGGAAGGCACAGGACCTCCTGCGCCGCACGCTCGGCGTGGGGAAGCTGCACCGGATACGCGGCGAAGAGCGAGTGCCGGTGGATCGGCTGCGCGTAGTACACGCGCGTCTCGACGCCGGCCTCTTCGAGCCGCTTCGCCAGCTCATCGCGCTCACCGCGCACCACGCGGATCGCGTACTGGTGGTACACGTGGTACGCGCCCCGGATCACGCCCGGCGCGTGGATCGCCTCCAGGTCGGCGAACGCGGCGTCGTAGCGCTCGGCGTTCTTCCGCCGCGCAGCGTTCCAGCGCGGAAGGTGACCGAGCTTGACGCCAAGGATCGCGGCCTGGATCGCGTCGAGGCGCGAGTTGAAGCCGGGCTGGTCCTCGGAGGCCTCGGCGACGCCGTGCGTGCGCAGCTTGCGTACCGCGGCCGCGAGGCGATCGTCGTCGGTCGTGATGAGCCCGCCGTCGCCGCAGCCGCCCAGGTTCTTCGTCGGGTAGAACGAGAACGCCGAGGCGTCGGCGAGCGCACCGACGCACTTCGAACCGAGCCGCGCGCCGAAGGACTGGGCCGCATCGTCGAGCAGGAGGAGGTCGTGCTCGCGAGCGATCGCCGAGAGAGCGTCCATGTCGGCGGGCTGCCCGAAGAGGGACACCGGCATGATCGCCTTGGTCGCGGGAGTGATGCGGCGCACCACGTCGGCGGGGTCGAGCTGGTACGTCCGCGGATCGATGTCTGCGAACATCGGCCACGCGCCGACGAGGCGCACGGACGAGCCCGTCGCGAGGAACGAGAACGGCGACGTGATGACCTGGTCGCCGGGCCCGATCCCGAGCGCCCGCATCGCGAGCAGGAGCGCGTCCGTTCCGCTGTTGACGCCGATCGCGTGGCGTACGCCGAGCTGCTTGGCGCACTCGTCCTCGAACCGCTCGACGTCGGGGCCGAGCACGTACGAACCCGAACGCATCACGGTGAGGACGGCCTCTTCGGCTTCCTCGCCGATCTCCTCGTACTCGCGCGCGAGACCGAGGAAGGGGACCTTCGTGGTGTCGCTCGGCGCCTCCGTCGGGCGCCCCATGGGGACGATGATGCGATCGGTCACTCGGCGTGAACGCCCTCCTCGGCGATCTCCATGCCAGCGCCGCGAATCCGCGACGCGAGAGCCACGGAGGCGCGCGCCTCTCGAAGCTCGGGTCCACGCCCCTCGAGGAGCGCGGCGTACGCATGCCGATGAAGGCCGTTGCAGTCCTTGGCGAGATCGATGCGGTCACCGTCGACCACGAGCTCGCGCTTCGGCGTCGCGCCGCCTTCGTCCGCGGGAGGCGTGACCTCCAGACGCCACTCGACGTCGGCGCGCTCCAGGTCGATCCGCGCTTCGACGGCCCTCGGACCGTAGCGGAGGACCTCGGTGTCCCGCGCGGGGCCGAAGAGCCAGAGGACGAGGTCGAGAGTGTGGATGCCCAGCTCGAAGACGAGCCCGCCCGACCGGTCCTCGTCCGCGCGCCAGCGATCGAACAGCCGGCTGCCGTCGAGCCGGTAGTCGACGGTGACGGTCGCCCGTCCGGCGGGACCGTCGGCGAGGCGCTCGCGCAGGGCCAGGATCCCGGGGTGGTGACGCAGCTGCAGGATCGGGTGGATCTCGCGCTCTGCTTCGATCGCCCTTCGCTCGAGGTCGTCGATCGCTTCGACCGAGAGCGCCACCGGCTTCTCGCACACGGCGCCGAATCCGCGCTCTAGCGCCCACGCGACGTGTTCCGCGTGGAGGTGATTCGGCGTGCAAACGACCACCGCGTCGATCGGCTCGTCCGCTGCTTCGACCTCTCCGGCGAGACCGTCGAGATCCGCGAGGACCGACACGTCCGCCCCCAGGATCTCCCTCCGCTCCGGAGTCAGTCCCGCGGGCTCGACGACGGCCACCACGCGGCCAGCGTTGGCCTGGATCGCGTCCGCGTGCCAGCGCGCGATCGCTCCACCGCCCCCGAGGACGGCGAAGCGATCGTACCGAGGCTCGTGTGTAGCGTGCGATGACGACATGCGAGGACGACCCGGGCAGTCACTCGGACGCCGCGCAGCCTCCGAGCGATCAGATCGCAGAGGGCCCAGCGTCCGAGCGTGATCGCGCGGGGCGCCGGGCTGGGCGCAAATTGTGGATGCGCTGGAAGCGCGAGGTCGAGCACTTTCTGGGGCCCGATCTGGTTTTTGGACAGCGCTGGACCAGGGCCCAAACGGGCCTGCAAGGACTCATCTCGAGCCCCGGAATGGGCGTTCATTGGCGCAAGTCGTCGCGCGTTGGCGCGTGCACCGATCGACCCGCTTGAGCCCCGGAACGAACCGGGGCACCATCTTCGGCGTGTCCGCCCTCGCACTCGCGCTCGCACTGGCCCCTCAGCTCGGCCTCGCCGACGAACGCACGACGCGTGCGACGATCCTCGGGCCCGGGGACTTCCCGCAGCCGTTCGTGGCGGGAGAGTGGCTGAAGCTCGAGATCGCGAGCGCCGTCGGTCGGGAGACGTTCGGCCTGTACGTTCCGTCGCAGCAGCCGACGAGCCCGGCTCCACTGCTCGTGCACTTCCACGCACGGCAGGGCGCCCACTTCGAGGTCGGCCTCTACACCGAGTTCATGGCCGAGGCGGAGAGCCGCGGCTGGTACCTCGTCTGCCCGGACCAGGACGTCCAGGGCGTGAACGGGACGACCTACGGCTCACCGGCGGCGCAGCGCCGCGTCGAAGCGGTCCTCGACTGGGCGGTCGCGACGCTCTCGGTCGACGAGGACCGGATCTACGCCTACGGGTTCTCGATGGGCGGCGGAGACGTCCTCAGCTACGCGGCCCAGCACCTCGATCCGTCGTCCGTGGTCTTCGCCGCCGTCGCGCAGAACGCGGGAACGCTGTCGCTGACCGCCGAGTACCGCGACAGTCCCGTCGCCGCCTCCGAGCTCGTCCGCTCCTTCGGCGTGACGCCCGGCGAGGATCGGTTCGCGTACGTGCGCGCCTCGTCGCTCGACTACGACCCGCTGTTCGACCTGCTCCACCGCAACGCTGCCGTCAACCTCGCGTCGACGCCTGCGCAGTCGTGGTTCTCGACGAACGAGCGAGCCCTGATCCGCGGCTTCGGCGACGACATGGACCTGCTGCTGGAGGATCACGACTCGATCACCGGGCCGTCGAACTCGCACCGCTGGGACACGTTCGACTTCACGGCGCTGTGCGACTGGTTCGCCGCGCAGAGCCTCGTCATCCCCCAGTCCGGCCGCATCCTCGCCGCGCACGACGGGCGCTACCACGACGTCTGGATCCACCGCCCGAACCCGGGCGAATTCGGTCGGGTCACGTTCGACGTGTCGAGCCCGAACCTCCTGCGATTCACGGAGATGGAGAACGTCGACCGCCTCCGCGTCGACGCCCTCGTGACGGGGGTTCCCGCCACCTTCGCCGCAGTGATCGAACCCGACGCGATCGGCTTCCGCACGCTCCGCATCGACGGGTACGGCGATCCGCCGAGCCAGGTGATGCGTGCGGGCCAGGTCGTTCCGCCGGGGACGGCGTGGCGAATGAAGGGCGAGACGCTGATCCTCGTCACGCCGCCGTCCGCCTCCGGGGTGGAGACGCGCTGGTTCGTGCAGGACTAGGCTGCGGATCTCGCGCCTCTTCGGGGGCGTACTGGAGTTCAGACTCCCTCGCACAGAGTTCGCCCGACAGCAGGGGTGGCCGAACCACCTCAGCGTGCCTCGAGATTCATCGATCCCCGTCGCGGACGGGATCGAGATGAGCGAAGTCGAGCGGCAGCGTCGTCGTCTCCACGACGCCGTCCGGAAAGCGATCGAGCGGAATCGAGAGCGGCCGCACACGAGCCGTTGGCAGGAGATCGAGAGCCGCGAGGCCCGGATCAGGCAGGAGCTCGATCCGATCCCCTTCCATTCCGGCACTCGCAGAGAAGACGAGCTTGGACGGGGGAGTGCCGGACGTCGCGTCGAGTCGTTGACCGTCGAGAAGTGCAGCGTCCCACAGCCAGTTCGTTTCGGCGAAGCGATCGCCTGAACGGATCTCGGCCTCGACCTGCATGAGCAGTATCGGCGGAACGACGTGATACGCGTCGACGTCGAGGCGACCGCCAAGCCAGCGAAGGCCGAAGTCGCGCTCGCCCCCGGCCACGATGACAGAGCAGCCGGGTCCGTAGCTGATGACGAATCGACGTTTGGCCGACGCGAGAGGTGCGTCGAGCAGCAGATCGACTTGGGAATCGTGCAATTGCCAGCGCGCAGGCCAGTTCATGTGTGACGTGAGTTCACCGAGCACCTCGGCGATCCCATCCGCCCCGTCCTGCCACATCGAGGATTCACCCGCCGCTCGAACGACCTCTCGAGTTCCGATGAGGTGCGTCCCAGCGCGCAAGCCTCGAAGCTCTAGCTGGCCAGACTCGTCGGGCGTACCCTCCGCGGACACTCGTCCAGAAGCGTCGAGCGCGAAGACCCGAGCCGCGGCGGGGACTCCCGTGACGACGAGCGACCCAGGTGCCCCTTCGACGACGACCGTCATGCCTCCGTCTTCGTCGAGGTTCGCAAGGAGCGCGCGACCGACCTCTCGGAAGGAGTCTCCGAAGAACCCGCCGCTCTCCTCGAGCACGAAGATCCCGAGCTCGCCGGTCCGGTCGACGTGGACGGTCCAGACACCTGGATCGTCCTGTCGCTGGGCAAGTCTCGGGACACCGTCGTGGGAGCGTCCACCGACACAGCCACTGTCGCCATCACCTGCGTGGAATCCCCTCGGGGGCACCCGATGAGGAAGTACGGCCCGTGAGGTGGAGTGGTTCACGTGCGCGGCTCGGGCGAGTCGTGTGTCCAGCGAGCTGGAGTGAGAGGCGGAGGCGCTGGGGCGGCCACCCCGACGTCGCGCGCAATTGCGCTTTCACCGGGGAGCGACTCGACCTGGTACCTGATGAGGCGGACTCCCGCGGACTCGAGCGCGCGGGACTTGACCTCGTCGGCCTTCTTGCGGTCCTTGCGGCTGTGAGACGCGTCGTCGAGCTCGATCGCAACGATGGGCTGGGTGGCCCGGTCGAGCACGAGAAAGTCGAGGCTCTTGCGGTTGATCCTGTTCTGCGCGGCCTGGCGCTCGAACGTCAGGGCGGGGCGAATCACCTGCGACAGCTGTACTTGCACGGCGATCGTGTGGTTCGGGAGGGCGGCGAGCAAGCGCCGGAATAGCACCTGCTCGGGCTCCGTGAGGAGCATTGGGCGAGCTTCGTACTGGTGGAACGCCTCGGTGGTTGGCGACGGCTGGTCGCGAGGTTCGGTGTTTGGCGACGGCTGGTCGCGTGGTTTGGTGGTTGCAGGCTCGGGGGCTCCCCCGGATTTCGGCAGACGCAGCTTCGCCACGATCCACGGGTAGAGGGCAGCGACGACGAAGACGACTAGAGCGAGCGTGAGGAATTCAGCCATTGGCGGCCTCTGGCGGTGCGGCGGAGCGTCTCCGCGGCTGAGCGCTGCGAGCGCGCGCGGGAAACGGATGCCAGCGTAGCTCGTGAGAGCGAGGCTGGCGGCCAATGCGCGCCCGGCGCCGACGCTCGTCAATCAGGACGCTCGAGGATCCCCCCCGCACGCTTCATCACCCGCGTTCATCGGGCTGGGGCCGTGCACGTCCGGCCTCCGCCGTCCACCTAGGCTCGTTCGGCCGATTCGTGCTCGATGTCCCCCGATTTCGGCTGGGAGCTGCGGCATCGGCCCCGTGGCCCTCCACCGCTTCCCTGGCCGCACGTCTGCGCAGCACGAGTGTCCCGAGGAAGCGCAGGGTGCGTCCCCCTGTTGACGCGGGCATTCCCTCGGCGTGGATCGACGGACGCAGCGCTGCCGTCCTGTGTCCCGGGCGTGCCCGGGGTCGAGTCTGACGACGAGGTCGGACTAGAGCCCGGCGCCGAACGACGGCGCGGGCGCTTTGGGAGCGGCCTTCGCCTTCGGTGACTCCGTCCGCGGCTTCGCCGCACTCGCGCTCTTCTTGGCCGGTCGGCGCTTTCCGCCGCCGGATGCCGCCGGCTTCTTCTTCGGAGCCGGGCGACCGCGTCGGGTGCTCTTCGTCTCGGGCTTCGGCTTCGGCAGCGCGTTCACGTCGCCCGTGTCGAATCCATCGAGGCGGCGGCGCGGGATCTTGGCGCCGAGGTGCTTCTCGATCGCTCGCACGAGGTCGTCGTCCTCGCGCGAGGCGAACGTGTACGCCTTGCCCTCCGACTCCGACCGGCCGGTGCGGCCGATGCGGTGGGTGTACGCCTCGGGCGTGTTCGGGACGTCGAAGTTGACGACGTGACTCACGTTGGCGACGTCGATCCCGCGGGCGGCGATGTCGGTCGCGACGAGGACGTCGTACTCGCCTCGGCGGAAGCCCTCCATCGCGCGCACGCGCTGGTTCTGCGACATGTTCCCTTGAAGCGCGACGGCCCGCAGGCCACGCGCATCGAGCTGCTTCGCGACGCGCCGCGCGCGATGCTTGGTCCTCAAGAAGACAATGGCCGAACGAAAGTCGTCCTTCGCGAGGATGTGCTGCAGAAGATCGAGCCGCTGTCCCTGCGGACATGCGATGAGTGAGTGCTCGATGGTCTCCGCAGGCCGAGAGTGCGCGAGCTCCACCACTTTCGGCGACTCGAGGATGTCGTCCGCGAGCCTCCGGATCTCCTTCGGCATCGTCGCGGAGAAGAGCAG
>JBCCSK010000189.1:0-11153 GCA_039200205.1 Planctomycetota bacterium
AAACCGGGTTGCGGTCGCTCGCCGACCTCCGATTCGTCAGCCGACGGTCATCAGGAACTCGGCGTTCACCGACGTCTTGCTCATCTTCGCGATGAGCATCTCCATCGCCTCGACCGGATGGAGCTCGTTGAGCACCTTGCGGAGCATCCAGACGCGCTCGATCTCCTCCTCGGTGAACAGCAGCTCTTCCTTCCGCGTGCCCGAGCGGTTGATGTCGATCGCCGGGAAGATGCGACGGTCGGAGAGGCGTCGCTCCAGGACGATCTCCATGTTGCCGGTGCCCTTGAACTCTTCGAAGATGACCTCGTCCATCTTCGAACCCGTCTCGATCAGCGCGGTGCCGAGGATCGTGAGCGAGCCGCCATCCTCGATGTTCCGGGCCGCGCCGAAGAAGCGCTTCGGGAACGTCAGCGCGGTCGCCTCCAGACCGCCCGAAAGGAGCTTGCCGTTGCTCGGCGCCTCGACGTTGGCCGCGCGCGCGAGGCGCGTGATCGAGTCGAGCAGGATCACGACGTCCTCGCCGGCCTCGACGAGGCACTTGGCCTTCTCGATGACCATCTCGGCCACCTGGAGGTGCCTGGCGGCAGGCTCGTCGAAGGTCGAGCTGACGACCTCGACGTTCTCGCCCTCGATCGAGCGCACGAAGTCCGTGACCTCTTCGGGGCGCTCGTCGACGAGGAGGATGAAGAGCTTCGCCGACGGCTTCGAGTGGACGATCGACTTCGCCAGCATGTGGAGGAGGACCGTCTTGCCCGTGCGGGGCGGCGCGACGATCAGCCCGCGCTGGCCGAGGCCGATCGGCGTGATCAGGTCGACGATCCGCATCTCCAGCGGATTCTCCTCGGTGCCCTCGAGGATGATCCGCTCGTCCGGGTAGATCGGGACGAGCTCCTTGAACGGGGCGCGGCCGAGGACCTCGTCGGGCTCGTGGAGGTCGACCTCTTCGATCGTGTGGATCCCGAGGAAGCGCTCGCCTTCCGCCGCAGGCCGGATCCGGCCGCGGATCGACATCCCGCGCTCGAGCTGGTGCTTCTCCACGAGCGAGGCCGGGACGTAGACGTCCTCCATCGTCGGGATGTAGTCGTTCGCGCCGATACGCAGCCAGTGGTGGCCGCCCGTCTGCGTGTCGAGCACGCCCGACGCGTAGATCGGCTCGTGCTTGTCGATCCAGTGGCCGGCGATCTCCCACAGCGCGTCGCGGCGGTTGCGGCCGACGAAGCCGTCGATGCCTTCCTCCTCCGCGAGCTCGTGCAGCTCGTTCAGGTTGAGTCCCTGGACAGGCGCGAACTCGTGATCGGGGAACTTCTTCTTCCGCGTCTTCGGCAGCGCGGCGTAGAGCTCGTCGATGTCCTCCGGCGAGAGATCGCGGGGGACCTCCTCGAAGTCGATGAAGACTCCGGTGCCCTTCTGGACGCTCTGCTTCTGCTTGAAGTACTGCTTCTTCTGCTTGAAGGAGCGCTTCTTCTTCTTTTGCTGTTGCTGGGGCATGGTCGGCGTCGCGTGGGAGGGAGATCAGGACCCGAGGAGGGAGCGGAGCGCGTCGGCGACGGCTCGCTCGAGCTCGTCGAGGTCGCCGTCGTTCTCGATGACGACGTCTGAACGAACGCGCTTTCGAGCGAGCGGCATCTGGGCTGCTTCGCGCCGAGAGACCTCGTCGCGCTCCCAGCCCCGGTCGCGTGTCGCGCGGGCGGCGCGCACGTCGAGCGGAGCGTCGACGAAGACGAGGTGGTCACAGCGGTCCAAGAACCCGTGCTCGTCGGCGTTCTCGAGCAGGAGGGGAACGTCGAGCACGACACGCGGGACGCCGCGGCTCAGCGCGTCCTCCAGCGCTTCGGACAGTGTCGCACGAACCACCGGGTGGATCCACCCCTCGAGCTCCTTCCGAGCCCCTGGATCGTCGAAGACGACGCGAGCGAGCGCGCTGCGGTCGATGCCGCCGTCCGGCGCCAGCATCCCGGGCCCGTGGCGGGCGACGACGCGGCTCCGGACCGGGTCGTCGTCGAGCGCCCGGTGCGCGGTCGCGTCGGCGTCGAGGACGATCCCGTCCTCCCCGGCGAGGAGCCGAGCCACCCGCGACTTCCCGGAGGCGATGCCCCCGAGGACGCCGAAGACGACCGTCGGCCGGGGTTCGGGGGCAGGGCGTACATCGTGGGGGGGATCGGGCATCGTCTTCTCGCCGGGGTTCGCGGCGCGCCGTGTCAGAAGTTGGGAAACCCGGGGCCTGACGTTCAATAGGCCGGCCGTCACGGACGCGGGCAGCCAGCGAGGCGCAGCCCGGACTTGTCCGTGTCACCCCGCTCGGTTATCACCTTCCGTCCACCCCGCCCCTCTCCGGCGGGTCCTCCCCCCAGTTCGAGGCGGGCCGCCCCCCCGTTCCGGCCCTCTCCCGGGCGCCCCGTGCGCGGATGCACGGCGCCCCACGAGGCTCACCATCCATGCGCACCAACGCTCTCACTCCGAACGTGTCCCGCCGCGGCGTCGCCCGCGTGAGCGCTGTCTGGATGATCTTCCTGATCGTCCTCCTGCTCGTCGTCCTCGGCTACGCCTACATCGCCCAGGACGAGGCCTCATCGGTCGCGCGGGCGCGGGCCGAGGCCGTCGCGGCGCAGCGTGAGGCCGAGTCGCAGTTCGAGGACCTCCAGGCCCAGATCGCGTCGCGCTCGGCGTCGCTCGGGTTCACCGAGGACGCGGCGACCATTCCGTCCAACGTCGAGGCCGCCCAGGCCGCGCTCGAGGAGATCAAGCAGGTCTTCCCGGACATGGAGCCCGTGAAGACCTACCAGGACCTCGTCCCGGCGGCGATCCAGGCCTACCGCGCGCGGGTCGAGCAGATCTCGACGCTCGAGGGCCGCATCGCCGAGCTGACGAGCCAGGTCGAGGCCGAGCGTTCGGCCAAGGACGATCTGGAGCGCGAGAAGGACGCTCGCATCGCGCAGCTGGAGCAAGAGAAGCGCGACGGCGAGGAGACCTCCAGCTCGGAGATCTCGAACCTCGAATCGACGGTCTCGGACCTCACGTCGAACCTGCGGACGTCGAACGACCGGATCACCGAGCTCGAAGAGTCGCGGCGCTCCACGCAGCGCGCACTCGACGAGGAGAAGCTCGCCGCGCAGTCGACGAAGGGCCAGTACACCAAGCGCCTGAACGACATCCAGCGTCGCGCCGAGAAGGCCGACGGCGAGATCAGCGCCGTCCTCCCGAACCTCGGCGTCGGCTTCATCAACATCTCCGCGCGCGACCGGCTCTCCGAGGGCACCCGCTTCCGCATCATCAGCGGCAAGCCGGGCGCGGACGTGAACGAGCCGAAGGCCTTCGCCGTCGTGACCGACGTCGGCCCGCGCTTCTCCGAGGTCCGGATCGAGGACGTCAAGGACCGTTTCCAGCCCGTCGTCGCCGGCGACAAGATCTACAACCCGCTGTACGAGCGCAAGGGCGACCGCAACGCGGTCCTCGCCGGCGCGATCGCCGGGGCGTACAACAAGCCCGAGCTCGAGCTCCTCTTCAAGGAGATCGGGATCAACATCCAGAACGAGATCTCGAACTCGACGGACTTCCTCATCACGGGCGGCCCGCTGTTCAACGACCCGGTGACCGGCGAGCCCCTCGAGGATCCGCTCCAGGTCGACCAGCTCCCCGTCTACGGCGAAGCGCGCGACCAGGGCGTCACGGTCATTCCGATCCGCGACATCCTGCAGTACTTCGAGCGCTGATCCCGCGGGCGGCGCGCACCCCGCGTCGAAGCCCGAGAACGAAGCGAGCGCCCCCGGCCGAGCGGCCTGGGGCGCTCGCTTCGTTTCCAGCGGAGCGATCGCGTCGACGGCGGGGGTGGCATCGGCGAGCCCGTGCGGGGATCATGTGCGCCCGCGTGCGCGCGGCGATCGAGATGGCGGAAGACGAAGACATCGATCCCGTCGAGGACACGCGGATGACGCTCGGCGAGCACCTCGACGAGCTGCGTCGGCGGCTCGTTCGATCGACGCTGGTTCTCGTCGTCTCCTTCGCCGTCCTCTACACGTTCCGCCTCCAGGTACTGGAGCTGATCGACGGTCCCTACACCGCGGCCGTCGCGCAGCTCAACGAGGACCTGACCGAGATCCGACGCGAGCAGGTCGAGGAGGACCCCGAGCTCCAGTGGGACGAGTACTTCCGTGACCCGGAGATGACGCGATTGGTGCGCGCCGAGGAGATCCCGCCCAAGCCGACGAGCCTCAAGGCGGGCGGGCCGTTCCTCGTGAAGCTGCGCGCCTGCTTCTGGCTCGCTCTGTTCATCGCGGGACCGGTCTTCCTGTGGGAGATGTGGATGTTCATCGCCGCGGGCCTGTACCAGGCGGAGAAGAAGATCGTCTACACGTACTTCCCGACGAGCCTCGCGCTGTTCGTCGTCGGGGTGGTGTTCGGCTTCATGGTCCTCGTTCCGGCGGCGATCTACTTCCTGCAGAGCGACGGGCTCGGCGTCGACGGGATCAACCGGACGATGGAGCTGGATCAGTACATGCAGTTCCTGCGCAGCCTCTCGCTCGCGCTCGGGGTCGTGTTCCAGCTGCCCGTGTTCCAGGTCGCGCTGAGCAAGATGGGCGCCGTCCCGCCGTCCTTCTACGCGAAGTACCGCGGGCACATGGCGATCATCGCGCTCATCGTCGCCGCGATCATCACGCCGCCCGACCCGGTCACGCAGATGATCCTCGCCGGTCCGGCAATCGTGCTGTGGGAGGTCGGCTACTGGCTCTCGCGGCTGGTGTGGACGGGCGAGAAGCCTGCCGAGGACGACGTCGGCGTCGGCCAGGGAGCCAACGCGTGACGGCTGACTCCAGCGCCGTCGGCGTCGTCGCGGTGGGGGACGAGCTGCTCGCCGGGGCCCACCCCGACCTCAACTCGCCCTTTCTCGCGCACCGGATGATCGAGTTCGGGCGCAAGGTGCGGAGGGTGATCGTCGTCGGTGACGACGAGGGCCACATCGCGGCCGCTGTCGACTCGCTCGCGTCCGACTGCAGCCTCGTCTTCGTGACCGGCGGTCTCGGACCGACCCTCGACGACGTGACGCGCCACGGCGTCGCCCGGAGCGTCGGGGCCGAGCTCTTCGAAGACCCCGAGGCGCTCGTCGAGCTGCGGCGCTGGTTCGAGCGCGCGGGACGGACGATGCTCGAGTCGAACCGCCGCCAGGCGCTCATGGCGCGCGGCGCGACGCGGATCCCCAACGCCTTCGGCACGGCGCCGGGCTTCCGCATCGCCCACCCCGGAGGCGCCGAGGTCTTCGTGCTGCCGGGCCCGCCGCGCGAGCTGGCCGGGGTCTTCGACGCCGAGATCGCGCCCTGGCTCCAGGACCACCCGACCGACGCCCTCCACCGCGAGGTCCGGTCCGTCGCGTTCGCCGACCTGCCGGAGAGCACGTTCGCGGAGAAGGCCGGCGACTGGCTGGAGCGCGGCGCGAACCCGCTGGTCGGCGTCACGGTGAAGAACGGGATTCTGACGGCTCGGGCCGTGGCCGTGGCGAGTACCGCCGAGGAGGCGGCGCGCATGGCGGAGGAGCGCGCCGCGGGCCTTCGCGACCTCGTCCCCGACCACTACGTCGGCCCTTCGGCGAGCGACTTCGGAGCCGTCGTCGGGACCGAGCTCACTCGCACAGGGGTCACCTTCACCGTGGCGGAGTCATGCACGGGCGGACTCGTCGCAGGGGCTCTCACCGGAGCGCCGGGCGTGAGCGCGGTCTTCCAGCGCTCGTTCGTGACCTACTCCAACGAGTCCAAGGAGGCCGACCTCGGCGTGCCCCGGGCCGTTCTCGACGCCCACGGGGCCGTCTCGGCGGAGTGCGCCGCGGCGATGGCCGAGGGCGCGCTGCGGCGCGCGGACGCCCGGATCGCGGTCTCGATCACGGGGATCGCGGGGCCGGACGGGGGCACGGACGACAAGCCGGTCGGCCTCGTCTGGTTCGGCGTCGCTGCGCGGCAGGAGGACGGGGGCGCCGACCCGGTCGTCCGCACCGTCGAGCGCCGCTGGCCGCCGGCCGGCCGTGCTCGCGTCCGTCGCTGGGCCGCGAACAAGGCCCTCGCGCTCTTGCTCCAGGCGGGCCGCGAGCTCGAGGGCGCGTAGAATCTGAGCGCTCGCGGGCTGGTCCTGCCTCCGATCGCTGCTATTCTCCTCGCCCGCCAACCCGCTCCGTCGCGAGCGGAGACCGCGCTACCCCGTGGTGTAATTGGCAACACATCTGGTTTTGGTCCAGACGTTCCAGGTTCGAGTCCTGGCGGGGTAACCACTTCGCGCCGCGGCGCGATCTTCGAGAGCGGGGGAATGGAGGCGGCGGACGGGCGTCCGAACGGGCACGACCCAAGCCCTCGCCCATGCTCCGATCCCTTCGCGTCCTCGTCGCTCTCAGCGCTCTTCTCCTGGCCCCTGCCGCCATGGCCCAGGGGCTCTGTCAGGTTCGATTCCTCGGCGAGGTCGACGCCTACGAGGAACCGGGTCCCGTCGCGGTTGGCCATCTCGTCGAGGTCGAGATCGGCGCGCTGACGACGGCCGGGGACGAGCCGCGGGAGCTCGTCCTGCACCTCCACCTCGCCCGTGGGACGCGCGGGGCCGAACTGACCGAGATCGTCGGCGATCGCCTGCGACGGCTCGGGATCGGCGTCGTCAGGACGGGGGGAGAGGACGACCCCGGATCGCTCTGGATCGAGCGCGCTCGCTACGTGCGGCTGCGCCTCGGCGGCGGACTCAGCGCCGTCGTCGCCTGCTCCGAAGGGCCTCCGACGGCCCTTCGCGTGCTGCCGCCCAGCGCGATCGAGTCGACCGCGACGCTGACCGTATCGGCGTCGACCGCGCGCGTCCTGCGGGGACGACCGCCGATGCGCGACGTGGCCGCGCTGGAGCTCTCGCTGGCGCCCGAGCTGTCCGCCGCCGAGGTTGCGTCGCTCCTGTCCGAGGCCGCCGCCAAGGCCTGGGTCGGCGAGCGACCGCGCGGGGACGACTGGCGGCCGCACAAGATGGTGGACGGCGCGGCGATCACCGGCGTGTCGGTCCAGGTCAGCTCGGAGACCCAGGGCGGGGGGGACTGGAGGCTCGAGGTCGAGCTCTGACCGCGCGGTGGACGAACGCCGGATCGGCGTAGCGCGCTCCGAGCCGCTCGCCCGCGGCGCGGAGCTCGGCGCTCGGCTCCGAGGGGCCGATCGACACGTCGAACGCCGTCTCCAGGGCGCGCACGAGGGCCGCCCCGACCTCGCGAGCGTCGGCCTCGACGCCGACGCCCGAGAGCGTCGCGATGCGCTCCTCCAGGTGCGAGTTCGCGAGCTTGATGGACCCGTGGTGGAGGATCCTGCCGCCCTTGCGCCGCTGGGCCGTCCCGACGCCCTTCGCGAGCGCGCCGGACTCGCCCGGCCAGCAGATGTCGAGGTCGGTCGAGTCGTGGAAGCACATGCCCGTGCCGGAGAGGTCCGACGCGCAGGACGCGTCGCCGCGCATGCGCGCTCCCTCGACGCCGAGCGAGGCGAGCGCGGCCATGATCGCGCCGTGGGTGCGCTCGTACGAACGGGGCACGGGGCCGCGGTAGGCCGGATCGTCCGCGTCGATGGCGATCGAGAACGTCAGCTCGCCCGCGTCGTGATGGATCGCGCCTCCGCCGGTGACTCGACGGACGACGTGCGGGTGCTCCGCCGCCGCGGGGACGTCCTCGAACGCCTGGAAGTAGCCGAGCGACAGAGCGTCCGGATCCCAGGTGTAGAGTCGCAGCGTCGGACGCGATCCCGCCGCGTCGAGCAGCGCTTCGTCGAGCCCCATCGCGAACGTGGGGCTCACGCCCCACGTTGTCACGATGTCCCAGGTCGCGGCTCCCGTCATCGGCGGGCGCGGCTCGAGCGCTACGCGGACGCGGCGTCCGTGATGTGCTTCTCGTAAGCCTCGGCGTCCATCAGGTGGTCGAGGCTCGGATCGGCGGGCTTGATCTTGATCAGCCAGCCCTTCTTCCAGGGATCCTCCGAGAGCGTCTCGAGGTGCTCTTCGATCTCCTGGTTGATCTCCACGATCTCGCCCGCGACGGGCGCGTTGAGGTCGGAGACGGCCTTGACGGACTCGATCTCGCCGAAGGTCTCGCCCTGGTCGACCGTGCGGCCGACGTCGGGGAGGTCGCAGTACACGAGGTCGCCCTCGTTGCCGTTCGAGAGTTCCTCGACGGCGAAGTCCGTGATGCCGACGACGACGAGGTCGCCGTCGAGCTTCGCCCACTCGTGGGAATCGAGGTACTTGCGATCGTCGGGGCGCATGGTCACTTGCGGGTGCGGGAATAGAAGGGGAGGTCGCGGACGGCGCACGCCTGGCGCTTTCCACGAATGTCCATGTCGATCGTGCGACCGGCCTCGGCGAGCTCCAGCGGGAGGTACGCCGTACCGATGTTCGTCTCCAGCGTCGGCGAGATCGCGCCGGAGCAGATCCGACCGACCTCGGTGTCGCCGTCGAAGAGCGCGTAGCCCTGGCGCGGGACGCGCTTGCCGTCGGTCGTGATCCCGACGAGCTTGCGCCGCGGGTTCTCCTTGACCTTCGCGAGCGCCTCGCGGCCGATCCAGTCGCCCTTCTCCTCCTTGAAGGAGACGCCGAAGGAGAGCCCCGCTTCGATCGGGTTGTGGTCGCGGTCGATCTCGTGGCCGTAGAGGGGCATGCCGGCTTCGAGGCGCAGCGTATCCCGCGCGCCGAGTCCGATCGGCGCGATCCCCTCGTCGGCGCCGGCCTCCAGCAGCGCGTGCCAGACGCGCACCGACTCGCCCGCGGGGAAGTAGAGCTCGAAGCCGTCCTCGCCCGTGTAGCCGGTTCGACTCACGCGCACGTCGCTGAGGCCGCAGACCGTGGCGAAGCAGAATTTGTAGTAGCCCACCTCGCCCAGGTCCTTGTCCTCGACGAGGGGCTGGAGCGCCGCCTGGGACTTCGGCCCCTGGAGCGCGAGCATCGCGAGCTCTGCCGAGCGGTCGGCGATGTCGACGTCGAAGCCGCCCGCGTGGTCCTGGAGCCAGGCGAGGACCGTGGCGCAGTTCGAAGCGTTCGCGACGACGAAGACGTCGCTGTCGCTCGACTTGTAGATCAGGAGGTCGTCGAACGGCCCCCCGTCCTCGTCGCAGACGAGGCCGTAGCGGATCGCGCTGGCCGGGATCTTCTGCACGAACGACGTCACGACGGTGTCGAGGAAGCGCGCCGCGTCCGCGCCCGTGACGTGCAGGCGGCCCATGTGACCGATGTCGAACAGCCCGGTCTTCCCTCGGACGCGCCGGGCCTCGTCCAGGATCGAGTCGTACTGGACGGGCATGCTCCAGCCGCCGAAGGGGACCATCTTTGCCCCCGCGGCGACGTGTACGTCGTGGAGGGCGGTCTTCTGGAGCGGAGTGTCGGTCATCGTGGATGGGGGCCGTGCCGGGGGGGAGGAGTGTAGGGATTCGGGACGCGGCTGGCATCCATCGCCCGCTCGGCGCGCGCGTCGGTCGCGCCCTCGCCGGGCTCGCCGCCCGGAGCGGGATAGGTTTCGAACGAAGTCGCTCCGTCGGCCGCACCCGCCCCTCCGTCCCGCTCTTCGATGACCGCTTCTCGTCGTCTCGCAATCGCACTGGTCCTCTCCGGACCGACGCTCGCCCTCGCTCAGGATCCCTTCGCGCCCTCGGAGCGCTGGTCTGCCGCGCCCACGGCCGCTGCCTGGCTCCCCGAGAGCGTGGCGTTCGCCGGCGACGACGCGTTCGTGTGGACGGCCGTCCGCGGCGACAGCGACGCACTGCTCCTCTTCGACGCGGTCGACGAGGGGCAGGCGGCCCCGCGGGCGCGCGTCCCGCGTCTGCCGGGCGAGTTCGGCACGCCGCTCGTTGCCGCAGGGGAGCGGGGTGACGCGGTGTTCGCGCTCCGTCAGGTCGAGGCGCCCGACGCGTATCGACGCGCGCCCATCGTCAGCGCCCTCGATCCCCGCGCCGCGGCCGCGACGTCCTGGACGCACGACATGGACGTCCGGATCAACGGCCCCGTGCGGCTCGCCGCCGACGCCGATGGTTCGATCGTGGTCGCGGCCGCGTGGGACGATCGGAACGCGCGAGTCCGCATCGACGTCCTCGACGGGACGGACGGCGCTCTCTTCGGGCGGACGGATCTTCCGGCGATCGGGCTGAGCGCCCTCGCCGTCTCGGCGGACGGCAGCCGAATCGTCGTCGTGGCCGGACTGACGCTCTACTCGCTGGACGCGAACGCCGGGCTCGTCGGTTCGACGCCGCTCGGCGTGGCCACGCACGCGCTCGCGATCTCGGCGGACGGCGGCACGATCGCGCACGGGACCTTCGGCGCGGTCGAGGTGCTGGCGGACTTCCCCGGCCTCGGACTCGTCCCCGTCGGGACGATCCCGGGCAGCAGCGACGAGATCCCGAGTCGGATCGCGCTCTCGTCCGACGGCACGATCGCCGCGATCGGCTGGTGGCGCTACACGACCGGGATCGCGGCCCGGCTCGAGCTCTACGATCGCCTCTTCGGATTCCCGCTCGCCGAGCAGCGACTGACCGAGAAACCCGGCGCGACACAGAACCTCGTCTCCGCGATCGCGATCGCATCGGACGGCCAGCGAGCCGCGTTCGGGACGTGGGGCAACGGCACGGAGGCCGAGGTCTTCGTGCTCGGCATCGGCGTCCCGGGGCCCGTGCTCGTCGTCGACACGCCGGGGAGCGTGCGCGGACTCGACCTCGATGCGAGCGGCACGCGCGTCGCCGTCGCGAGCAAGGACGTTCACGCCTCGACGTTCGGATCGCGGGGTGAGGTGCGCCTCGTCGACACCGGAGAGCGGCCCCTCCAGCTCCTCGACACGCCCGTCCTGGGCGGCGAGCTCGCGGTGGCCGCCCGGCGGCCCGGCGCATCGATCGGCTGGTTCCTGATCGGCGAGCGCGGCGACCCGCTGCAGATTCCGGGCATCACCGGCGCCCTGCTGCTGGAGCGCGGACGCATCCAGATCCACGTCAAGACACCGGACGCGTCGGGGCGCATCGACCTGTCGCTCCCGATCGCCAACACGCCCGCGCTGCGCGGCCGGCAGCTGCACGTTCAGTCGGCGTTCCGTTCACCGGGAGCGTTCGAGCTGAGCGGGAACCTCGTCAGCCCGTTCGTGCTCGACTGACCGACCGATAGGCGCGCGAGGCGGACGACCCAAACCCGGTTTGGAG
>JBCCSK010000190.1:0-11071 GCA_039200205.1 Planctomycetota bacterium
GTTGCCGAACTTTGGACGTAGCTACTGCTACGCACTGCAGTTCGGACGCCTTGCCACGACGCGAAAGGGGCTCGAACAAATGACGCGAACTTCTGCTCCACACCACTAGAGGTCCAGCTCGACGCCTCCGGGATCAACCTGTGGAGCGTCGCTGGCGTCAACGTCGGTCCCTTCAGCGTCTACGCGAAGCTCGGCGGGATCTACTGGAACATCGACGGCGAGGCGCGGGGTGCGACGGTCGAGACCTTCGACGAGGACGGCTTCGATCTCGCCACGGGCTTTGGCGTGCGGGTCGAGTTCAAGTCGCTCGAGATCCGCGCGGAGGCCGAGAACTACGACATCGAGGATACGAGGACTGCGCAGATGGTCTCGCTCGGCCTCGGCTGGACGTTCTGAGGTGACGTCGCTTCGTCCCTCAACGGGTTTCGATCGACAGCGAAGCGAAGCTCAGTCGTCCGCCTCGTCGTCCTCCTCCGGCGGCGGAACGAACTGGTTCGTCGCGGGACCCGTTCCCGGATCGTCGGGGAGCGAGACCCCGGCCTCGCGGAGCGCGACGATCCCGGGGTGATCCGGCCCGTACCGTCGTGCGCGGAAGAGCGCCGTGGGGTACTCCTCCATGAGGATCTCCTCGTCCCCCACCACGGTGAACGGGCAGCGCCAGTCCCAGACGACCTCGCCGACCGGGGAGACCTCGAAGACGTGCCCGGGCGCGCCGCTGCAGACGAGCGTGTTCCCGTTCGGAAGCCGCTGCACGCCGGAGATGAAGGGTGAGTAGACGCTCTCGCGATCCTCGGCTTCGAACGTCCACTCGGGCTCGGCGGGCCCGAAGGGCTCGCCCTTGGCGCGCTGGTAGCGGCCGTCGACGTCGAGCGGCGGCCACCACTCGTAGATCGATGACCACTCCCGTCCGCGCGTGCCGTTGTTGAAGACGATCAGGTTGCCGGCGCCGAGGTGTCCATCCGGGATCCACTGGACGTCGTGCTGCCCGAGGAAGGGCCGGTCCTCCCACTCGCCCATGCGATAGGCGAAGGGGTTGCCGAAGCGGTAGAGCAGGTCGCCCTTCGGGCCACGCGCCTCCTCGCGCGTGATGCCGTGGTCGATGATCCAGATCTCGTCATAGCGGCGCACGCTGATCGCGATCTGGTCGAGCTCAGCGTTGTAGGCAACCGCGTTCGTGTGCATCCAGTCCGCGTCCTCGACGCGCGCCTTGCGCACGGCGTCCTCGGGATCCTCTTCCTCCTCGTCTTCGTCGGAGTCTGAGTCGCCGTCGTCGTCCGCGTCGCCGCCGCCCGCGTACCCGAGCGCGGCCATCGCCGCCGCGTCGGCGGCCTCCTCCTCCTCCGTCGGAGGCTTGACGTCGCGGTCGCCGTTGATGTCGATCTTCTCGGGGGACTCGGCGGGGTCTCCGAAGTTCGGCAGGTCGGGATCGAGCCCCTGCATGACGTGGTCGCGCGCATGCCAGGACCAGACGATCTCGCCGCCCTTCGGACGAACGGGCCGAACCTCGTAGACGGCTCCGGGCCACCACTCCTGGCCTTCGAGCAGCTCGGGATCGCGCCCCGCGGCGAGCGCCTCCGCACGCGTCGTTCGGTCCCAGGCGACGAAGAGAACGTTGCCGTTCGGGAGCTCCTTGCAGTCGTGGTGCTGCGACCCGTCGGGACCGTTGTGCACGTACTCCCAGAGGACGGTGCCGTCGTGTGCGAGCTCGCGAAGCGCGCCGCCGTGGCCGCCGGCGTCCTGGAAGTACGGGTCGTCCTCGTTCCGCTGCGTGGCGAGGACGGTGCCGCGCTCGGTCAGGTAGACCATCTCGCCAGGCTTCTCGGGCGCGTCCCAGTGGTGCACCTCCTCGCCCGCCATGTCGACGAGGTAGATCCGCTTGGAGCCGAGCGGTGCGACCAGGGTGAACCCGGGCCAGGCCGACGTCGCGACGGGCGTCGCTCGATCGGGCTTCGGGACGAGGGCCGCAGTCGGCGCGTCGCCGGCGCAGGCGGTGAGGAGGACGAGAGAAGCGAGTGAGGTGAGCGTGGGCTGAGCCATTGCCGCACCAAACTAGTCTCGCGATCTCCGGACAGTGCGGCTACGAATGGCGTTTCACGATCTCCCGCGCACCCATGCAGCTCGTCCCGCCGCCCCAGACCACCTCGACCGTCCTGATGGTCCGGCCCGCACGGTTCGGTCCGAACCCGGCGACCGCAGGCTCCAACGTCTTTCAGCGTGGCGCGGATGGAGCGGAAGCCTCCGCTCTCGTCGACCGCGCGCGCGCGGAGTTCGACGGTTTCGCCCAGGCGCTGGAGGACGCGTCGGTCACGACCCTCGTCCTGGACGACGCGCCGTCCGGCGGGAGCACCGACGCGGTCTTCCCGAACAACTGCGTCTCGTTCCACGCCGACGGCTCGGCGGTCCTCTATCCGATGGAGGTCGAGAGCCGTCGCGGCGAGGTCGGCGCGGACGCCATCGACGAGATCGAGCGGCGGACGGGCGCGCTCTGGCCGCGGCGACTCGACCTGGCGCCCCTCGCGGACGAGGGCGCGTTCCTGGAGGGCACCGGGAGCCTCGTGCTCGATCGCCCGCGCCGCATCGCCTACGCGTGTCGCTCGTCACGCACGACGCCGTCCGGCTGCGAGGCGTTCGAGCGCGAGATGGCGTACGAAGTCTTCGCGTTCGGGGCCACGGCGAAGGGCAAGCCGATCTACCACACGAACGTGCTGCTCTCGCTCGGACCGCGCTTCGCCGTTGCCTGCCTCGACGCGATCGACGACGTGGACGAGCGCGCGGAGCTGATCGAGCGTCTTCAGGAAAGCGGCCGCGACCTGATCGCGATCACGCTCGACGAGCTGCACGCGTTCTGCGGCAACGTGCTGGCGCTGGAGAGCGCGAAGGGCGACGCCGTGATCGCGATGTCCGAGCGCGCGCGCAGCGCGTTTCGTCCCGCCCACCGCGCGCGACTGGAGGAGCACGGAAGCCTCGTCGCCGCCGACCTCACGACGATCGAGACGTACGGCGGCGGCAGTGCCCGGTGCATGCTCGCCGAGGTGTTCCTGCCGTCTCGCTGAGCGCGGCAGCCGTCGTGCTCACGATCGAGACGAATGTCTCTCCCGGTCTCCGTTGCCGCCAAGGCATGGGACACTAGGCCGTGCTCCCACCTCTCGCACACGGACCATGAAGCACCTGCCCGCGCTCGCCGCCGCGTCCCTCTTCCTCGCGCTGCCCCTCGCCGCCCAGACGGTCGTCCTGAGGGAGGGCGACCCCTCCCCCTCCGGCCAGCCGGGACAGACGATCACCAACCTCGGCTCCCTCGAGGTCAACGGGGCCGGGGGCTACGCCTACCTCGTCGCGACCGATGGCCCGCAGGGATTCCAGGGTGAGTTCTGGGGCAACCTCAGCGGCGGCCCGGGCCAGGTTCTGCGCCTCCCCGATCCGAGCGGCCCCGTCCCGCGCGAGGCGTTCCTTTCGCCGTTCGGGATCAGCCTCGATGAGATCGGCTACGTGTCGCTCCGCAACCTCGGCACGTCCAACGTGCTGACGGACGTCTGGGTCGACGACACTCTCGTCGCCAGCGCCGGTGGCCCCGTCCCCGGGACGGGCGAGTTCTGGCTCTCACTCACGGACGCCGGCGTCACCGAACAGAGCGAGCCCTACTTCTACGGCTTCAAGTCGGGCACACCACTGGGCGCGCCGACCGGGAAGGGCATCTACTTCGGCTCGACGGCGACGCCGCTGTACGAGGTCGGGGCCACGTATCCGAACGTGTCGTTCCCGCTCAGCGATCTCCGGAACTCGCCGTCCTGGCGCTGCAGCATCTCGTCGAACGGGGCGCACAGCATCTGCCGCGGAGCGGTCATCGATCCCGCGTTCTCGACGATCTTCGGCCGCTCACTGATGCTGAAGGACGGGGCGGGGCTGGTGCTCGGCGGCAGCCTCGTTCAGGGAGCCGCTCCGATCCCTCCCTCCGCGGGCGGTTTGCCCGGCGACACCTGGGGGTTCGCGGGCCCGTGCGAGGTCAACTCGGCCGGCGACTACTTCTTTCTGGGCGGAGCAGGCTTTCCGACCTTCGATGAGTACATCCTGCGGAACGACGTCATCTGGCGGCGGAGCGGCGACGTCGTGGACGGCTTCACGCTCACGTCCGAGGTCATCGACGCCGCGATCTCGGAGAACGGAAGCATGGCGTACGCGTGGAGGATCGACGGACCGGTGAGTGTCTTCGATCATGCGGTGTTCCTCGAAGACCGCCTGCTGATCAAGCGCGACGATCCCGTCGACTGGGACGGGGACGGCGTCCTCGACGCGGCCTTCTTCCGCAGCGCCGGACTGCTCGATCCGCTCGAGGTCGCGCCGGACGGGACGGTCCACCTGCTCGCGAACTTCCTGGTCAACGGCGTCCTGCTCGACGCGATCGTGCGCTTCGATCCCGAAACGGTGGGAACGCGCTACTGCGGCCCCGCCGTGGTGAACTCGACCGGCGTCGCAGGACGGATGGGAGCGAGCGGCTCGGCCGACGTCGCTGCCAACGACCTCGTTCTGGAGGCGAGCTCACTGCCGTCCAATGCCTTTGGCTTCTTCGTGACGAGCCGGGTCCAGGACTTCGTCGCGAACCCGGGCGGGAGCGCGGGCAACCTCTGCCTCGGCGGAGCCATCGGCCGCTACGTCGGCCCGGGACAGATCCAGAGCAGCGGGCCGAGCGGGAGCATCTCGCTCGCCGTCGACCTCACGCTTCACCCGACGCCCACGGGCCCGACGTCCGTCACGGCTGGCGATACGTGGAGCTTCCAGCTGTGGCATCGCGACATCGTCCAGGGCGCCGTGACGTCGAACTTCACGGACGGGTACGAGATCGTCTTCGAATGACGTAGAGGGACCTGTCGCCCATCAGTCCCGGAAGACCAGCGCGAGCCGAACGCGAAGGCTGCCGTCCGCCTTCGCGCGCGCGGCGCGGTCCCGCTGGAGCAGCGCGGGCCAACCGGCGTGCAGCCGCGACAGGACCTCCACAGCCACATCACGGGCATTCTCCTCGTCACTCATGCCGTGGAACGCGGCCCGCACGATCGTCGACACGAACGACTCGATCAAGACGGCTCTTCGATCGAGACCCTGTGACGCAGCCGCCTACCAGCCACCGCCGAGCGCCGCGTAGAGGTCGACGACCGCGTTCAGGAGCAGCTGTCGCGTCTCGCTCTCCGCAAGCTCGGCGCTGAAGAGAGCCCGCTGTGTCTCGAGCAGCTCGAGGTAGCTGGTGAACCCCTCGTCGTAGCGCGACCACGCGAGATCGGCTGCGTTCTGCGCCGCTGCAACCTGGCGCGAGCGGGTCGCGAGCTCGAGCTCGAGGGTCTCGACCGCGACGAGCGCATCCTCGACCTCGCGCCAAGCGTCGAGGATGGCCTGCTCGTACGCGAACAGCGACTGCTCGGCCCGCGCGACCTCGGCGGCGATGTTGCTCTTGAGCTCGCCCGCGTTGTAGATGGGTCCGAAGAGGTTCGCCCCGAGCTGGAAGAAGCCCGCGCTGACCCCGTTCCCACTCGCGCCGATCGAGGACGTCAGGTCGAACTGAGGAAAACGAAGGGCCTCGGCGACGCCGATCCGCTCCGTCTGCGCGTGGAGTCGTCGCTCCGCGGCGAGGACGTCGGGACGCCGATCGAGGAGCTCCGACGGGAGCCCGGCCGCAGGGAGTTCGGGGAGCAACAGCTGCTCGCCGAGCTCGAGGCCGCGCGGGATCTGGAGCGGCGGGCTTCCGAGGAGGACGCTCAGCGCGTTCTCGGTCTGACGCCTGCGTCGCGCGAAGACCTGAACGGACGCCTCGGCCTCGTAGAGCTGGATCTGGGCCTGGTTCAGATCGACCTCGGTCACGGACCCACCGTCGAAGCGCGCTTGGATGATGTCGAGGTTCTCGCGTCGCGTCTCTGCTGTCTGCTCCGAGATGCTCTGCCGGTTGTCGAGGTCGCGGAGAACGATGTAGCTCTCTGCGACGGCTGCGACGAGAGAAAGCCGGACGGCGCGAGCAGCGTCCTCGGTCGCGAGGAGCTCCTGGAACGCCGCCTCGCTCGCGCGCCGAAAGCGGCCCCAGAGGTCGACCTGCCATCCGGCGCTCAAGAACGCGGCGCGCGAATTCGACGTGTCGCCGTCGCCCGCGGTCGTTGCGTCGAAGATCGCCGATCCCGCGTAGTCGAGGCGCGGGTAGAGATCTGAGCTGACGATGCCCAGAGTCGCAGCCGCCTCGTCGATACGCGCAACCGCCGTGCGCAGGTCGCGGTTCTCGACGAGCGCGGTGTCGATCAGCTCGATGAGTACGGGGTCCTGGAAGAGGTCCCACCAGGCCAGATCGGCGAGCGAGTCGTCCTCATCCGCATTCGGGAGGTACGCGGGGGGCGCTTCGATCTCCGGCCGCTCGTAGTCCGGCCCGACGCGGCAGGCGAGGGCGCACGCCGAGACGCACAGCGCAGCGAGTCGCACGACCCGCGACGGACTGGCGATCCTGGGGCCGGCACTCATCTCAGGCAGCGGCCCTCCGCTTGTAGAGCTCTTCGACGAAGGAGAGCGCGACGGACACGTAGACGACGGCGATCCCGATCTGCGCGATGCGGCTGTACACCTTCGCTGTCGCATCGCCATCGACGCTCGTCGTCGTCGTGCCGAGGACGAGCAGGAACGTCGAGAACGCCATTCCGTAGAGCGGCGCGTCGCGACGATCCGAGAAGAGCCGCGAGCCGAACGCCAGCCCGAAGAAGAAGACGACCAGGAGGAAGAACGGAAAGGACGGCGCGACGGTGAGGAGCTCGAAGACGGCGACGGATGCCAGCCCGCCCATCGTGTTCCCGAGGATGAGCGGAACTCCCGACGAGAGGTGCTTCGCCGAGCCCGGCTGCAGGACGAGTAGCCCGACGAAGACGAGGATGAGCGAGGCGCCCGCGAGCTCCGCGACATTGAAGAGAACGAAGGCGGGAAAGACGACGGCAGCCTGTGCGAGTGCGATGCGCGGGTCGGACTTGGCTGCCCCCTTCGGCGGACCCGCAGATCGCGCGACCTTGGTCTTCGGCGACGGAGGGTCCGGAACGAGCGCGTGCGCGAGCCACACGATCGCGAGCGAGACCGAGGCGCCGAAGATCAGCGCCAGCGTGACCGAGACCGCTATCTCGGGCTGGATCGCTGCGATGAGTGGGAGCAGCAGGAGCCCCATGAGCAGCCAGAGCACGAGGAACGGCTGAGCCCCTCTCTGACTCGCCTGGAAGAGGACGATCAGCAGGACCGCGAAGACGAGCAGGAACGCGGCAGGGAACGGAAGCAGGAGCTTGATCCCGACGAGCCCGACGCCGCAGCCCAGCGCGAGACCTGCGACCACGCCGAGCGCGGCTCGGAAGCCCAGCCATCCACCGGGCGCCGCGAGGAACGGCAGGGTCAGGACCGGGACGACGAACGACAGGGGCCACGCGTAGGCCGTCGCAACGCCCATCCCGAGGGTCGATCCGAGCGCGTAGCGCAGGATGCGACGCGACCGAGCGTCGAACGTCAGCGCGCGCGCTCGCAGCGGAACGGCCGCCTCAGCGGACATACGAGAGGTAGCTCGCGAGCCGAATCCTGAGGCTTCCGAGCGCGTCGATGAGGACCGCCTCGCCTGTGTAGACGACGACGTCAGCCTGGCCGCCGACGCGCAGGTACTCGGCGGCGGCCTCGTCCTCGACGACGACGACGATCGGGAAGCGCTGGGGATCACGCATCCAGGCCGAGCGACTCTCGACGGCGGGCAGGGATCCGCGATCCTGGGACCCGCCCTCCGACACGCCGTAACCCACCGTCCTGACGCGCCCCTCGAAGACACGACCCGGCGCGACGTCGAAGGTCACCTCGGCGCGATCCCCGATCGCGAGGTGGCCGAGGTTGTTCTCGGTCATGTCGGCGCGAATCCACACGTCGCGATCGGAGACGAGCGTCGCGAGCGCCTGTCCAGGCTGGGCGTAGTAGCCGACGTCGACGTTGAAGCTCTCGATCGCCCCATCGTCCGGAGCGAGGACGGCGGTGAACTCGAGGTCGAGCTGGGCCTTCTCGAGCGCAGCAATCGCGGCGCGCACCTGGGCGTTGTCCGCTCCGAGCTCTCCGAGCTGTTCCTTCGAACGCTGGACGTCAGCCTCGGACGCGCGCACCCGCTCGAGTGCCTGATCGAGCGCCGTCTCCGCGCGGTCGCGATCGGCCTGGGACAGTGCTCCGGGGTTCGCGTCGAGGATGCGCTGGGTGCGATCGTAGTTCCGCTGCGCGCGGTCGAGCTGCGCGCGCGCGACGCCGAGGCCGGCCGTCGCCGACTCGACCGTCGCCGACTGCGCGCCGACCTGCTGCGTCGCAAGAGCGAGCTGGGCCTGGGCCGACTCGACTGCGATCTGGTACGGCCGCGGGTCGATCCGGAAGACGACGTCCCCCTGCGCGACGACGCTGTGGAGCTGGACATTCACCTCGGTCACGTAGCCCGAGACACGGGGCACGACCGGAGTGACGAGGGCTTGGACGCGCGCGAGGTTCGTGTAGGGCGTCAGCCGCGCCGACAGCACAGAGAGAGCGAAGAGCAGGGCGGCAAGGCCCAGGACCACTCCCGTCAGGCAGCCGATCGGGCTCCGCGAGGCGCTGCCCGAGTCTTCCTGCGCAGAAACGGCCTCGCTCGAAGCGCTCTCTTTGCTGACGTTCGCTTTCGGCATCCGCGACCCAGTGGCAACGGTCGCAGTGGGCTTGACCGCAGTGGGGTTCGGCAGATGCTACGGCCCTGGACCCTCTCCATGCGACGGCCGGCACCCGCAAGGCAGCGTGCGCCGTCTCTCTTCGGGTAAGCCGATGGGCGCAGGAGCAGCATCTCGAGTCCCGAACGTCCGTTCGACCCAAGACACGAGTCCGTGAGTCCTCGGAGCACCTGCGCGACGCGCTCTGTGGTGCGCACTCGTTCCGATGCGCCGGACGTCGATCCGGGCGTGGAAATGGTCGGGTGTCGCAGCGATCGGGATCGTCGCTGCCTCCGTCGCATCGACCGACTTCGTCGTTCACAACAACCGGCCCGAGGAGATCGACGGCCTGGACAGCGCAAGCTGCAGCGATTGCTGCCCAGGCTCCGACACCGCGCGAGCGGCAATCGATGCTGCCCGGAGCAGGAGCGTCGACGGCCGTCACTCGAGGCCCATCGACGCTCCGCTCTTGCCGGTCACGCCGCGGACGAGCGTCTCAGGATCGGTCATCGCATCGATGATCTGGCTGGCGACGGACCGCGCCGAGTCGGCGCTCCAGCTGAGGGCGGCGTCGACTTCGCCCCACATCGGTCCCCCGACCGCGGGCGCCAGCTCGAGGAGCGGAACGCTCATGAGTATCGCCAGAGCGGCGGGCAGGGACGCGAACGCGGTCCAGCCGGAGCAACGGCGGTCGGGGGCCTCAGGCGGCAGGAGGGACAGCTTCATGGCAGGTTGGAGGTGGTTCTGGGCGCCCGACCACCTGGCAGAGGTGGCCGGGACCAGCGCCTCGGATTCCGGCGCTGAACCCCGCCAGATCGCCGCCGTTTTCTTGGCGACCCGGAGCGCGGCCACGGAAGGCATCCGCGCGGCCTGCGGGCCGTCACGCGGAGATCGCACGAAACCCCCTTCGCCGCGATGAGACACATCGGGGGCGATCTCGAATCGGGCCACACCCGTCGACTGATCGGGCGGCCGGCCGGGTCGCCCCACAGCACCGCCCCTTCGATGAAGAAGGACGACCCTTCGGTGACGTCGAGCACGACCGAGTCCTGCCCATCCACCGAGGGCGTGCGGACGCGATAGGTCTACTGATCCGGAACGACGTACTCGTAGAGCATCGTGCCGTTCGTGAGTGCGCCGACCGCCCGGCCCGAGCCATCGCTGATCAAGAAGCGAATGGCGCCGCCCTTCGCGCTCTTGGGCCGAAGGAACACGACCAGTCCCTCGTCGTCGCGCGTCGGCGGCACGTCGATCCCGGAGCCCGAAAGAGACTTGTGCGAGGTCAATGGGAACAGCGTGGCGAGGACGAGCGCAGTGACGATGAGTCTGCGAACCACCTCGGTCGGGTGCTGAGGAACTGAGTTCGCAGCAGACGCTCGGGCCGGCACGCCAGTTTCAGGGGATGGTGACGTGGACAGGCGTGACTTCGCCCGCGACCACGTCGGACTCAACGGTCCTCGTGCTCGCGGTTCCACCCTCGTAAGCGGGTGACGCGCAGAGGGTGTAGGGGCCCGCCGGGAACACGCGGCTGAGGACCTTCGGCTCGCCGCCCAGCGACCTCCGCCTCGAGCACGACGTTCTGCTCCTCCAATGAGCCGTCGTCCGGGACCCGGAACGTGCGTTGGAACGGACGGAACATCGCCGTGTTGCCGGGTTGGACGTGCGCGACCCACGTGCCGGGAGGGATGCGGCAGGCGCGCTCGCGCGAGCTCGCATCGCCGAGCTTGGTGCGCGTCGCCGGGTCACGGACGTTGAGCCACCAGTCGAGCGAGGTCTCGCCCGTGGTCCTGACGACCTCGAAACGAACGTCCCTGGGAGCCGGTGGCTCGAGGCGCAGCGTCACCTCGACGTGTCCGCGTCGAACCTGGACGTCCGACGTCGCGAGCCAGCGGACATCGTCGCCCCCGTACTCCGCGATCATCCGGTCGTCCCCCGTCCCGCCGAAGACGACCTGGTAGCGGCCCCGCTCGACGCGCTCGACCTTGGACCAGAGGTCTTTCGCATCCGGCTCACCGGGGAGCGGGGCAACGGCGAGTCCGTCGGCGTCGAACGGACGTCCCGACGGGTCGAGGATCGTCGCCGTGGCCGAAGGCAACGGAACGTCGATCACGAGGTCGAGGACGTCCAGGACGACGAGGGGACTGTCTTCCACAGCACCCTCCTCGAACTCCGTCAGCACGTGGTACGGGACCGCCTCGAGCGACGCGAAGCGGAACCGGCCATCGGGGCCGGATCGCAGCCTCTGCCTGAAGGCGCCGGAAGCATCGTTCGACGGGAGGAGCAGAACGTCGACCGCGGCGATCGGTGCCCCCCCCCAGGCCGCGAACGACGCCGCTCACGATCGATGTCGGGCTGAGGGCCTGGGCAAGAATTGCCCA
>JBCCSK010000191.1:0-11041 GCA_039200205.1 Planctomycetota bacterium
CCGAGACTTCCTCGGGCGCCGGGTCGAGCTCGGTCGGATCGATGCGACCGACGAAGACGGTCACGACCTCGTGCTCGACGCCGACGTCGAGGTACTCGGCGCGGTACTCGTAGAGGTGGATCGGCCGCACGTCGACGCGAGCGCCGAGCTCCTCGACGACGCGTCGGCGCGCCGCCTCGTCGAGACCCTCGCCGTCGAGCGGGTGACTGCAGCAGCTGTTCGACCAGAATCCGGGCCAGAGCGGCTTCGAGTCGTGCCGCCTGTGCACGAGGAGCCGGTCGTCGTCGTCGAAGAGGTAGACCGAGAACGCGCGATGTCGCAGGCCCTCGCCGCTGTGACACGCGGCCCGCGTTGCCACTCCCGTTCTCTCTCCGCGCTCGTCCACGAGCACGAGCGGCTCGAGCGCGCGCGAACCCCACTGGCCGTCGTCCATTGCCATTGCGTAGGCGCAGAGGCCCTTTGATGCAAACCGTGGGCCTCCGAATCCGCGTCGCGCTGGACGTGCGCGCCTCTCCTGGCACGGTATGGCGATGTCGGACGCACAGCTTCACGCGATCTCGAGGCGCCTGGCCCGTATCCACGCCGGCGAGGATCCCCAGTGCATCGCCCGCATGGCGTCGGGCTGGGCGATCCTCGCGAAGTTCCAGCCCGAGCCGATCGTCGGGTCCTGCATGCTGCTGCCCGACCCGGTCGTCCCGTCGCTGGAGCACCTTCCGCACGACCGGCGGGTCGAGTTCCTGACCGACTTCGCCACGCTCGGCGAGGCGGTCCACGCCGCGACCGGCGCAGAGCGAATCAACTACCTGATCCTCTGCAACCAGGTCCCCGAGCTGCACGGGCACTGCGTCCCGCGCTTCGCGGACGAGGAGCCCGACAGGCGCTCGCTGGATCCCTTCGCCGCCTACGACTTCGGAGGCGCGCGAATCGCCGACGCGACGGGGGTCGATCGCGCGCTGTTCGAGCGGCTGCGCGCGCAGCTCGAGAGGCTGCGCGGCGTCGAATCCGATCGACTGCCCTGACCTCGGGAGTCAGTCCGTCCGAACGTACAGCCCGAGCGCGTCGTACCGGTCGCGGGCGGCGATCTCGTACCGCCCTCCGTCGGCACGCATCCGTCCGCCGGACTCCATCGCGCGGCGCGGTGCGACGACGAGCTTGGGCGGCTCGGCGTCGGCCGGCAGGGCGTCGAGCTCGACGAACTGCGCCTCGAGGCCCATGTCGAGGATGCGGTAGGCGGGGCCCCAGACGAACGCGACCGCGACGGGCTCCGTTGGCTCGAGCGCGCGCAGGGACGTTTCGATGTCGAGGAACGGCCGGGACGGGTGTGCGCCCTCGGCGAGGGGATGGTGGACCGCGTGCACGTGAAGCAGCGCGTCCGGTCCGGCGAACACCGTCGACCAGGTCACAGCTCCGCACCAGCCGATGGCGAGAAGCGCAGCCGCGTCGGCCAGAGCGGTTGCGAGGCGCGTGCGTGCGAGGCCCCAGAAGAACCCGAGACCCTCGGCCGCGAGCACGACGAGGACGACGTCGACCGGAAGGTAGATGCGGGCGAGCTGGGGGAAGTTGAAGCGCAGGAACAGCAGCAGCGTCGGCAGCACGATCCACGCCACGAGCCACACGAGCCAGCGCGGATCGCGCGTGACGGCCCCCGCGAGGCCGACCACCGCGAGAGCGAGGATCGGCCAGGACACCTGGCGCGCAGCTTCGATCGTGTCGACCAGGTAGACGAGCGCGAGGCGACGCGTCTCGCGCCAGCCGAGGCCCTCCACGAGCGAGGCGGAGAACCACGTCTCCTGCGCGTACTCGCTGAAGAGAAGGAGGCCGATCGTCAGGGCGCCGACAGGGACGCACCCGAGGAGTCCGAACAGGACGCGTCGTGACCGCCACGGCCAGCGGCCGACGCCGTCGGGACCCTTGCGGAACAAGAGGACGACGACCACCGCGAGGACGAACGTGTAGACCGTCGCCATCTCGTGGAAGCCGTACGCGAGCAGCGACGTCACGGCGACCCCGCACGCGCCGCGCACGAGCCGGCCCGTCTCGTCGTCGCGCGCCGTGGCGTACATGCGCCAGGCGATCGCGATCATCCAGACGAGGAAGAACGTGCACGCGGCCTGGCCCCAGCCCGACCGCGAGACGAGGACGTGTCCGAGCTGGACGGCGAGCAGCGCGGCCCCCGAGAGCGCAACGAGCGGCTCGCGCGGCGCGACGCGCCGGAGCCACAGGCCGACGAGCAGCGCCGTCAGCGCGCCGAAGATCGCCTGGTCGAGCCGCAGCGCCGCCACGCGGCCGAAGCCGACGCGCTCGCCGAGTCGAGCCGAGAAGCGGATGCAGAGCTGGTGCAGGTAGCCGTGCTGGAACGTCGACCGGCCCTCGACGCGCCCGAAGTCCTCCCGGAGCTCACCGACCCACGCCCGGTCCTCGGCGAGCCAGTCGCCGGGGGAGCCGGCGAGGTCGAGCTCGTGGATCCGGGCCGAGTGCAGGAACTCGCCGTCGTCGGGCGACATGCGACCCGCGTCGAGGTCGTGGCCGCGTAGGGCAAGAGCCAGCAGCGTCACGAGGAACAGCCCCGGCCAGAGCCAGCGGCGTCCGGCCGCAGCGCGCGTCCCGGCGCCTGCGGGAAGCCGCCTCTCGGATCCCTCGTTCGACATGCCCGCGTAGGCTACCCGCGGTCGCGCCCGCGATCCCTTCTCCATGTCCTCGCCTCTCGATCTCGAGACGGAGCTCGCCGAGATCCGGCGCGCGGCCGAACGCCTCGCGCCCTACGTGCGCGAGACGCCGACCGTCTACTCGTACACGTTCAGCGAGGCGCTGGGGATCGACGTCCACCTCAAGCTGGAGAACCTCCAGCGCACAGGTTCGTTCAAGGTCCGGGGTGCGCTGAATCGGATCCTGACGCTGGAGCCCGAGCAGCGGGAGCGCGGCCTCCTCGCGGCGTCCGCCGGGAATCACGCCCAGGGCGTCGCGCTCGCGGCCCGGCTCGCGGGCTGTCGGGCCGTGATCGTCATGCCTGAGGCGACCGCGATCACGAAGGTCGAGCGCACGCGCGGCTACGGCGCAGAGGTCGTGCTCCACGGAGCGAACTACGACGCGGCCGCCGCCCACGCGCGCGAGCTCGCGGAGCGCGATGGTCTCACGACGGTCCATCCGTTCGACGACTGGGAGATCATCCACGGCCAGGGGACGGTCGGCCTCGAGATCGTCAGCCAGGTCGAGGACGTCGGGGCGGTGATCCTCCCGATCGGCGGCGGCGGCCTGATCGCGGGTGTCGCGCTGGCCCTCAAGGCGCTGCGCCCGGACGTTGCGGTCATCGGGGTTCAGGCGGAGGGCGCCTCGCCGATGGTGCAGTCGATCCAGCGCGGTGAGCGACGCGTCGTCGAGAATCCGAAGACGCTTGCCGAAGGCATCCGCGTCGGCGCCGTCGGCGAGCGCACGTACGAGGTCGTGCGCGCACTGGTCGACCGCACGGTCACGGTGACCGAGGACGAGATCGCCTCCGCCGTCGTCGAGCTGATGGAGAAGAACAAGGTCGTCGCCGAGGCCGCGGCCGTGACGCCCATTGCCGCGATGCTGGC
This sequence comes from Planctomycetota bacterium, assembly GCA_039200205.1. GTDB lineage: Bacteria > Planctomycetota > UBA1135 > UBA1135 > Saltatorellus. The sequence goes on from JBCCSK010000191.1 coordinate 3,573, forward strand.
CGGCAAGGTGCGCGGTGACGCGACGCTCGTCGGCGTGATCTCGGGCGGCAACATCGACCTGTCGCAGCTGGGTCGACTGATCGAGAGCGGGCTCTCGAAGCGCGGGACGCTGCACCGGCTCGTCCTGCGCGTGGACGACGAGCCGGGCGCGCTGCGCAGCGTTCTCGAAGCGGTCGAGGAGCAGCGCGGGAACATCCTCGACGTGCGCCACGATCGCGCCGGCTGGAAGGTCCCGGTCGGCGCGGTCGAGGTCGAGGTGCTCCTCGAGCTCCGCTCGCAGGACGCAGGCCCGCGGATCGAGAGGGCGCTGGCCGAGCGGGGCTTCGTCGTACTCGAGGCGGAGCGGCGACGGGCGAGGCTCGGCTCTTCGCCGGAGTGACTAGAGGTCGCCGAAGCGGATCTCGGTCACCTCGACGCCGCCGCCGAACCGGTATCCGAGGTAGACGCGCGGAATCCTGATGCCGAAGACCCGCACGGGCTCACGGGTCCCCAGGCTGAATCCGATCTCGATCTGGTTGTCGACCGACTCGGGCGTGACCGCGGGGATGTCGAAGTCGATGTCATCGAAGTACCAGAACGCCTGCGCGTACAGCCCGGGCTCGAAGCGGATGCGGGAGCGATCGGCGTCCGGCGCGTAGCGGATCTCGGCCGAGATGTCGGTGCGGCCCCAGTCGCCGAGCAGGTTGTCGCGACGGTTGACGTTGATGTCGTATCGAATGCGCGGCTGGAAGCGCAGCAGGAGGTGATCGCCGACCCGGCGGAGCCACTCGGCGCGCACGCCGCTCGACACGATCCAGACGCCCAGGCCTTCGTCGACGAGCAGTCCAGCGCCGGCCCCCATGAAGGGCGTCAGCGTCCAGTCCTTCGAGAGCGGGACCGGCAGGTCGATGGTCGGCACGGCCGAGACAGCCGTGAGGCTGTCGAGCGCGGCCCCGTCACCGAGACTGAAGTCCGCGTAGGCGATGCCGAAGGGGACACGGAACTGAGGCTCCCACGGATCCCCCGGATCGACGTCGCGCGGCTGGGAGTTGCAGCCGATCGCGAGGAGCGTCGCGGCGAAGGTGTGGATCTTCGCTGCGCGGCTCACCGTGTGGCGCCGCCCTCCAGAACGGGCCCGCGCTCGCCCCACTCGACGACGACCGGCGGCAGGACCTCGCGCGCGCGCGGCCGGACGCTGCTCGCGTTCACGAAGAGCGTCCCGTTCCGCTCGACGGCTCCGCGCGCTTCGTGGATGTGTCCGAAGACATGGAGCTTGGGAGAGATCCGCGGAAGAGCGGAGAGGAGATCCTCGCAGCCGACGCAGTCGCCGTTGAAGACTCGATCGAGCACGTTCGCCGGCGGCCCGTGGGTGACGAGCACGTCGACGCCCTCGGGGACCTGGGCCCAGCGCTCCTTCAGCGCCGGCCCACGCTCGAGGTTGAACGCCCAGCCCCCGAACTCGGGCTGCCAGGGGGATCCCCAGAAGCGCAGTCCCTCGGCCTCGACGCCGGAGTCTTCCAGGTAGTGCGCGACGCCCGCCAGCATCTGACGCGCGGCTCCGGGCTCGCGCTCGAAGAGGAAGTCGTGGTTGCCCGCCACGACGATCTTCGTGCGATGGGGGAGGGCGGCCAGGAAACGCGCGAAGTCCTCGACTTCCTCCTCGCGCCCGATCTGGGTGAAGTCGCCCGCGTGGACGAGGACGTCGCCGTCCGGCACGTCGAGCATGCCGTGCAGACCGTGGGTGTCGGAGAGGCAGACGATGCGCACGCGCAGAGCCTCGCTCAACCGTGTGCGCACCGCTACCCGAGACCGGCCGTGTCACCGGCCGCGTAGCGGCATCGAGAACCAGGGCGTGCGCAGGACCGAGACGTCGGAGTTCTCGATCTCCGTCCGGGTCACGCTGCGAACGCGCTCGTTCGGCTCGAAGCGCTCCGCGCGTGCGAGCCATCCGCCGCGGTCCACGCGCCCGAATCCAGCATGGACGTCGTCCACCGTCGACACGTGGTGGAAGATCGCGAGCGAACCGACGTAGGCCCAGAAGACCCGCGACGGCGCGATGACGAGATAGACGATGGACGCACCGTTCATCCACAGGCCGTACCACCAGGCCAAGGCGTAGCCGCGAGGTCGCCGCGCGATGAACCGAAGGCTGCGGTCGATCCGAAGCGCCGCGAGGAACCGACCGGTCCACGCAACGCGCAGGAACGCGGCGGGCACGACCGCGATCAGCGCGGTGAAGAGCGCGAGCAGGCCGACGGCTTCCCAGACGCTGATCGCCGCCTCGCCGGCGAGGGGCGTCGATGCTGCGACGCATGCGAGCGGGAACGAGAGGTTGGTGAAGATCGGCGCGACGACGCACACGGCCGCCAGGACCGCGCTGGCCGCGTCCGGCGTCCACCCGCGCTCTACGAGCATCCCGGCGAGGAGGAGCCACGCGGGCGCGACGTGGGCCTGGATGACGCCGATCGCCCTGAGGCCGTTCAGTCCGTGCTCGCCGAGACGCCCGCGCCACGCGGGCATCGCGCGAGGCAGCGGCTCGTAGAGGTGCTCGATCAGCGCGCGGCGGTATCCGAGCAGAATGGGCCAGCCGACGAAGGGAACGAAGAGCAGCCAGCCGCCACGCCGCAGGAGGCGCCGCCAATCGTCGTCCTGGAGCAGGTAGAGGCTCGCTGCGTGCGCGTGGACGCGGCCGTTCAAGGCGAGTGGGCCGGCACGCGCCCGAGGCGCAGGACGGCGCGAAGGTCGAGGAGTCCGGTGAAGAGAACCGCGGGGGCCATCGCCATCAGCGCGACCCGCAGCAGGGTCGGAACCTCACCCGTCCCCATCGGGATCCACTGGATCGAAGTCGAACGACCGAACCGTTCCGCTCCGCCCGAGAGAACGGTCGCGACCAGCGCGCCGAAGAGCATCGCGAGCACGACGTGGAGGACGTACTCGCCGCGCGGCAGCCCTCCCGCCTCGCGCCGACTCGCCGGCTCGAGCCAGAAGTCGACGATCGAGATGCCGACGTCGAAGGCCAGGAGTGCGAGCAGCGCCGCGTACCACCCTCCCGCGAGGTCGAAGTTCGGCACGGCGAGGAACAGCGCGCAGTAGGTCGGCCCGCGCAGGAAGTGGGTCACCAGCTCCGCTCGAGACTCCGGCCGGTCGCGCAGGCCGTGCGCGCGAACGTGGAACAGCACGATGTCGGTTGCACCGAGCAACCCCATCGCGAAGAGCAGGATCGAGGGGACGAACATCGACGGTTCAGAGGGTACTGACGATCTCACTCTCCGATGCGGAGGCCGCGGAAGCGCGCCGGCTCTTCGGTTCCGCCCCCGTAGACCAGCGTGCCGATCCTGCCCGCCTTGAGAGGCTCGTCGAGCTTCACGGTCAGCGGCTCTGCAGCGCCCAGGGTTGCCTCGAGCGTCGCCGTGGCCGCGTCGTATTCGACTCGCAGCGTCATCCAGTCCGTGACCGCATCCCTCTGGAATCGCAGCGGCGACGACTCGAGGGTCTTGATGACTCCGTTCGTGACCCTCCAGATGTTCAGCCGAACGTCTCGTCCGTCGCGCTGACGCGTGACGCAGACCATGTCCCAGTTCGGCTGAACGCCGATGGCGATCGCCTGCGTGCAGCGCTCTCCGGAGAGGAGCTGAACTGCGACCTCGAGCCCCTCGGGAGCGATCGCGCGCGGCGTCACGAGGAGCGCGTTGGAATCCGACGGCGGGATGGTGGAGAGTTCACCGGCGTCAACCGTCCAGGGGTGCCGCCACGGATCGACCGATTGCGCGAGTGGAGACGGTCCTTCGGGAAGCGCGTAGAGCTCCGCAGGTTCCTTCGCGAGCCCGCGTCGAGCTGCGAGCACAGGGGCGAGCGGCGCCGAGAGCGCCACGACGCGGGATTCGACGGCCTCGTCGTCGCGGACCCGCGCGAGGTCGATCAGGGCGAGCGCGGTCCACGGACGCTCTCCTGCGACCGCTTCAGCCCGGGTCATGAGCTTGTCTGCGATCGCGTCGAGCGTCGCGCTCCTCTTGGCAGCGAGCGGATCGTGCGTCGACTCCAGCGTCGCAACGCGGCCGGCGACCACGCGGCGCGCCGCCTCGTCGGGGAGCCGCTCGGCGTCGAAGCGGAGCGCGTGGAGCCGAACGAGATCGCGCTCCTCGACACCGCTCTCCGTGAGCGAGCGTTCGATCTCGCGAAGCTGCTCGTCGAGGGGGAGCTCCTCCGAAGTCGTCATCAGTCCGTCGCGAGACCCTCGGATCGGCTCTGTCTGCGGGTCGGTCGAGAGCGACCGGATGGCCGCGCGACGCGCGAGCCCGTCGAGTCCGAAGGCCGCGAAACCCACGTAGCCGCGCAGCTTCTTCTCGGTCGTCGCCATCACGGATTGCTCTCCGTTCCAGGTCCCGACGATACGTCCATCCTCGACCGTGACGCGGAGCTCGACGACGTCCGGGAAGGACTCGACCGAGAAGCGGCGCAGCGCAACGCGCTCGTTCTTCGCACGGTCTTCGATGGACAGATCCAGTTTGTCGCCCCGCGCGTTCATCGAGGCTCTGAAGCCGAATCCACCGGCGCCAGATGCCCGGAGGCCAAACTGGACCTCCAGCGCCGCCGTCGACGCCACGCTGAAGTCGGCGACGAGCTCGATCTCCTCGAACGTGCCGGGTCGCCTCGCCACGACTCCGCGCCCGCCCTTCGCTCGCAGCGAGGAGCGCCATAGCTCGTCGGTTCGCTCGAAGCCGGAGATCGAGCGGTGCTGCAGCGGGAGGGGGTCGTCGGCTTCCGCGTCGCCTGCCGCCACCTGTTCGATCGGTTCGAGCGTCTGCTCGCGCTGCTCCGCGGCGGCGAGGACGCCCTTCAGCTCGAGGAGCGGATCGCCGCCTCCGGGGGCCCAGTCGTCTGCGACGAGCGCGCAGTCGAGCGCAGCGTGGGCGAGGTCGCTCCCGGCGTATTCCATTCCCAGCGCAACCCACTGCTCCGCGATCTCGGCTGCCATGGCCGTGAACGCCCCGTCGCCCAGTCCCGCCTCCTGCCTCCGTTCCACGAACGACTCGCGGTAACGGTCGCGCTCCTTTCCCGCGGGCATTCCTCGCAAGAGCGACGTGCCTGAGATCAAGTGCGCGCCCGCACGGTCGAGATCGGGAAGCGCGCGCTTGGCCTGGCGGCCGGCGTCGCGCACCGCCTCCCTGGCTCCCAGCGCCGGGACGTAGCCGCCTTCGCGGCTTCGGCGGTCGTTCCAGGTCTCGAATGCGCCGAGGTCCCAGACGAGCGCCGTCCCGTCCGCCCGCCCCAGCGCGATCCTCCGTCCGTCTTGCGACACGGCGACCGCGGTGGCACCCGGCGCGGGGTAACCGAGTTCGGCGGCGCGCTCCCCCGAGGACGGATCGACCACGACCAGGCCGACGCCCGGCCGCTCCGTGACGATCCAGCGTCCGCCGGGGGACACGCCGTACGCCCATCGGCGCGGATCGTCGTCGTCCTCGCCGCGCAGGTCGATGACGTTCTTCACGTCGCCATCGAGCGACCAGAGCTCCAGCGTTCCGTCGACCTTCTCGACGATGATCGTCTCGTCGCCGAGGTACTCGAGCCCGATGCGCCGCTCACGCTCCTCGGCGGGCGGCGGGATCGACTGCTCTTCGTACGACCACTCGGCACTGCCAGGCTCCTGGATGAGGAGCAGCCCTTCGTCCGTCAGGTAGGCCTCGCCGTTTCTTTCGATGGCGGCGAGCGCGAGGTCGGCGATGCCGAAGCCCGTCTCACCGCTCTGTGCGCGTCCCCCGAGGATCTGGTACACGTGCAGACCGCCATCGAAGCCGAGTGCGACGAGCGGTCCGTCCTCGCAGACGTCCGCCACGACGACGCGCTGCTCTCCCGCCTCTAGGGCGTGCAGGGTCCGCGCGTCCTTCTCGCCGATTCGGCCGTCGCGCGCCAGCTCTCCGCGCGCCGCGCTGAAGAGTCGATCGTTGCCGAAGAGCGCGACCGCGATCACGGAGGCCTCGTGTCGCTGGGGAACCAACACCGGCGGCCCGCCGTCGAGCGCGACGGCGATTCCACCGCCGAATCCGCCGAAGGCCACGTCGGTCCCGTCCGCGGAAAACCCGATGGCCCCGATGGGACCGTCGAGCCAGCCGGTGCCGGCGATCTCGTCGCCCGTCTTCGCGTCGAGGAGCCGGACGTCACCCGCGTCACCGACGCTGGCGACAGTCTCGCCAGACGCGCTCATCGTCGCGTCGATGACGGGCGACCCGTGCAGTCGTCGTCTCGCGCGCACGTCGCCCGATCGCCCGTCGACGACGACGACGTGGCCGTCGTCCGTCCCAGCGACGAGGTCTCCGCCGTCGGACCAGGAGAGACAGCGGACGCGTCCTGCGTCGAACTCGGCCTCGAAGCGCACGTCGTCGGCCGCGAAGTCGACGAGCGCGACGCGCCCGTTCCCACCGATCGCGAGAGACTTGGCGTCCCCCGAGAGAGCGACGGCACCTATGGATCGAAGCACGCGATCGCTGCGATTCGCAAGAATCTCGAGCACTTCCTCGTCGACTCTGCGCCCCTTGCTGTCGAGCAGGACGATCCTCTGCCGGCCCTGCGCTTCGACGACGGTCGCGATGCGCTTCGCACCGTCCGCGATGCTCGCAGTGACGACGCCCTCGCCCAGCGACGGACCGCGTCGCGCGCGCCCTCGCCCGACGCCGTACGTCTTCACGCGCTCGCCGTCGAAGCGGAGCCCGAGAACGGTCTCACCATCGGGCGAGACCACGAGCGCGGCCGCGACGTCGAGCGAGCGCAGGTCACCGGCGACCTCGAGCCCGTCCGCATCCAGCGGCGCCACCGTTCCGTCGGAGCCGAGCACGAGGACGGCTCCGTCGGCGATCGGGACGGCGTCGACGAGGGCCTCGCCGACGATCGGCTCCGGCGAGATGCGATCGAGCTGCTCTCCAGTGTCCGGGTTCCATCGAACGAGGTCACCGTGGCGCGAGACCGTCAGCACCGCGCCGCCACGCCACAGGGCGCGGACCGCGCCACGATGCGATCGCGGCGGAGTCCCGAGCCGGCGCATGACGCCGGCCTCTTCGAGCGAGCCAAGCTCCTCTTGTTCGAATGAGCGGACCGTGCCGGCAAGCGACGACAGGTCTTGCGGATGTGCGAACGTGATGACGGCGAGCGAGGCCGCCGCGGCGAGCAGAGGAGCCATCGGAGACGGTGACGAACGGGGCGCGCGGACCTTCCCCTGATCGGGGCGTCCGCATCCTGGGGAGCGAGCACCACGATCGTAGTGCGGCGCGCTCAGCGCGCTGCGAGAACGTCCTGCCAGCTCAGTCCGAACCGCGCGAGGTACTTCCGCAGGCGGTCGGCGTCGTTCGTCGTCGTCCGCTTCTGCCTCGAGACGGCGAACAGCGCCCGCCCGGCCTCCGAGAGGCTCTTCGAGGTTCGGCAGACCGAGAGCACCTCGGTGAGCTGCGCGCGGTCGAAGCGATCGAGCTCGACGCCGGGGAGCAGCTCGTCGACCAGGC
>JBCCSK010000192.1:0-11024 GCA_039200205.1 Planctomycetota bacterium
CGGGCTAGAGCTGGGTGAACCGCTCGTGCAGCGTGAGCGCGAGAACGGGGCGGATGACGCCGTTGGCCCGCTCGTCGACGCGTTCCTCGCATCCGACGTCGCGCGTGCGAGCCAGCTCGTGATGGGTGCGTACTTCGGCGGATCCGCCGTCGCTGACATCTGCGACGACCTCCTCTCGCCGGCGATGCGGCGCGTTGGAGATCTCTGGCAAGGTGGCCACGACGGCGTGCTCGAGGAACACCGCGCGACCTCCGTCTGCCGGCTGCTCGTGACGAGGCTCTCCGAGCTCCTCTCCAGGCCTGCGGGAGCCAGCGCGGTCGGGGGAGCGATCGAGGTCGACCCCTACTCGATCCCGTCGCAGATGGCAGAAGCCGTGCTTCGTAGCTCGGGCTACGACGCCTTCGACCTCGGCCCCAACACTCCGGTCGACGTGATCTGCAGCGCAGCTGACCAGGCATCGGCGCGCGTCGTCTGGATCAGCGTCAACTTCGTCCGCGATCCGGTGACGACGCGCAAGCAGCTGTCCGATGCGTTCGCGCAGAACGCGGGGCCGCAGCGTGACTTCGTGGTCGGCGGCCGCGAGCTCGGGACGCTGGACCTGCCCGCGATCGACCACGTGCACCGGGCGTCGGGAATGCGCGACCTCGGGCGGATCGCCGCCTCGTTCGTGAGCGCGTGACGCGGCGGCGTCAGAGGAGCAGCCCCGCGCCGAAGCGGAGCGCCCAGCCCGAGAAGCCCAGCTCGACGCTCCTCAGCTCGTCGACCTGGAAGTCGGTGTCTGCGCCGAACATGTCCTCGGTGTAGTCGAGGGTGAGGTCGACGAAGAAGCGGTCCGTGATCGCGACCTCGATCCCACCGCCGCCTCGCCAGCCGAACTGCTCGCCGACGCTCGTTCCGCCCGCGTCGTCGAAGAAGCTGCCGACGCCGTGGAAGGCCAGGAACGGTTGGAACGTTGGGCCGCCGAAGTAGAACCTGCCGCCGATCGCGAGCTCGATCGCCTCGGTATCGACGTCGAACGTCGCGTCGTCGACGTCGTAGTCGGTGTAGCCCACCAGCATCTCGATCCGCGCGAGCTTGCGCAGCGCGTCCCGTTCGACCGGGTACGAATACGTGAAGCCCGCGCCAACCTCGAGGTTCAGGACGTCGGTTCCCACCTTCTCCCGCAGCTCGCCGGCCGAGATGTCGGCCTCGAAATCGCTGAAGGCGATACCGCCGATGCGGGCGTGCGGCTGGACGACCTGGTTCGGGTGGACCACGCAGGATCCGAGGAAACCAGCGGCTGTCGCGGCGCACACCAGGCGCCAGGAGTGGGGGGGCGTCATGGGGGGGAGGGTCGGTGTGAACGGGCCGACGCAGATTCTTGACCGAATCCTCCCCCGGGGCGCTCCTAAGAACGCGTGAATCGTGCTCCCAAGGGACCCGCTAGAAGATGTAGCCGGCGCCAATCCGGAGGGCCCACCCGGAGATCTCGGTCTCGACCTCCCCGAGGAATGGATCCGAGTCCGACTCCGCTTCGATGATCGGCAGGGTGTAGTCGATGCCGAGGTCGAGGAAGAAGCGCTCCATCAGGGCGAACTCGACCCCGAGGCCCGCGCGCAGCGCGAACTGCGTCCCCGCGTCGACGCCATCGACATCGTCGAGGATCGACACGACGCCGTGCCCCGAGACGAACGGCTGGATCGTCGCCGTTCCCCCGAAGTAGTAGCGGCCACCGCCGGCGATATCGAGCGAGTCGATGTCGACCGATTGACCGAAGTCCTCGAGCTCGAACTCGGTCGTCGCGACGGTCAGCTCCGCCCGATACAGCTTTCGGTCGAGGATGTCGTCGGTCGGAACGTACGCCGTGATGCCGCCGCTGAAGTCGAAGCTCGTCACGTCGGTGTCGACATCGAGGCCGATGCCCTCGACGGAGAGCTCCGATTCGTAGTCGCTGGCGACGACCCCGCCGATGCGGACCGTCGGCCGTGTGGTCTGGTCGGGGTACGCTTGGCAGGCAACGAAGGCGAGAGCGACGGTCGACAGCGCGAGGGAACGTGTGCGGTGTTGGATCATGGTGGCCTCCACGGCGTTCGGTACGCTGTAGCAGGTCGCACACGGGACCGTTCCTCGAAACTGCCGAATCGTGGGTGCCCTCGTTCCGGCGGGCGCCGGCACTGCGCACGATCAGCGCCGATGCGCCGTGCGCGCCCACTCGATCGTCCGAGCGGTCGCCTCACGCCCGGAGACCGGTTCCCGATAGCGTTCCCCCGTCGCGGCAATGAACGGCTGCATGTCGTACGTGTGGTTCGTCGCGAGCTGTTTCGCGACGAAGCGCGTCATCGGCGGTTCGCCGTCGTACCGTCGCGCAAGCCGGTAGGCGGCCTCCAGCGCCGACCCGACTGCAACTGCGAGCCCGGGGGAGACGCGTCGGGTCACCGGCGGCCGTCCCGTCCCGACGAGCACCTCGTCGACCCACTCCCAGAGGCGAACCGGCTGGAGGTCGTTCACGAAGAACGCGCGGCCTGCGCAGGGCGAGGTCGCACCCTCGTCGTCGAGGGCGTCGGCCGCCGCGAGATGCGCAGCGGCCGCGTTCTCGACGAACGTGAGGCTCACCTCGCTCATCCCGTCCCCGACGATCCGGAGCCTCCCCGCGTCCGCGCGTTCGAGGAGGCGCGGCACGAGGTTCGGGTCCCCGGGTCCGTAGATCAGGTGCGGGCGAAGGGCGACCGTCGCGAGGTCCGGGCCGTTCGCCGCGAGCACCGCGCGCTCCGCGACGGCCTTCGTCCGCGGGTAGTGGGCCAGGTAGCGATCGGGGTAGGGCAGATCCGGTCCCGCCCGCACGTGGTCCCGGCCGTCGAACACGACGCTCGGCGACGACGTGAACACGACGCGCTCCACGCTGGCGTCCCGCGCGGCGACGAGGACGTTGGCGGTCGCTTGCACGTTGGCGCGCTCGTAGGCCTCGGCTCGTCCCCAGACGCCGGGTCGCGCAGCGCAGTGAAAGATCGTGTCGACCTCGCGCTCGCGCAGGAGTGCAACGAGGGGACCTGGATCGTCGGCCAGGTCGATGCGCAGCGAAGCCACACCCTTCTCCGCGAGACCCGGGTAGTCACCGCGCGACGCGCTCGCGACGCTGGCACCCCGGTTCAACAGCGCGTCGACGAGCGCGCCTCCAAGGAAACCGCCCCCGCCCGTGACGAGCGCGCTCCCAATCACGAGAGCTGGGCCTCGGCCCACTCCTTCAGCTCTTCGCGGTGGATCTTCGCGTTGTGCCGGGGGTCCACCGGGAACGACGGGTGGAACAGGAAGTGCTCGACGTCGGCGGCGCGAGGGACTCTGCGGCCGATCTCGCGCAGCTGCATGATGAAGCCCTGCGTCATCGTCTCGCCCTTCGGATGCTCGCCCGGCGTCGCCTCGACGACGAGCAGCGGTGTCTCCGCGCCGCGCCTTCCCACGCCGACGAGCGCGGTCCGCGCCACGCGCGGGTGCTGGTTGAAGACGTTTTCGACGGGAACGGGCATGCGAACGCCCTGCAGCGTCTCCAGGCGGTGCGCGACGCGGCCCAGGAACCACAGACGTCCCTCGCCGTCGAAGCGCCCGACGTCGCCCATGCGGTGCCAAACCGTGCCGTCGCCGGCGTCGATCTTCGCGCGCTCCGTCGCCCGCGCGTCCTCCGCGTACTGGGCGGTGACGAAGGGACCCCGCACGCAGACCTCGCCGATCTCGCCGAGCCCGACCTCGAGGTCGTCCGACCAGCGTGCGATCGGATCGTCCTCGATCCGGATCAGCGCGATCTCGACGCCGGAGGCCGGCCGGCCGACGCAGGTTCCCGCGCCGTTGCCGATCGGGCCGAGGAGGCCGGGCGTGACCTCGCGCCCCGCGATCGACGCCACGGGAAGCGCCTCGGTCGCGCCATACGGCGTGAACACGTCGCCGCCGATCGGCAGCACCGCGTGGGCCTTCTGGATCAGGTCGGGCGGAACCGGAGCCCCGGCGATCAGGAGGCGCGTGAGCTGCGGCAGCTTGATCCCCTGGTCGTGGCAGTACGGAAGGACGCGACGCCAGATCGCCGGTGAGCCGAAGCTGGTCGTCGCACCCGACTCCTCGAGCGCGCGAACGACCTTGCGCGGATCGCAGGTCGCCGGCCGCGAGACGTCGATCTCCGGGAAGACGCTCGTCATCCCGAAGGCGACGTCGAACAGGGCGAACAGGGGGAAGCACGCGAGATCGACCTCGCCCGGGCGGAAGTCGTAGAGCGTCCGCAGCGCGTCGACCTGCGCCGCGAAGATCCCGTGCGTGTAGAGGACGCCCTTCGGCGGTCCGGTGCTGCCGCTCGTGAACAGGATGGCCGCCGGGTCGTCCGCCGCCGTGTCCTCGGCCTCGAAATTCGGCGAGCCTGCGGCGATGACGCGCGCGAGGGTGGTACCGCTCCAGCCGAGTCGCGGACCGACGGTCACGAAGAGTCGCACGCTCGCGAACGCCGAGCGGAAGACGACCCGTGCCACCTGCGCGAGCGGGATCCCGATGAACACTTCCGGGGCCATGCGCTCGACCGCCGCGAGGAGACGCTCGCGGCCCATGCCGGGGTCCGCCAGAACGGGCACGGCCCCGAGCCGCTGGAGCGCGAACGTGATCGCGATCAGCTCGCGCCCCGGACGGACGAAGACGATTGCGCGCATGCCCTTCTCCACGCCGGACGCCTTCAGTCCGCTCGCGATACGGCTCGCCAGCGCGTCGAGCTCCGCGTACGTCGTCGTCGTCCACTCGCCCTTGCGCGGCCCGGGCGCGACCACCGCGGCGGCGTCGGGTCGTTCCGCCGCTCCGCGTGAGAGCGTGGACGCGATGTTCACGCGCTCCGATCGCTCACCGAGCGCGCGGAACGGGTCGTCGTCTCCGAGCCGCAGCGACGCGCGTTCGGACTCCGCGCTCGTCACGTCGCGACCCCCGGGGTGACCGGGCGACGCCGTACGTCCGCGATCGCGTCGATCAGGGCGGCGGGCGCGTCCTCGCACACGTAGTGCCCCGCGTCGTCGAGCCGGCGAACGCCGGCGTCCGGGAAGTACTGCTGCCAGCGCGCGAGGAACTCCGGACGGAAGCACCAGTCGTGCATCCCCCAGACGAGCTCCATCGGAAGACCGCGCAGTGATTCGAGTCCGTCCGCGATCCCGCACAGCGTCTTCCACGACGGGTGGGAGTCGGACATCGGGATGTCGGCGACGAAGCGCCAGACCTGCTCGCGGTCGCGCGGCGACGCGTACGGCGCGAGGAGCGCCCGCTTGACCTCGCCGGAGAGCGGGCGGACCGTGGTCATTCGCGTTGCGGCGCGCGCGAACGCGTTGCCCTGCTGCACCGCGATCCGCCCGAAGAGCGGGATGCGGCAGGCCGCGATGCGCTTCGGCATCATTCCGGAGGGAAACGCCGCGCAGTTCGTCACGACGAAGCGGGTGATCCGGTCGCGCAGCGCGAGGGCCGCGCCGAAGCCGATGGCCCCGCCCCAGTCGTGGACGACGAGCGTCACGTCGCGGAGGTCGAGCGATTCGACGAGGGCGATCAGCGCGTCGACGTGCTCGGCGAGTCGAACGCCGCCCCCGACGCGGTCCGAGAGCCCCATGCCGAGGTGGTCGGGGACGACGACTCGGGTCTCGGACCGGAAGGCCCGGGCGACGGCGCGCCAGTAGAACGACCAGGTCGGGTTGCCGTGGACGCATAGCATCGCCCCGTTCCCGCGCGGTCCCTCGTCGATGTAGTGCAGGGCCGACCCGGAGACCTCGAGGAAGTGCGGCTCGTAGGGGTAGAGGTCCTGGAACGGCCGCGTCGTGGCGCGCGCGCGCTCCACGAGGCTGGCGGTCGTTTCCATCGGGGGGGCCGGGTCCGTGGGCGGGGAGCGAAGCGGAGGAGGATAGCGGCCGTTCCTGGCGGCGCGCAGAACTTCCCGCGCTCGTCACCCCTCGCGAGCGACCACGAGCACCATCGGCGGCGCCTCGCCGTGGACGGCAGTCGCCTGAACGGGCGCGGAGAGTCGGAAGCGGCGACCCTCCGGCGCGTCGGAGTCGCCGCGGGTGTGGAACTCCAGGGGCCCGATCGGGAGGTCGCTGAGCTCGAACAGGCCGTCGCCGATCGCGATCGGGCGCCGGGCCTGGTCCGTCGTCCGCATCGACATCGGAAGGTCGAGCTCGTCCCGCGCGGGATCCCCGAACGGCAGGGTCCATCCGATGCAGTCGAGCGCATCGGAGCCCTCGAGTTCGTCTCGGGCGCCGGTGACGTCGATGCGGAAGCGGACCCGGCCGCGCTGCTCGAAGGCCCCCTCGACCTCGGCGCGCGCTCCGTTCCGGAGGCGTCCCTCCTCAACCTCCGCGACCGACCAGAGGCCGTCCCGCGTCACCGCGCGGACGCCGAAGCGCTTGTCCTGGACGACGTTCGTCACGTTCGGGATCTGCGCGAGGAGGACGCCGTCGGCGGTCTCTCGGACGCGCCCGAACCCGCCCATCCGCCCGCGGCCGTTCGCCAGCGCCGACTCGCGCCCCCGCGCCTCGACGATGACCTCCGACGTCTCGACGCCCGCGGGGAGCGGCGAGAGGATCACGACGGTCGGACCGGCGACGACGCGGTACGTCTGCTCGTCTCCCTCTCCGACCGGGTGCGCGATCGCGACGCCAACCCGCGCGCGCGGACTGACCTCCAGGGCCTCGGAGTCCGGCGCGAAGGGCCACGCGTAGACGTCCCAGGGACCCCGGTGGTCGAGCTCATCGGCGTGGAAGCGACCGTCGGGGCCGGTCGTCAGCTCCGAACCCGCAGGGACGACGCCGCGCGGCCGAGCTCCGCTCGGGACGAGGTGGATCGAGTAGTCCCAGAGGGGCGCCCCGTCCTCACCGGCGACGAGGCGACCGAGCACCTCGCGGGCGACGTCGAGCGCGGGATCGCGCACCGGCACGAACGGCGCGGGATCCTCTGCCTCGGCGATCGTCCGCTCGACGGACGTGGCCGAGAGCTCCGCGCCCGTCCGGTCCTCCTCCTGCCGGGCGCTCGCGTCGCGCACGACGACGCGATCCTCCTCTGGCGCGGGCGCCGTGCGCGTCGCGAAGAGGAAGGCCGCGAGGATCGCCGCGAGCGCGAGGACGAGTCCGAGGAGGACACGCATCGGAGCGATCGTATCGTCAGGGCCATGCTCCGTCGCGTTCTTGCCCTCTTCGGCCTCGCCGCGGCCGCGTCCGCCCACGACGCCCCGCCCCACGTGCTTCTCGTCGTCATCGACGACCTCGGGTGGCGCGACACGTCCCCGGCGTGCTGGCCCGATCCGGAGGGGGACGGGCCGCGGCACTTCCGTACGCCTCACCTGGAGCGGCTCGTGCGCGAGGGAACGCGCTTCGCCGACGCCTACGCGTCCGCGCCGGTCTGCACGCCCACGCGGACGAGCCTGATGACCGGCGCGTGTCCCGCGCGCAGCGGGATCACCTACTGGACGCGCTTCCACGATCGCGACCAGTCGGCAGACTTCCCCGCGCTGGTCGCGCCGACCTGGAACGTCAACGGGCTTCAGCCGGGCGACGTCACGCTCGCGTCGCTCTTGAGCGAGACGCATCGGACGATTCACGTCGGCAAGGCGCACTTCGGAACCAGCCCCGAGGGCGAGTCCGGCGGCGGAGACCCGACGCAGCTCGGGTTCAACGTCAACGTCGCCGGATGGGCGGCGGGGGGGCCGGGGAGCTTCTACGGCATCGACGACTTCAGCGCCGCGAAGCGCGAGGCGCGTCGCGGCCGCGAGGGGCGCGACCGGAGCTGGGACGTCCCGGGGCTCGCGCGCTACCACGGCGAGGACGTGTTCTTGACGGATGCGCTGGGCGCCGAGGCGGAGAGCTCACTGCGCGCGGCAGTCGAGGACGGCGAGCGCGTGTTCCTGCACTTCGCGCCGTACGCCGTCCACGCGCCGATCATGCCGAACGCTCGCTTCACCGAGCTGTTCCCGGACCTCCAGGGACCCGAGCTCGCCTACGCGACGATGGTCGCGTCCGTGGACGCGGCGCTCGGGCGGCTCCTCGACGCACTCGACGAGCTGGAGATCGTGGATGAGACGCTCGTCGTCTTCACGAGCGACAACGGCGGGCTCTCCGCCCACGGCCGCGGCGGCGAGCGCCACGTCCACAACCGTCCCGCGCGGAGCGGCAAGGGTTCGGCCTACGACGGCGGGTTGCGCGTGCCGCTCGTCGTCCGCTGGCCGGGCGTCGTTCCGTCGGGACGCGTCGCGGAGGGTCCGGTCGTGACGCACGATCTGTTCCCGACGCTGCTCGCCGCGACTGGCGTCGACGTTCCCGCGGAGCATGCTTCGCGCGTCGACGGGTTCGACCTCTCGCGCGTTCTGAGCGGCGACGTCGACGCGCTCGAGCCCGAGCGCTCGATCCTCTGGCACCAGCCGCACTTCTGGGGCGTCCGCGGCCCCGGCATCGAGCCGTTCAGCGCACTGCGTCGGGGGCGGTGGAAGGTCGTTTACTTCCACTCGGGAGCGCAGACGGGCGGGGGGCCCCGGCTCGAGCTCTACGACGTCGAGGCGGACGAGGGAGAGTCGCGGGACCTCGCGTCGGCGGAGCCGGCCCGACTCGCCGCGATGGCGGAGCGGCTCTCGATCCGCCTCGAGGATGCGGGCGCTGCGATGTCGATCGCTCGTTCGACGGGGGAGCCGGTCCCGCTCCCGCGCGAGATCCTGCGGTGACCGCGTCAGCTTCGGGAGGGCACGTCCCAGACGACGTGAGAGAGGCGGCCGTCGAGCGGCACCGCGCACAGACTGACGAGCCGATCGTCGACGCGCGTGTGGAGCACGGTTCGCGGCTCGCCTCCGTAGGTGACGTCGACCTCGAGTGATGACGGGGCGCCGACGACTCGGCAGCGCCCGAGCCCCGGAAGGCCAATCGTCTCGGCCTTCAGAACCGCCTCCTTCGCCGTCCACAGCCGAGCGAAGCCCATCGCGTCGAGCGGCTCGTCGCCCTCGCCGAGGATTGCCCGCTCGTCCGGGTCGGCGACGCGCTCGACGAGCAAGCGCCTGCGCAGCGCGATGCGCTCCAGGTCGACGCCAACCCGGAACCCGGGCGCGACGACGGCTGCGACGAGTCCCGCGTCGTGGCTGATCGACCACCGCCAGCCTGCTGCCGTCGGCAGCGGCTTGCCGCGCGGACCCGACTTCTCGAAGGCGCGATCGGGGCAGTCCGCGAGCTCGGCGGCAACCGCGAGCGCCGCGCGCGCGGCGCTGCGCTGGGCGGCCACCCGCTCCGGCGCCGGGCGCTCTCGCTCCTGGTCGGGGGTGGGCCGCACGACGACGTAGAGCGGGTGGCCGCTCACGGAGTCGACGTGCGCGCGGCGCTCCCGCTCGCGGGATCGTCGACCGTCGGCAGCGGGAACGCCACCGACGGGACGTGAGAGCGGTCCATGAACGCCTCCAGTCGCGCGACGACGTCGGGGTTCTCCTCTGCGACGTTGCGGGACTCGGCCGGGTCGTCGTCGAGGTCGAACAGGTGCAGCTTCGGCTCGCCCTTCTTCAGGCCCGTGCGCACGAGCTTCCAGCGCCCGTCTCGCACGGCCTGACCGCCGAACGGGCGGTACTCCCAGTAGAGGGGCGAGCGCGGGCGCGCCGACGTTCCGTTCGCGAGGACGCTCGCGAACGACTCGGAGTCGAGACCGGCCGCGGGCGCAGCGCCTATGAGGTCGAGCAGCGTCGCCGTCACGTCGAGCGAGGAGACCAGGTGATCGGACGTCGCGCCGGCGGGGAATCGGCCCGGCCACTGGGCGATGAACGGAACCCGGATCCCGCCCTCCCAGAGCTGTCCCTTGTGCCCGCGCCGACCGTCGTGACTTCCGAAGAACGCGGTGTCGACTCCGCCGACGTACGACGCGCCGTTGTCGCTCGTGAACAGCACGACGGTGTCGTCGAGCGCGCCGTTCGCCTCGAGGACGCCCAGGATCCGTCCGACCTGATCGTCGAGGAAGCTGATCATCCCCGCGTACGCGCGCCGCGGGCTCGGGTGGGGGAGGTAGCCGCGGTCACCGAGGTAAGGCTCTTCGTCCCAGCTCGACGGGTAGCGCCCCGAGACGTCGGCCGGAACCTGTAGCGCGAGGTGCGGGATGATCGAGGCGTAGTAGAGGAAGAACGGCTCGTCGGCCGAGGCAGCGTCCTCGAGCCATTCGATCATGTCGTCGGCGATGCGGGCGGGCGCGTAGCCCTCGCGCCCGCGGCCGAACCGTTCCCCGTAGGCCCCGGCCGAGGAGAGCGGGGCGTCGAGCGTTTGGTGCGCCGGGAAGTACGCGTTGCCCGGGATCGGCTCGCGCACGCCGTCGCGCCACAGGTGCGTCGGGTAGTAGTTGTGGGCGACGCGCTGGCAGAGGTACCCGTAGAAGTGGTCGAAGCCCTGTCGTTCGGGCGCACCCTCCGTCCCTGGGCCGCCGAGGCCCCACTTGCCGAAGCCCCCCGTGCGATAGCCGAGCGCGTGGAGCCGCTCGGCCAGCGTCTCTTCGCTCGCGGGGAGCGGCCACTGGCCCTCCGGCTCGTCGGGACCCCAGCCGCCGTTCTCCCAGTTCGCCCGCACGACCGCGTGCCCCGAGTGCCGCCCGGTCAGCAGGACGCAGCGGGCCGGCGCGCAGACGGGCGAGCCCGTGTACGCGTTCGTGAACCGCACGCCGTTCGCCGAGATCGAGTCGATGTGCGGCGTGCGGATGCGCTCCTGGCCGTAGCAGCCGAGCTCACCGACCCCGAGGTCGTCGACGAACACGACGACGACGTTCGGGCGGGCCTGCGCGCGCTGGGATGACGCGGCGCTGGGATCGACGGACGTGCTCCGGCAGCTGCCGAGAGCGAGGAAGAGCGCGACGAGGATCGAGTTCCGCACGCCGGCGAGTGTAGAGCGAGCGCAACCGACTGGCTCGGAATGCGCGCTTCCCCCGCGGCGACATCGTCACCGCGGGGGAAGCGCACTTTCCGAGCCAGTCGATCGGGGTCGCCCGCTCGACGGCCGTAGGTGGATCGAACAGGCGTCGGTGGATCGATCAGGCGTCGACGAGCTCGA
>JBCCSK010000193.1:0-11011 GCA_039200205.1 Planctomycetota bacterium
CCGTGGGCAACCGGCCCACGGGCCGGATTTCGTCCCCCCCCTCGTGTCCCCACGTGTGAGACTGCGCGGCCCGCATCTAGCGCGGCCCGCATGACCGACAAGCCCCAGCTCACGCAGCTCCTCCAGAGCGCCGGCGACGACGGAGCCGCCGGCGAGGCCATCCTTCCGCTCGTCTACGCCGAGCTTCGCCGCATGGCCGGCGCCCAGATGAGGCGCGAGAGCTCCGCGCAAACGCTCCAGGCCACGGCGCTCGTGCACGAGGCGTGGATGCGTCTCGTGGGCGACGACGGGGAGTCGCTCTCGTGGGACAGCCGCGCGCACTTCTTCGGCGCGGCGGCGCTCGCGATGCGTCAGATCCTCGTGGACCGCGCGCGTCGCGTGCGCAGTGAGAAGCACGGCGGTCACCTGAGGCGAGAGCCCCTGGAGGGCGTCGACCGGGCGTTCGACCCCGACGAGGTCGACTTCGTCGCGCTCGACGAAGCGCTCACGGCGCTGGAGGCGTTCGACCCGAGGGCGGCGAAGGTCGTCGAGCTGCGCTTCTTCGCGGGGCTGTCGGTCGAGGACACCGCCGCCGCGCTCGGAGCGTCCGAGCGGACGGTGGCCCGCGACTGGAACGTGGCGAAGGCGTGGCTGACGCGGGAGATCGCGCGTGGAGGGTGAACCCGCCGGGCGCGAGACCTCCTGGGAGCGCGTCAAGGAGATCGTCGCCAACGCGCTCGAGCAGGAGCCGGGCGAGCGCCGCGCGTACGTCGAAGAGGCGTGCGGCGACGACGCGGCGGTCCGCGCGGAGGTCGACTCGCTGCTGGGGGACGCGGAGACGTCCGATCGGTTCCTGGAGACGCCCGCGACGGCGCTGTTCGAGGTCCCGGCGCCGGAGCCCGGCGCGCGGCTCGGCCGCTACACGCTGCGCTCGGTCATCGGCGAGGGCGGCATGGGCCGCGTGTACGAGGCGACCCAGGAACGGCCCCACCGAACCGTCGCACTCAAGGTGCTTCGCCCCGGTTTCCTCCCGCCGGACGCCGAGCGACGGTTCCAGTGGGAGGTCGAGGCGCTCGGCCGCCTCAACCACCCCGCGATCGCCCAGGTCCATGACGCCGGCGTCGAGGCCCGAGGCAGCGGCCACGCCCTCTCGTGGTTCGCGATGGAGCGGATCGCGGGCAGGTCGCTCCTGGAAGCGGCGGACGCGCTCGGCCTCGACCGTCAGGGCCGGATGGAGCTGTTCCTGCGCGTGGCGGACGGGGTCGCCCACGCCCATCAGCGCGGGGTCATCCACCGCGACCTGAAGCCGGACAACATCCTCGTCGACGACGGCGGCGCGCCGCACATCGTCGACTTCGGCATCGCGCGGGCGGCGGATCCGCTGGCGTCCTCGGTCACGACGGCGGGCGAGATCGTCGGAACGCTCGCGTACATGAGCCCGGAGCAGATCGTCGGCGACCCCGACCGGATCGACGCTCGCACGGACGTCTACGCGCTGGGCGTCCTACTGTTCCGACTGCTCACGGGCACGGCACCGCTCGAGCTCGACGGGCTCTCGCTGCCCAAGGCCGCCCTTCGCCTCTCGCAGGCGGAGCCACGTCGGGCGGGCGACGTCGACCGAACCCTGCGCGGTGACGTGGAGACGATCCTCGCGACCGCGCTCGCGCGTGAGCCAGAGAGGCGCTACGCGACGGTCGACGCGCTCGCTGCCGACGTGCGTCGCGTCCTGGCCGACGAGCCGATCGCCGCGCGGCCCGCGACGACGTGGTACCAGGTCTCGAAGTTCGCACGGCGCAACCGAGCGCTCGTCGCAACGGCTCTCCTCGCGGTGCTCGCGCTGGTCGGTGCCGCGATCGGAACGAGCGTCGGATTCGTGCGCGCCGAGTCCGCCCGCGAGCAGGCCGTCGTCGACCGTGACCGCGCGCGGGAAGCGAACAGGTTCCTGGAACAGATCCTCGCGAGCGCGAGCCCGGACGCACTCGGCGCCGACGTTCGCGTCGTCGAGCTCCTGGAGAGCGCGGCCGCGGAGCTGGAGGACGGCGGGGGATTCGAACCCGAGATCCGGGCGAGCCTGCACCTGACGCTCGGCGAGACCTACCGCAGGCTCGGCCTGCCCGAGCAGGCGAAGGGGCAGCTGGAGCGCTCGATCGAGCTGTTCGAAGCCCACGACGGCCCGTACGCGGAGACGACCGTCGAGGCCTTCGCGGCGCTCGGCGAGGTCGCCGCGACGCTCGGGGACGTCGACGGCACGCGCGAGGCGCTGGACCGCGTGCGGACGGGCCTCGATCGCGCGAGCGATCCTCCGCTGTGGCTTCGCATGCGGCCGCTCGAGCTGGAGGCGACGGCGGCGGACGCCGCCGGTGACCTGCCCGGAGCCGTGGAGCGCTGGCGCGCGGTCTTCGACGCCTGGCGCGGGCAGGCCCCCGAGGGCGACGACCGGGTCGAGACTGCGCGCACGAACCTCTCCACCGCCCTGCTCGCGAACGGCGAAGGCGCGGAAGCAGACGCTCTGCTCGCGCGCGGGATCGAGGTCCTCGGCGAAGCGCTCTGCGACGAGCACTCGAAGGTGCTCACCATGCGCACCAACCGGGCGCTCGCGCTGGCCGAGGGCGGCGAGCGTGAACGGGCGCTGGAGATGTTCCACGCGATCGAGCCCGCCGCGCTGCGGGAGTGGGGACCGCTCCACCCGAAGACGCTCGCGCTCACGAACAATCGCGCCACGGTGCTGCAGGACCTCGGCCGGACGGAGGAGGCGCTTCCGATCTTCGAGGAGCAGGTCGAGCTCCACCTCGGGCTCTACGGAGAGCGCCACGTCGAGACGATCGTCGCACGCAACAACCTGAGCGTCGCGCTGATGAGGCTGGAGCGCTACGAGCGCGCCGCCGAGGTTCTCCGCGCGAACCTCGACGCGCTCGACGGGCCGCTCGGGAAGGGCGACCCGGTCATGGTCGTCCGCGCCGAGATGAACTACGCGGCGGCGCTGTCGGGCCTGGATCGCAAGGCGGAGGCGCTCGTCGTCTCGGCGAGCGTCCTGGAGCGTCTCGCGACGCTCGTGGGCCCCGAGCACGTCCAGTCACTCATCAGCCGCAACAACCACGCGGTCCTCCAGATGGAGCTCGGCCACACGGCGGAGGCCGTCGTGACGGCGACCGAGAACCTGGAGCTCGCGCGAGAACACCACCCGGACCTCCCGTACATCGAGTTCCCCTTCCGGATGAACCTCGGCCGCACGCTCGCGAGCGACGGTAGGTTCGAGGAGGCCGAGGCCGAGCTGCTCGCCGTCGAGCGCCACCTCTCGTCGGACCCGAACACGACGCCGGACCAAGCGGCGCGGATCCGCGAGGTGCTGGCCGAGACCTACGCCGCTTGGAACCGCCCGGAAGACGCGGCCCGCTGGACCGACGACGGCTGACGCGGCGCCTATCGGTCCCCTTGATCGAGCAGCGCGTCGGGCTGCGCACTCCAGTCGTCCCCCGAGTACCGCGTCGCGCCCGGAATCTCGTCGATCTCGCGCTCCGTCACGTCACCGCCAACCTCGACGGACACGAGATCGGCGTCGGCTCGGCGCGCTGCACTCACGAGGTCGCGAACGAAGTCGTGGTCGCGGCCGTCCTCGTTCGAGAGGTAGAGGAAGACCGAATAGGCCTCTTCGTCCGCGTCGAACCAAGCGTCGCTCCAGACCCAGAGCTCGGTGTCGGTCAGCCACTCGTCGCTGAACTGGACGCGGATCGCGCGAACGTCATCGAGCGCGGTCGCGTCCAGGTAGAGTTCGCCGTCGTCGTTCCAGTAGCTGACCACTCGTTCGTTCGTCAGCAGGTTGCCGTCCTCCAGGATGTTCGTGACGGCCGTCGAATAGAACCACTCGACCGTCTCGTCGGCGCCGAGGACTTCCTCGCGGAGCTGCTCGACGATGCGCTTCGGCACGTCGTCGCCGCGACGCAGAGCGCTGTCGGCGATGTAGCCGAGCTCCAACGCTGCCGCGAAAGCGAACAGGGCCAGGATCACGGTTCCACCGAACAGGATCCCGACGATCGCGAGCCAGTGCAGCCCCTTGGGCTTGCGCTCGGAAGGAAGCGGCGGCGGCTCGTCCTCGTTCCTTCGGCGTCGATCTCGGGGCATGGATGCGGGGGCTCTCGGAACTTCAGTCACGCCCCTTCGGCGCGAGCTCGGCCCCGATGGAGAACGAGTGTTCGTCCGTCCGTTCGAGGCGCTCGACGAGCCTATCGCCGAGGGCCGTCGACGGGGTGAGAACGCCGCCCTCGCCATCCGACTCCAGGAGCGCGAGGCCCGTCTCGACCAGGGCTCGAACCGTCGCGGCATTGCCGGGGTCACCGGCCATGTCCTGCTCGACCGTGAACGCGTCGCCGCCTTCGAGCCCGCAGGTCGTCGTCGCTCGCGACAGGCCGTTCGCGAGCGTGCGTTCGCTCGGGCCCTCGCCGGGCGACGGGCCGATGCGCCGGATCAACGAGCGGCCCGCACGCGTGCGCATCGCGGCCTCGCCGAGGCCGAGCATCAGGGTCGTGGTCCAGGCCGCGGTCTTGCCGCTCCCCTTCGAGACGGACTGGAACTCGTCGTAGCGGAACGTGTCGGCCGTCGCGCCACCGAGGGGCGTCCCCGCTCGCAGCGCGATGCTCCGTCGAACCACGCGCCGGTTGATCGGTCCCATGAAGAACGGTGCGACCCAGCGACCGCCGGTCCCGTCGAACTCGGGTCGGCGCGGGTCGGCCAGCCGCTCGCGCTCGTCTCGCGTCGATTGGTGGCCGGGGACCAGCGCGAAGGGGTCCGCGAGCATCCGCGGATCGGCCTCCTCGAAGATCCCGAGCGCCGATGCGAGCGTGCCTCCGTTGAGGCCGCCGCGCAGTCGGTAGACCGTTCGCGCAGACGCGAGACGCCCGCCGCGGCGAGCCGCCTCGCGAAGCGCGACGTGGACGGCGAGGTCGGCTGGCACGGAGTCGAAGCCGGACGCGGGGATGAGCCGGGCGCGGCGCTCGCGCGCGGCGTCGTGCAGGCGCAGGACGAGCGAGCGCATCCAATGCACTTCGCCGGTCAGGTCGGCGTAGTCGGTGCCTGCAGCGACACATGCGTCGACGACGGGGTCGCCGAACTTCGCGAACGGTCCGGCCGTGCTCAGCACGACCCGCGTCCGGCGCGCCATGTCACCGACCCCGTCCCCGTCCCCCACGTCGACGAACAGCGCGCCCGCCCCGAGCTCGTCGGCGATCTCGCGCACCGCCGGCTCGCGCCGACCGGCGACGGCCCAGCGGAGATCGGACGGCGCGACCGCGGCCAGACGGCGCGCAGTGCGGAGCCCCGTGAAGCCCGTCGCGCCGAAGACGACGACGTCGAACTCGCGATCGCCGCGGGCCGCGGTCACTCCTCGCGGGCGTCCGTCGCGTCGATCGCGAACGCCCCGGTCGCATAGCCGGCCTCGTCGGCCTGGCCGGCGACGCGAAACGTCCCCCGCACGACGACGGGACCGTAGGCCCAGTAGGTCGTGCCCGTCCCGACCATTTGCACGGCGATCCACTCGTCGGGCTCGGGCGACCCGCCGAAGCAGCACTGCAGGAGGTCGCGCACGAGCATGAAGTGTGGCACCCGGGTCTCGTTCCAGAGCAGCGGGATCATGTACCCCGTCAGTGCAACCTTCTCGCCGTCGAGGGCGCGGATGCGGTCGGGGAACTCGATCTCCTCGCCCTCGTACTCGTCCGGGTACACAAGCGCATCGAGGAGGAGCTCCTTGTCCGTATCGGCGAGCGACAGGTCGCTGTAGCCGATGATCCAGTGCCCGTCGTCGTCCTTGACCCAGTCGTAGGAGTTCGGGTCCAGGGGGTCGGCGCCCTCGGCGAGTTCGAACGGCTTGCGCGGCTTCGTCCCGATGACCAGCGGGTTCTCGGCCAGCGCCTCGGGCGTCAGTCGCGCCGGATCGACGCTCCCCGCAAGCCCGGCGATGCCGATCGGCAGGTCGGCGGCGGCGATCGCCTGAGCACTCTCCTCCGCGGTCGAGGGAATCGCGGCGTCCGAAACGGGCGAGGTGTCCGTGAACGCCCGTCCCTGCACCGCAGCCGAGACCCTCTCGTTCGGGGCGTCGCTCGCCGGGTCGGCGGTCGCGTCCGGACCGCAGCCGAGGATCGCTGCGACGAGGAGCCCGAGCCCCAGGTCGGTGCAACGGTCAGCGCAACGATCAGTGATCGTGGTCGTGATCCTCACCGTCCTCGTGACCCTGTTCGCCGGGGAAGTCGAACGTCACGTCCGTGAAGGTCGTGTCCATGAGCGACACCGACTTCAGGAGGCCGTGGAAGTGATCGGCGCCCTTGAGCTCGTCGTGCTGACCGACGAACTTCGAGCTGTCCCCCACGGTCTCGCCGGAGAGCGAGCTCTCCTGGGCGGCCAGCGTGACGACGGTCGGCGCGTCGCCGTGCATGTCGGCCTCGACGACGACCGATGCGTCGGGGCAGCGCACGGCCGTCTCGGCGTGCGCGCCGAGCGTGTACATCGTCAGCTCGCCCGACTCGGCGTCGAGGACGAACTCGACGTTGGCGAAGTGGTCGCCGATCTCGACGAGCGTGCCGCCGCTCGGGGCGACGTGAACGTGGCCGTGATCGTCGTCGTCGTGCTCTTCGCCCTCCCCTTCGTGGGAGTGCTCTTCGCCGTCTTCGTGAGCGTGACCTTCGGCGCTGGTCTCGGCACCGCTGCCTCCACAGGCGACGAGGGCAGCAGAGACGGCGATCGCGGTGGCCGCGCGGAGGATCGTGGGGAGAGTGTGCATCGTGGATCGGGCTGGTGAGCGGGGCGGAGGTCGGGAGACTACGCCAGAGTCCCGGCGACGTCGGTGGAATAGGCCTTCAGAGCGGGGAATACACCCGCGATCGCGCCGACGACGGCCATGCCGATCGGCGTCCAGACGAGGGCGGGGTGGAACGAGGCGACGTCGAGGACGACGCCCGTCTGATCGCGAATCACCTGCGCGGAGACGGACAGGATCCCCGCGTAGACGAGGTAGCCGAGCAGGCTCCCGAGCACGGCGATGACGACCGCCTCCAGCACGATGACCGAGAAGACGGTTCGCTTCTTCGCACCGAGCGCGCGCAGGATTGCGAACTCTCGCCGGCGCTCGTTCATCGTGTTGTAGATGCTCGCGAGGAGTCCGAATCCGGCCACGATCACGACGAGGTAGGCGACGTAGAGGAGCACCTTGGTGATCCAGCCCATCTTCTGGAAGAACTCGCCGAGGACCTGGGCGATCGGCCAGGCGAGCGTCGCCTGGGTGCCGCGGCGCACCTCGTCCTGCATGAACTTCCCACGGATCGGGCTGGTGTACTTCACCATCACCGCGGAGACCTCTTTCCACTCGTCCGGGATCTCCGCCATGCCGCGCTCGACCTTCTCGGTGCCGCCGGCGAGGTAGTGCCCCTCCATGCGGAAGATCCCCTCGATGGGGATCCAGATGACGCGGTCGTTCGCCGTGTTGGTCGGCTCCAGCACGCCAGTGATGACGTAGAGCTCATCGTGGCGCGTGCCCGGCACGTACTGGAGTCCGTGGAACGGTCGGAAGGTGTCCCCCACGCCGAGGCCGAGCGTTTCGGCGACGACGCTGCCGAAGACGGCCTCCATCCGCGTCTCGTCGAACGGACGACCGTCCGCGAACGTGAAGCGATTGCCGTCCTGGAACTCGAACGTGTCGAAGATCTCTCCCGTCGTCCCGACGATCCGGTAGCCGTAGAGGTTGTCGCCGAGCGCGTACGGGATCGCGTAGCGAACGTCGCCGCGGCTCTTCACCTCCGTGTAGAGGCTCCACGGGATGTTCCCGGGCGACGTCTCCAGGTGGAAGACGGTGTTGAGCACGAGCTGCAGCTGGCTCCCCTTCGCGCCCAGCACGGCGTCGTAGCCGATGTCACCGCCCGTGAACGCGGTGCGCGACTGCTTCGACACGGCGAAGACGCTCATCACGAGCCCGCTCGCAAGCCCGGCGGCGACGATCGTCACGATCGTCGAGACGAGGTGCTGGCGCATCGAGCGCGCGACGATGAAGAGCAGCGACTTCACGCCTCCGCACCCTCGGCGCGCATCGCGCGGTTGAGCTCCTCGAAGTCGAGTCGATCGTCGAAGTCGTCGAGGACGCGCGGGTCGTGGCTGACGCAAAGGAGCGCGGCGTCCTGGTCACGGCAGAGCTCGCGCAGGAGCGTCAGCGCCTCCAGCGCGAAGCGCGGGTCGAGGTTCCCCGTCGGCTCGTCGGCGAGCACGAGGCGCGGCCGGTTCGCGAGGGCGCGGGCGACGGCGACGCGCTGCTGCTGTCCGATCGAGAGCTGCTTCGGGCGGTGGTTCAGTCGATCGCCGAGGCCGCGGCGCTCGAGCAGCCCGCGCGCGAAGTCGCGATCCGCGCCTGGCCCGAACATCATCCCGACCACGACGTTCTCCAGAGCCGTGTATCCCCCGAGCAGGTTGAACGTCTGGAAGACGTACCCGAGTTCCTGGGCGCGCCACGCGTCGCGGCGCGCCTCGCCGTAGCGGGACACGTCGGCGCCCTCGAACTTCACCGTCCCGCTCGTCGGAGTGAGAAGACCCGCGATGACGTTCAGGAACGTGGTCTTTCCCGAGCCGCTCGTGCCCGCGATCGCCAGTTGCCGCCCCGCGTCCAGCTCGAAGGCGGGGATGTCGAGGATCGTCTGCGCCTCTCCCTCGGGAGAGCGGAAGACCTTGGTGATGTCGCTGAGCTCGAGGAGTGCCATCCGGAGCCGCACATGATAAGGCCGCGTCGCGGGCCTGGCGGCGACTCTTACGTCCCGATCACAGGTGCGGCCCGGGCTCCGGGAGGCCGTCCTCGACGAGCTTCGTCGTGACGTACTCGAAGGCCTCGTCGACCGAGTCCGTGCGGAAGAAGAGGTCGATGTCCTCGGGGCTGATCGTCCCGAAGTCGATGAGCGTCTGGAAGTCGATCACCTTCGACCAGAACTCGTCGCCGAACAGCACGATCGGCAGCGGCTTCTTGATCTTCAGGGTCTGGACGAGCGTCACGACCTCCATGAACTCGTCGAGCGTCCCGAACCCGCCCGGCATCACGACGATCGCCTTGGCGAGGTACGTGAACCAGAACTTCCGCATGAAGAAGTAGTGGAACTCGAGCGACAGCCGGCGGGTGATGTGCGGGTTGTCGTTCTGCTCGAAGGGCAGGCTGATGTTCAGCCCGACGTTGAGCCCCTTGGCCTCGGAGGCGCCCCGGTTCGCGGCCTCCATGATCCCTGGACCGCCGCCCGAGCAGATCACGAACTGCTGGCGCCCGTCGCCGAGCCCCTTCGACCACTCCGTCAGCCGATACGAGAGCTCCCGCGCCGCCTCGTAGTACCGCGACATGTGGAGGTCGCGCTCGGCCTTCTCGACGTCCCCTCCGTTCGCGCGGGCCTCGGCCAGGGCGGCCTCGGCCACGTCGCGCGGCAGGAGCCTCGCCGAGCCGAAGACGACGATCGTGTCCTCGATCCCCATCTCCTCGAAGCGCGCCTCGGGCTCCAGGTACTCCGCCAGGATGCGGAGCGGTCTGGCGGTGCGGCTGTGGATCCAGGGGAGGTTTTCGTACGCCTTCACGGCGCGGTAGCGGCTCTCCGACATGGCGGGCAGTGTCCATGCCTCGCGGCCCCGAGGCCAGTGATCTCGCCCGGCTCCCTACACTTCGCGGATGGAGAATCCCCAGCCCGCCCCCGGCGCGACGAACGACAGGCCGCGGAGCGGAGTCTTCGCGGCGTTCCTCGACTTCGTGGAACGCCTCGGCAATCTCCTCCCCCACCCGGTGACCCTGTTCGCGGCCTTCGCGCTGGGGGTCGTCGTCCTCAGCGGGATCGCCTCCTGGCTGGGGCTGTCGGTCGCAGACATCCGGCCGGGCCGCGAGGGGGAGACGATCGAGGCCGTGAGCCTGATGTCCGGCGAGGGCCTGCGGAGGATCTCCATGGGCCTCGTGACGAACTTCACCGGCTTCGCGCCGCTCGGCACGGTGCTGGTCGCCCTCTTGGGCGTCGGCGTGGCGGAGCGGTCGGGGCTCCTCTCCGCCGGGATCCGGGCGCTGGTCCTCGCGGCCCCCGAGCGGCTCCTGACTCCGACGATCGTCTTCGCCGCGGTGCTCTCGAACACCGCGTCCGAGATGGGCTACGTCGTGCTCGTCCCGCTCGCCGCCGTCATCTACCACTCGGTCGGGCGCCACCCCTTCGTCGGGCTCGCGGCCGCGTTCGCAGGCGTCAGCGGCGGCTACAGCGCCAATCTCTTCATCGGCACGGTCGACCCCCTCCTCGCCGGGATCACGACCGAGGCCGCCGCGATCGTCGGCGGCGACGACTACCTCGTCGGCGGCGACAAGGAGGTGCTCGCGACGGCCAACTGGTACTTCATGGCGGTCAGCACGACGCTGATCACGATCGCCGGCACGTTCGTGACCGAGAAGATCGTCTCGCCCTGGCTCGGCGAGTACGACGAGTCCGCCGCCGAGGAGGGTGCTCTCGACGCGAGCCAGGACGGGATCGAGCCGCTCGACGAGAAGGAGAAGCGCGGGCTCACCGCCGCCACGTTCACGGTCATCGGTCTCGTCTTCGTGCTGCTGCTGCTCGTCGTGCCCGACGGCGCTCCCTTCCGCGATCCCGAGGCCGCGGCGGACGCGACGGCGATCGAGAAGATCCGACCCGCGCTGAAGAGCGTCGTCGCGCTGATCTTCGTCTTCTTCATCATCCCGGCGATCGTCTACGGACGCATCACGGGGTCGATGCGCAGCGATCGCGACGTGATCGACGGCATGGCACGCGCGATGGGATCGATGGGTCTCTACCTCGTGCTCGTCTTCTTCGCAGCGCAGTTCGTCGCCTTCTTCAAGTGGACGAACCTCGGTCTGATCCTCGCCGTGTCGGGCGCGAACTTCATCGAGAGCGCGAACCTCTCCGGTCCGATCATCTTCCTGCCGTTCATCCTGATGTGCTGCTTCGTGAACCTGATGCTCGGCAGCGCATCGGCTCAATGGGCGATCACGGCGCCGATCTTCGTCCCGATGCTGATGCTGTCG
>JBCCSK010000194.1:0-10937 GCA_039200205.1 Planctomycetota bacterium
CCCCGGGCTCGGTCACCGGGCCGATGGCGCGGGCCGCGTAGCCGCCCTCGGGGGCCTCGGCCTCCTGCGGCGGCGAGTCAGCGGCCTCCTGTGCGAGACCGTGCGCGCTGCCGGAGCCGAGCGCCACGAAGAGCGTGAGCGCGATTGCAGTTTGGAACAAACACATCGTTGGGAGAGTCTACGGGGTGAGGGTCGCTCGCTCTAACCCGACCTCGTCACCAGACTCGACGCCCAGCACGCCGAACCGCACGCCTTCGGCGTCCTCTCGTCCGCTGGCGGCACTCTGCACGCCGAGCCGTCCTCGACGGGGCCAGAGGCCCCGCCTCCGGTGACTCGACGCGCAGAGCGCCGCCAGCGAACGAGTTCGACGTACTGGTCATCGACTCTGGTGACGAGATCGGGCTAACCGTCCGCGAGCGCGGCGTCACCCGCGAGCTGGGCGCCGCGGGACTCGGGGTCGCGCAGGAAGGGGCCGAACGCCGCGTCCATGTGGAGGAGGAGGACGGTGTCCCCGTCCGCGTCGAACCGCCGGGTCGGCGTGAAGCCCTCGGCGCCGTACCGCGCGACGCTCGAGAGCCGCACCTCGTCGACGTCGCCGTCGAGGGTCGACGTCGCGGAGCCGTTCCCGCGGACGTCCCCGCCGATCACGAGGGGCAGTCCGTTCCGCGTCCTGGCCCCCGACCCCGCTTCGCGTCCGACGAGCGTCCCGTCGAGGTAGATGCGCAGCTCGGAGCCGTCGAAGACGCCCGCGACGTGATGCCAGCGTCCCGCCACCATGCGGCGCGGCCCCGCCTTCGGCTCGACGTAGGCCCCGTCGAGGTGGACGGGGAACGCGAGCTCGCCGTCGTTCGCGAAGAGCCCGTACTCCGAGCCCTCCGTCTTGCACACGATGCCCTGGCGGCCCTTGAACGCATCGGCCTTGATCCAGGCTTCCAGCGTGAACGGGCCGTCGGGGAAGTCGATCTCGTCGGCGTCGACGCGCGCGTGAGCCCATGCCCCGTCGAGTCGCAGGACGCGCTCGGCCTCCGGGAGCGTCGGCGGGGGGAGCGAGCTGAGGTCGAAGGGCAGCAGCACGTCGCGCGTCGGGATCGCGAAGCGCGCCGAGTCCGTCAGGTAGTCGAAGCCGAGCTGCATCGTCGGGATCTGGAGCGCGTCGTCGAGCGAGTTGGCCGGGCGCGTGACCTGGACCTCGAAGCGCAGCGAGCCCTCGGGCGTCAGCTCGCCGTGCACGTGGTCGGGCGCGAAGCGCCAGCGGGGATCCGCGCTCGAGAACCGCGCCTCGGTCTCCACCCTGCGACGCACCGGATTCGTGATCGTGAACCCGAGCGTCTCGCTGACCTTGCCCGTCGGCCCGACGCTCAGCTCGCCGCGCCAGTGCGGCGCGACCGACAGGAGCTTGGGCGCTTCCGCGCTGACCTCACCGGTGATCTCGCGCGGGTCCATCGCCGCGCCGACGGGGAGCGTCGCGCGCTCGATGCGATCCGGCCGCACCGTGACGATGTCGTAGCAGTGCAGGAAGCCCGCCTCGGGCACCGTGCCGTTCTGGTGACCGCCGACGGTCGCGAGCGCGAAGTACTCGATGCCGTCGCGCGGGTCGTAGCGCATGCGGTGGATGTGACCGCCGAAGACGGCCGTGACGTTGCCCGCCGCCACGAGCCGCGCGTGCACCTTCTCCCAGTCGTCGCCGTAGTTGCCGCCGATCCAGCGCGGGTGGTGGCAGAAGACGAAGACGTGGTCCGCTTCCTCGGTGATCTGGAGCGTCTCGTCGAGCCACGCGAGCTGCTCGGGGCTCATCTGCTGGCACTCGGGCTTGTTGAAGTTCCGCTCGCCCGTCTCCGGGTTCGGCTCGTCGGTGTAGAGGACGATGAACCAGGACGTCTTGTGGCGGAACGCGTACCACAGCGGGCCGAAGTGCATCTCGTAGCGTCCCTCGTGCTCCTCGGCCGGTCGCGGCGAGCCGTCCGAGGTCCGGTAGTAGACGTCGTGGTTCCCGGCGACCGGGAACCAGGGCATCCGCAGGCCGGCCATCGCATCCCGGTACTCCTGCATCTCGATCATCCAAGTGTCCGGCTCGTTGTAGCCCTGGATCAGGTCGCCGACGGTCATGACGAGATCCGGTCCGAGGAGGTTGGTCTCCGCCACCGCCTCGCGCAGGATCCCGACGCCCTCGGGCGGCCCGCCCGTGCGATCGCCGTAGACGACGAAGAAGAACGAGTCTTCCTCGTCGGGCAGAGGAAGCTCGACGTCGCTCTTCCGGCTGGTGAGGAAGCGGGCGGCGTCGACGCTCTGGGGTGCCTCCGCGGCCGGGATCTCGGGGTCGTCGGCGGGGAAATCGGCCAGTGCGCACGCGAGAGGGATCAGAATGTGCATGGTCCCGATGCTAGGCGCAGAGTGCGTGCCCGGCGGCCACCTTGATGCGAATGCAACACGAGCGCGATGGACGAACGCGACGGCGAGTCGCGGTCCTCTTCGTCGGGTGCGTTGCAGCGTGCACGCTCGTCGTCGTCGCGCGGCTCGCCCGCGGCGACAGGGCGGCGGACGCAACGGTCGTCTCGCGTCCGCTCGCGTCCGCCGATGCGTTGGATCCGGCCGTCAGGCTCGCGCTGAGCGGCGCGCCCGACGGAGCCGACCCGAGCCGCCGCCGGACCGTCGAGCTGCCGGACACCGTCTCCGCATCCATCGACCCCGACGCGAAGGTGACGATCGTCGTCCGGCCGCGGCCGATCGGCGCCTCGGCGCGCCTGCACGCGTCGATCGGGCCAGACTCGCAGATCTTCTACGGCTGGTTCGGATCGGTGCGCGTCGGGCTCGACGGGACGGCGACCTTCGCTGGACCGCGGGCGGCACTGTTCGATCGCGGCTGCCAGATCGTGTTCGCGAACTCCCGCGAGGCGCTCAGCAAGGAGAAGGACGGACGCCTCCTGTTCCGGGAGACGGACGATCTCGTCGGCCGCCTTCGCTTGACCTCCGAGCGGATCGAGCTCGTCGACGGCGAGCCGGTCATCGACCTCGGGACGGTCGCACTGGAGCGCCCATTGTCGCTCGCGACGCTTCGCGTCTCCGGCGCCGACGGCGAGCCGTTCCAGGTCGAGATGGGCGTCTGGAAGCCTGGAGCGTTCGTCCTGGCCCCTCAGCAGGTCACGTCGTTCGGCTCGAACAGCGGCCTGGAGCGGCAGGCGCGCCGCCACTTCCCCCCGGACGTGCGGGAGGTCGCGATCACGACGTTCGGCAGGCGCGCGCGCTGGGAGGCCACCGTCGAGCCGTTGGAATGGGGCGAGCCCGTGTCGGTGTCGGGGTCCCCTGGCGCGACCGTCCACGTCGTGCTGCGGGAGGCCGCCGGCGTCCGCGGCACCGTGAACCTCCGGCGGCATCCGTCGGCGGCCTGGGTGTTCGTCGTTCGGGCGTCCGATGCCGAACGGCCGACCGAGCTCGACGGCGACGCGTTCGACGCGCGCCAGAGCGCCGCCGAGCGCTCGCTCGCCGTTCCTCTCCCCGAGCGACGTTCGCGCGAGGCCGAGTATCCGCTCGGGCACGTGGAGCTCGCCGACGGCGTCTACGTCGTCGAGCTGTGGAGTCTCCAGGGAGAGGACGGTCGGCGGCGCCTCCTCGACAGCGAGTCGGTCTCCGTGGCCGGCGAGCCCGTCGACGTCGATCTATGAACGTGCACGCGCCCCCGCGTCGCGAGCGACGCGGGGGCGCGTTCGCGAGGCGCGAGGCCTCGCTCGATGCGTTCGGACTACTCGACGGTCACGCCGAGGCCGTTCGACAGGTTGCTCGTCGCGGCGCCGACGAAGTCGCGGAACCAGGCCTGGAAGAACCAGGTCTCGCCGATGGCAGCGACGACCGGGCCCAGCGGCTGCGGGACGGCCTGCCAGTCGACGGGCGCGTCGAACGTGCCCATGCCGCCGGTGCTGTAGATCTGACCGCCGACGCCGCGGCCGATGTCGCCGCCGAGGCACAGGTTGCCCATGCCGCCGCCGGACATCGGGACGAAGTCACGCTGGAGGCTGGCGATCACGACGGAGAACGACGCGGCCGGAGCCTGGCTCAGCGTGAGCACGAGGTCGTTGTTCGCCAGCGACGCGCTGCCGGAGCCCTCGAGCTTCGCCGCAACGCCGGTCGAGTTGGCCTCGACGGCGCAGAAGGACGTGCCGATGGTGCCGTCGCCCGTGCCCATGACCTCGAGGTCGTACGTGTTGCACACGCCCGTCAAGAAGACGTCCACCTCGAGGATCAGGAACTGGGTGGCCCCGGTCATGTTGGTGTAGCTGAGCGTCTCGTCGTCCGAGGCCGAGAAGCCGATCGCGAGCGCGCCCGAGCCGAAGCCGGTGCCGACGACGTTCGTGTCACAGGCGACCATCGGATCCCAGAGGTAGAGGTCGAGGTCACCGGCGGCGTCGACGAAGAAGATCGACGCGTCGATCGTCGCGCCGTCGGCGAGCGTCACTGCGAAGTAGTCGTTGTCGTCGGTCTCGACGTTGAGGCCCGCGAACATGCCGTCGGCGATCGGCGCCGCTCCGGCGCAGTCGTCGTTCTCCTCGAAGCCGTCCGGCGTGTCGCACGGGTTGGACGTCTGCGTGATGTTGAGCATCGCCGGACCCACGCCGCCGCTGAAGGCGCCGAACTGGATCAGGACGAGGTCGCCTGTGTTCAGGCCCATGACGTCGACCTGGCTCTGCAGGCCAACGGCGTCGTCGTTCGAGCCGAGGCACGTCGCGGAGCAGTCCGAGCCCGCGTGGACCGCGAGGATCGTGTCGTAGGACGTGCCGAACGTGTCGAACTGCCAGTCGCCCGACGACGGGACGTCGAAGACGAAGAAGACGTCCTGGTTGATCCCCGTTCCGCACGGCGAGCCGCCGCCGTCGAAGCCCGACGAGGTCGCGCCCGTCGAATCGATCATGTTCATCCCGGCGAAGATCGCGGCGGGCGTGGTGCACTCGTTGTTCGACGGGACGCCCGAGGGCATCTCGGTGATCGTGATCGTTCCCGTGCCGCTGCCGCTGCTGGCGCTGTTCCAGAATCCGACCTGGATGTGGTAGGTCTCTCCGGCGGTGACCGGGACGGTCACGGAACTCTGCAGCCCGCAGAAGTCATCGTTGCAGTCCAGGTTGACGAAGGTCGAGCAGTCCGCTCCCTCGTAGACGCCGATCTCGGAGTCGAACGAGTTGTCGGCGCACGTGTCGAACGTCGCCATACCGGTGATGCCGGCCTCGTACTTGATCCAGATGTCGTCGGAGAGCAGGCACGCGCTCTCGGCGCTGGTCGTCGCCGGCAGGCCGGTGTCCGAACAGTTGCTCGTGTCGAAGTCGAACGTATTCGGGCCGACGCCGATGTCGATTGCGTTGACGCACTCGTCGGCGCCGCCGCCGAACGGCGTCTCGGTGATGGTGATGGTGCCGGTGCCGAAGACCGACGTGAAGCTGGAGAAGTAGCCGACCTGGACGTGGTAGGTCTCACCGCCGGTGACCGGGACCGTGATCTCGCTGGTGAGGCCACAGCCGCTGAAGTCGTCGTTGCACCCGAGGTTGACGAACGTCGAGCAGTCGGAGCCCTCGTAGACGCCGATCTCGGTGTCGTAGTCCGCGTTGTTGCACGTGGAGAACGTGGCAACGCCGCTGGCCGAAGCGGTGTACTTGACCCAGACGTCGGCCGACAGGAAGCAGTCGCTCTCGCCGCTGTTCGTCGCGGCGACGCCGGTGTCGGAGCAGTTGTTCGTGTCGAAGAAGAACGACGTGTCGCCGACGCCGAGGTCGATGGCGTTCACGCACTCGTCGGCTCCCTGGGCGAGCGCGGAGCCGGAAAGCGCGACGGCGAGGACGGGAAGGAAGGTGCTCGGGGCAGGTCTCATGGGGACAGAAGGAGGGACCAAGGGAGGCACCGCGCCGAACCGTCGGCGCGGGCACATGGACCCACCATCTTGCAGTTCCCACACCCGCGCAGGGCCGCCGATCCCACGACAGAAGAGCCCGCCTTCGAGATGCCGCGAAGTGTGCGCCTCCCTGAGACAGCTTTCCCGCGCCGCGACGCGGTCCGGGAGATCAGGCGGCTTCGAAGAGGAGCTCGCCCCGACGCGAGCGGACGACGATCTCGCGCGCTTCCTTCGCGTCGCCATTTCCGGCAAGGTCGAGCATCACGTCCGAGAGACGCGGTTCGATCTCGCGCTGGATGACGCGCCGGAGCTCGCGCGCTCCGGTCTCCGGCTTGAAGCCCCGCGACGCGACCCAGCGCGCCACCGCCGGCGTGAAGCGGATCTCGATCCCTCGGCCGCGACCCCGCGCGGCGAGCTCCGCGAGCTGCTTCTGGGCGACGCGCTCGACGATCTTCGGGTCGAGCTCGTCGAAGACGACGATCTCGCCGATCCGTCCGAGGAACTCAGGCGCGAAGGACCGCGCGAGGGCGTCCTCGGTGATCACCTCGAGGCTCGACCGCCCGATCGTCGGCGGCGTCCCGAACCCGACCGCGCGTGCGGCGGAGGTCATCTCTTCGGCGCCGCAGTTCGACGTCATGACGACGATCGTGCGGTCGAAGGCGACCCGGCGCCCCTTGCCGTCGGTCAGCGCGCCCTCTTCCAGCACCTGGAGCATCAGGTTGTGGAGCTTCGGGTGCGCCTTCTCGACCTCGTCGAACAGGACCACGCACTCGGGCCGCTCGGCGACCGCGTCCGTGAGCTGACCGCCGTCGTCGTGCCCGACGTAGCCGGGGGGCGAGCCGATCAGCTTCGCGTACTCGTGGGCCAGGGCGAACTCGGAGCAGTCGATCCGCACGAGTCCGCTGTACTGGTCGTCCCCGAAGACGTGCTGGGCGAGTCGGCGGGCGAGCTCGGTCTTGCCCGTCCCGGTCCGCCCGGGGAACAGGAACGAGGCGAGCGGCCGCTGGGGCTCGCCGAGGCCCGCCGCCGCCGCGCGGATCGAGCGGACGACCGCGTCCACGGCCCGGTCTTGGCCCAGGACGTCTCTCTCCAGCGAGGCGCCCAGCGTCCCCGCGAGCTCTCGGAGCCGTGCGAGGAGCGCCTCGCGAGCCGCGTCCGGGACCGACCCGGACTCCGAGGTCGAGGTCGCGGGCGAGGTTCCGCCGTCGACGGTCAGGCGGACCTCGTGGATGTCGAGCCCCGGGTTCACCTCGACGCAGAGCTGGTAGAGGAGGTCCTCGACCATCAGCGGGTCGTCGGGGAACAGGCTCTCCAGGCGGGCGTCGAGGTCGCCCCGGAACTCCGGCATGCAGGCCTGGATGACCAGCTTCCGGTAGCCGGCTCGGCCGAGGCCGGGGCGCTCGCGGAGCGAGAGCGCACCCTCGTCCAGCGCCACGATCTGCACGAAGCAGTCGGCGAGGTCGAAGTAGCGGTAGTAGCTACGCTCGGGTGCGATGCCGGTCACGTCGGGGCGTCGTTCGTTCCTTGGGAGTCGCGCGGGATCGTCGTGCGATCCGCTGCCGAGCCAACCCTCGACGCCTTGGGACGGCCGTCTTGACGAACGGTCATGCGAAGCCCGAAGTGGCGCACCGATCCGCCGCCCCGGTGACGGATCCGAGACCGACGGTGTGTCCACGGCCGGGACGCGGCCTAGACTTGAGCCGTTCCGCCATGTCGACCGAAGACGAAGTCCGATTCCTCGCCAAGCTCGTTCACCGCGGACACCTCGATCGCGACCTCGGTCGTGAGCTCCACGCGCGCATGGGGGGCGGCGAGACGCTCGACGACGCGCTCGCCACGCTGCCGGGCTGGGACGAGGAGCGCGTCGCGAAGCTCCGGCGGACGGACGCCGGCGAGCGGCCCGAGATCCCGGGCCACGAGGTCCTCTCGACGCTCGGCCAGGGGTTCACCGCCGACGTCTTCCGGGCGCGGGAGAAGCGGAGCGGGCGGCAGGTCGCGCTCAAGATCCTGAAGCCGAGCCACGCCAAGGACCCCGTCGAGGTGCGCGCCTTCGTCGACGAGGCGAAGCTGCTCAAGCGCCTCGACCACCCCGGGATCGTCAAGGGCCAGGGCCCGGCGAAGGCCGACGGGATGCTCATCTCGAGGATGGAGATCGTCGAGGGGCGGACGCTCCAGGAGTACCTCGAGGACGGGCACCAGTTCGACGAGGAGGTCGCCTTCCGCATCATCCTCGCGGTCGCCGAGGCGCTCGGCTACATGGCCGAGGAGGACCTCGTCCACCGCGACGTGAAGCCCGGAAACATCATGATGAGCGACACGGGGAACGTGAAGCTGATCGACCTCGGCTTCTGCGTCGCCCAGAACGCCCGCGATCGCGAGGGAACGGCCCGCGGCACGGTCCAGTACCTCTCGCCGGAGCAGGCCGAAGGCGGAGCCGCCGCCGACATCCGCAGCGACATCTACTCGCTCGGCGTGACGCTCTACCAGCTGACCATCGGCAAGCTGCCCTTCGAGGGCGACGAGGACGAGGACGTCCTCCGCCAACACGTCATGGAGAAGCTGAGCTCGCCCGAGCTCAAGAGCCGCGGGTTCTCCGCGTACCTCCAGTACTTCATCGAGAAGATGATGTCGAAGGACGCGGAGCTCCGTTACCAGACGTGGGACGAGCTGATCGCCGACGTCCGGGAGCAGGTCGAAGGCCGCGCGAGCCTCGACTACCGCTCGTCCGCCGGCGCCGGTCGAGGGCGGGCCCGCCGCCAGACCCGCACGACCGGGCGCTCGCGCCGCGGTTGAACGGCGAGTCGCCATGGGCACCAGCGGTGAGGTCTCGGGCCCGCCGGAGCCGGATCCCGGACTGGACGGCGTGGTGCCGTTCCGCTTCTCGTGCCACCGCTGCGGGCGCTGCTGCTCGGCGGGGGAGGGGCACGTCTGGCTCGCCGAGGGCGAGGTCGAGCGAATGGCCGCCACCCGGGGGATGAGCGAAGACGCGTTCCGCGCGCAGTTCGTGCGAACGGTGCCCGATCCTCGCCGCGAAGGGCGCCTCGCCGAGGCGCTCCGGGAGCGGAGCGAGGGGGAGGGCGGTCGCTGCAGCCTGCTCGAGGGGACGAACGTATGCTCCGTCTACGAGGCGCGTCCGGAGCACTGCCGGACGTTTCCCTACTGGACCAGCGTGCTCGACGACGCGGACGGATTCGAACGGGCGAGGGCGACCTGTCCGGGCATCCGCATCGAGCCGGCTCCGGACGTTCGGAGGGAGGCGTTCGAGCGTCTCGAGGCGCTCTACGCCGAACTCGAAGACCTCCTCGCCGCCGTGCGGCCAATGTGCCTCGCGCGCGGGGTCTGCTGCCGGTTCGAGGAGGCGGATCACGTCCTCTACGCGACCGGGCTCGAGGCGGACTACGCCGCTGAGAAGCACCCGAGCGCGCCGGCGCCCGAGGCCGAGGGACGCTGTCCGCACCACGTCGCGGGGCGCTGCACGGCGCGAGAAGGGCGGCCGCTCGGCTGCCGCACGTACTTCTGCGATCCGACGTGGAGCGACGCGCTGGAGGCGACCCACGAGCGGTTCCTCCGCCGGATCCGGGACCTCGAGGACGAGCTCGGCTATCCGAGTTCCTACGCGCCGTTCCCGGCGATGCTCGCGGACCGCGGGATCGGGGCCGCCCACGAGAAGTCGGAGCCCGGCGGGAATTCCCCCGGCCCCCGCGCGTCTCGCCAGCCATGACGGACAGCCGCACGGGGAACGGCTCGCATCGAGCGGGCGCCGCTCGCCATGCGGTCCTCCTCGTCGCCGCGATGGTGTCCCTCGCGCTGCTCGGCACTCTCTCCGGCGCGCTCGATCCGCTCTTCGAGCGCTTCGCGGGCGGTTCGTCCGGACCTCCGCCCGCTTCGCAGGTCTCCGAGGCCCTCCCCGACGACGCGTCCGCGGGTGCGCGTAGGGCGCCCACATCGAGCGTCACCCCGCCGGTCGCGACGCTCGAGCGTTCGGACGCGATCGCGCGGAACGACC
The DNA here is from genome assembly GCA_039200205.1 of Planctomycetota bacterium. Taxonomy (GTDB): domain Bacteria; phylum Planctomycetota; class UBA1135; order UBA1135; genus Saltatorellus. Next base: position 9,876 of record JBCCSK010000194.1, read on the forward strand.
GGGCCGTCGCCGCGATCTACGCCGGCGACCTCGACCTGGCGATCGAGATCCTCGTGGAGGTCGTCGCCGAGCACCCCGACGTCGTCGCCTTCGCCGACAACCTCGGCGAGGCCTACCTGCGACGCGCCCGCGCGCAGAAGGACGATCCGGAGGCGGCGCTGGAGGACTTCGAGAACGCGCTCCTCTGGACCCGCGACGACGAGCGACGGGCGACGATCGAGTCCCTGCGCGACCGCGCCCGCGCGATCGCCGAGACCGAGAAGGAGTTCGTCGTCGAGCCGACGCTCCACTTCACCTTCAAGTTCGACGGGACGCGCGTCGAGCTGCTCGACGGCGTCGAGGACCTGAAGGTCCTTCTGGAATCGACCTACCAGGAGTTCGGCGAGCTCTTCCGGCGGCATCCGGTCGAGGAGGGCGAGCCGCGGATCGAGGTGGTCCTGTACCGCGCCGACGGCTTCGATGCGGTGACCGGACTGGGGGACTGGGCCGGAGGCGTGTTCGACGGGACCATTCGCGTGCCCGTCGCGGACCTCCTCGACTCGCGCCGCGTCGCGCGGATCCGCGATGTCCTGCGCCACGAGACGGCGCACGCGTTCGCGCACTCGATCGGCGGCGCCGAGGTGCCGTCCTGGCTCAACGAGGGGATCGCGCAGTGGCTGGAGAACCCCGCCCGCCGCCACGAGAGCGTGCGGTTCGCGCGCGCGCGCCTGGCCGCCTCAGAGGCGCCGCCGTTCGCGCTCTCCGAGCTGACGGGGAACCTCACCGGCTGGAAGGAGCGCCAGGCGATCACGCGCGCCTACGACCAGGCCCTCGCGTTCACCGACTTCCTCGTCGAGCAGTACGGCTCCGACCTGGTCTTCGAGATGATCGCGGCCTGCGACGGGAAGGGAGCCGCCGGAGCTGCCGAGCACTTCCGCTCTCGGCTCCTCGTCGATCTGGAGACCGTGCTCGGCGACTTCGTCGATTCGCTGGACGACTGATCGGGCAGAGACCTCTGAAGGGCCGCAACCCGCGCGCTCGGCGGTCGTTCTTGGCTCGGTGGACACGCGGGCCGACGCGCGG
>JBCCSK010000195.1:0-10802 GCA_039200205.1 Planctomycetota bacterium
ACCTCGGGACCGGCCTGGAGCGCACGCTCGAGTACTTCCGCGGCAAGGTCGAAGCGCGGCGGGAAGAGAGCCAGGTCGGCGCCCCTTCGAAGGGCTGACGCGGAGCGGAAGCGACCATGTGCGGGATCGTCGGAGCCGTCCTCAGTCATGGATCCGTGACGCGGGGTCTCGTGGACGGGCTCGCCGTGCTCGAGTACCGGGGCTACGACAGCGCGGGCGTCGCCGTCGTGACGGACGACGGCGTGCTCGTCCGCAAGCGTCGCGGCCGGCTCGCGAACCTCGAGGAAGCGCTCGCCGACGGCGCTCTCGCCGAGTCGCGCGCTGGCATCGGGCACACGCGCTGGGCCACGCACGGCGAGCCCAGCGACGCCAACGCGCACCCGCACACGGGTCGGTCCGGCCGGCTCGCGGTCGTGCACAACGGCATCGTCGAGAACTACGCGGTCCTCAAGCGCGACCTCGTGGCGAGCGGTGAGTCGTTCACCTCCGAGACCGACACCGAGGTCCTCGCCCGCATGATCGACCGGCGCTGGACGGAAGAGGGCGGCGATACGGCGGCTCTCGTCCGCGCCGTCCGGTCCGCGCTCGAGGAGGTGTCGGGCTACTACGCGCTCGGGCTGCTCGCGAGCACCGACGCGGGGCCCGCGCTCGTCGCCGTGCGCCAGGGGCCGCCGCTCGTGGTCGGCGTGACCGACGAAGGCGGGTTCCTGTCGTCCGACGTGCTCGGGATCGTGCCGCACACGCGCGACGTCGTGTACCTCGACGACGGCGACGTCGCGATCGTCGGACCGGGTCGCCTCGAGGTGTTCGGCAAGGACGGTCACCCGGTCGAGCGGTCGTCGCGGCGCGTCGAGTGGGACCCGGAGGACACGGGCCGCGGTGAGTTCCCGCACTACATGCTGAAGGAGATCCACGAGCAGCCGGACGTCATCGCGCGCACGGCCGTCGACCGGATCGACCTCGCCGGCGGCGACGTCCGCTTCGAGGGAGGGGCCTTCGACAACGCGTTCTGCGGGTCGATCGAGCGCATTCAGGTCCTCGCGTGCGGGACCGCGCTCCACGCCGGCCAGATCGCGCGCTACCTGATCGAGGGGCTCGCCGGGATCCCGGTCGAGTTCGACTTCGCTTCGGAGTTCCGCTACCGCTCGCCGCGGCTCGCGCCCGGGACGCTCGCGCTGGCGATCACCCAGTCGGGCGAGACCGCCGACACGCTCGCCGCGACGCGGCTCGCGCGCGAGCTCGGCGCGACCGTCGCGTGCATCTGCAACGTCGCCGGCTCGACCCAGGTGCGCGAGTCCGACGCGACGATCCTGACGCACGCCGGCCCCGAGATCGGCGTGGCGAGCACGAAGGCGTTCACGGCGCAGCTGACCGCCGCGACGCTCCTCGCCATCCGACTGGCGCGGAGCCGGCTCGCGCTGCCCGAGAACGATGCGCGAGGGCTTCTGGAGGAGATCATGATGCTCCGGCCGAAGGTCGAGACGCTCCTCACCGACGAGTCGATCGCGCGCACCCGCGAGGTCGCTCGAGTGCACGCCGGCTCGCGAGGGTTCCTGTTCCTCGGGCGAGGCGTCAACTTCCCGGTCGCCCTCGAGGGCGCGCTCAAGCTCAAGGAAATCGCGTACGTCCACGCGGAGGGCTACGCGGCCGGAGAGATGAAGCACGGGCCCATCGCGCTGATCGATCCGGAGATGACCGTTCTCGTCGTCAACGCCGAGGGCACCGTCGCCGAGAAGACGCGCGCGAACATCGAGCAGGTGAAGGCGCGCGGCGGCCGCACGGTCAGCGTCGGATCCGACGAGGCGAGCCACGCGATCGCCGAAGTGGCCGTCCCGGTTCCGGCGACGTCGGAGTGGCTGTCGCCGATCCTCAACTCGATCCCGCTGCAGCTCATCGCGTACCACATCGCCGAGATCCACGGCTGCGACATCGACAAGCCCCGGAACCTCGCCAAGAGCGTCACGGTCGAATGACGCGCAGCGCGCTCGACGGACCACCATGAAGATCCTCGTCACCGGAGGCGCCGGGTTCATCGGCTCGCACCTCGTCGAAGCTCTCCTCGCGCGCGGCGACGAGGTCGTCATCCTCGACAGCTTCAACGACTTCTACGATCCCCGGATCAAGCGCGCGAACGTCGCCGCGATCGAAGCCGCTGCCGGCGCGCCGATGGGGGAGGGACCCGCCGACCTCGTCGAGGGCGACATTCGCGACGCGGCGCTCGTCGCGGATCTCTTCGAACGCGACTTCGACGCGGTCGTGCACCTCGCCGCGATGGCCGGCGTCAGGCCGTCGCTCCAGGACCCGCTGCACTACCAGGACGTGAACGTCCGCGGGACGGTCATCCTGCTGGAGGAGCTGAAGAAGCGACCCGAGACGCGCTTCGTCTTCGCGTCGTCGTCCAGCGTCTACGGCGGGAACGAGGACGTTCCGTTCCGCGAGGCGGCGGACGTACACCGCCCGGTCTCGCCGTACGCCGCGACCAAGCGGGCCGGGGAGCTGCTCTGCTACACGCACCATCACCTCTACGGCATCCCGACCGCATGCCTGCGGTTCTTCACGGTCTTCGGACCGCGTCAGCGGCCGGAGATGGCGATCCACAAGTTCGTGCGGCTGACGCTCGCCGGTGAGCCGCTTCCGTTCTTCGGGGACGGCTCCACGCGTCGCGACTACACCTACGTCGACGACATCATCGACGGCGTCGTTCGCTCGATCGATCGGTGCAGCGGCTACGAGGTCTACAACCTGGGCGAGTCGCAGACGACCTCGCTCTCCGAGCTCGTCGAGCTGATCGGGCGCGCGTGCGGCCGCGAGCCCGTGCTCGATCGCAAACCGATGCAGCCCGGAGACGTCGTCGTCACCTACGCGGACATCTCGAAGGCGCGCGAGAAACTGGGCTACGACCCGCACACGACGGTCGCCGAGGGGCTGGAGCGATTCGTCGAGTGGTATCGGAATCAGAACGCGGGGGCGAGCGCGGTGATCTGAAGCGATCCGGGCCTCCGGCGCGCCGATGAACGGGTATGGTTCCCGGCCGTCGGCGAGCGCTCGCGAACCCGCCATTGCGCGCCACGATCCTCCCCCCAGCACTCCCCTCGTCGATAGGAGCATCCGTTGAAAGGCGTCATTCTCGCCGGCGGTCTCGGAACGCGGCTCTTCCCGCTGACGAAGATCACCAACAAGCACCTGCTGCCGGTCTACGACCGGCCGATGATCTACTACCCGATCCAGACCCTCGTCAACGCGGGGATCGACGACATCATGATCGTCACGGGTGGGCGCAAGTCGGGGGACTTCCTCTCGCTCCTGGGCAACGGCCGAGACTTCGGTCTCAAGCACCTCAACTACACCTACCAGGAAGGTGAGGGCGGCATCGCCGAAGCGCTCGGACTCGCGGAGCACTGGGCGGCCGGCGACTCGATCGCCGTGATCCTCGGCGACAACCTGATCGAGAAGAACATCGTCAAGGCGGTGGCGGACTTCCGCGAGCAGGGCAACGGCGCGAAGATCCTCCTCAAGGAGGTCCACGATCCCCAGCGCTTCGGCGTCGCGACGCTCGACGGCGACAAGGTCGCGAAGATCGTCGAGAAGCCGAAGCAGCCCGAGTCGAACCTCGCCGTGATCGGGATCTACATGTACGACGGGCGCGTGTGGGACATCATCCATCGCCTCGAGCCGTCCGATCGCGGCGAGCTGGAGATCACCGACGTCAACAACTGGTACATCGACGACGGGTCGATGAGCTTCGAGGTCCTCGACGGCTGGTGGACCGACGCGGGGACCTTCGAGTCGCTGCACGCCGCGTCCAAGCTCGTCGCCGAAGGCGGCGCGAACAAGCTGGACTGACCCCGAGCTCCGTCGCGCGCGATCGAACCGCCGATGACCGAAGCATCCAACAGCCCCGAGGCCACGGCCTCTGCCGACGAGCGTGAGCCGCGCGTCCTCGTGACGGGCGCCGCCGGGATGCTCGGGAGCCAGGTGCTCCTCGCGGTTCCCGACGACACGACGGCGCTCGGCACGGACATGCGCGACGGCCACGGCGTCGATGCGCCCGGCGTCGACCTGACGGACGAGGATCAGGTCCGCGCGCTCTTCGAGGAGCTCGACCCCTCGGGCGGGGTGATCCACACGGCCGCCTACACGGCCGTCGATCGCGCCGAGGAAGAGCCCGACGTCGCGCAGGCCGTGAACGGCGACGCGTGCGGCGTCGTGGCCCGCGTCGCCGCCGCGCACGACGTTCCCCTCGTCGTCGTCGGAACGGACTTCGTCTTCGACGGTGAGCGGACGACGCCGTACGACGAGTCGTGCACGCCCAACCCGATGTCGGTCTACGGCCGCACGAAGCTCGACGGTGAGCGCCAGGCGCTCGCCGCGCACCCGGACGGCACGCGCATCGTGCGGACCCAGTGGCTGTACGGACCGCGAGGGAGCCACTTCCCGCACACGATGCAGCGCCTCGCGCGCGAGCGGGAGTTCCTCAAGGTCGTCGCCGACCAGGTCGGCTCGCCGACCTCGACGCTCGAGCTCGCCCCCGCGCTGTGGGACGTCCTTCGGGGCGGCGAGCCGGGCATCTGGCACGCGGCCTGCGAAGGCGAGTGCTCCTGGTTCGACCTCGCGGTCGCGACGATCGAGGCGAGCGGCATCGAGGGCGTGCAGATCGAATCGTGCGCCACGGAAGAGTTCCCGCGGCCGGCGCCGCGGCCGGCGTACAGCGTGCTCGACTGCTCGAAGCTCGAGCGGCTCCGGGGCGAGCCGCTCGCGCACTGGAAGGACGCCCTGCTCACGTACCTCGGGAGCGAGAACGAATGACACGAACGGTCCTCGTCACCGGCGGCGCCGGGTTCATCGGCAGCAACTTCGTCCAGATGCTGCGCGAGGACCGGCCCGACTGGAAGGTCGTCAACCTCGACGCGCTCACCTACGCGGGCAACCTCGAGAACCTGAAGGCGGTCGAGAAGGACGAGGGATACGCGTTCGTCCACGGCGACATCACGAAGACCGACGACGTCGTGCGGGCCTTCGATGCCGCAGGGGAGAGCGGCGTGTCCGAGGTCGTTCACTTCGCCGCCGAGAGCCACGTCGATCGCTCGATCAAGAGCGGCATGCCCTTCGTCGAGTCGAACGTGAAGGGCACCCAGGTCCTGCTCGACGTGTCCCGCGACCGCGGGGTCGAGCGCTTCGTCCACGTGTCGACCGACGAGGTCTACGGCTCGCTCGGCAAGACGGGGTTCTTCACCGAGTCCACGTCCCTCGCGCCGAACTCGCCCTACTCCGCGAGCAAGGCGGGCAGCGACCTCCTGGTCCGCGCCGCCCACCACACCCACGGGTTCCCGGCGCTCATCACGCGCTGCTCGAACAACTACGGTCCGTACCAGTTCCCCGAGAAGCTGATCCCGCTGATGATCGCGAACGCCCGCGAGGACCGCGGGCTGCCGGTCTACGGCGACGGGATGCAGGTCCGCGACTGGCTCTACGTCCGCGACCACTGCGAGGCCATCCTCGCCGTGCTGGAGAAGGGGGAGGCCGGCGGCGTGTACAACATCGGCGGCCACAACGAGTACCCGAACATCGAGATCGTCCGGAAGATCCTCGGCCACCTCGGGAAGCCCGAGTCGCTGATCGAGTACGTGACGGACCGTCCGGGCCACGACCGCCGCTACGCGATCGACGCGGGCAAGATCGAGGCCGAGCTCGGGTGGCGGCCCCGCTACACGTTCGACCAGGCGCTGCCCCTGACGATCCAGTGGTACCTCGACAACGACGACTGGCTCGGGAGCGTCCGCTCCGGCGCCTACCGGGAGTACTACGCGGCGCAGTACGGCTGATCGGTGAGGGCCCGAGGACGGGGGCCGTTTCCCTCCGACCCCGTGCGGGTAGACTGCCCGCGTCGGCGGTCCATCCGGCCCCAGAGCGTCCCGGAACGGGTCAACCTGGGGGCCAGAACGGCCGATCTACCGTCTCGGATCTCACCGCCACCGCGGCGCGTCCACGCCATCTTCCAGGCGGGGCCCGCCGCAGCCCCCCGGACGCCGTACGCTCCTCTCGCCCGATGCGCCGCACAGAGCCCCGCCCGACCCGTCTCCTGGGCCTCCAGAGCCACCCGCTGATCCTCGTCCTCGTGGCGGGAATCCTGGGTCTGTGCGCGTGCCACTCGGCGCCCAGCAAGCGGTCCCTCCAGTACATGAACCAGGAGGGATTCGGACGCCGCTACGCCGGCAACGCCCTCGAGGAGAACTACCTCACGATCGGCGACACCGTGCGTATCGCCGACGTGCTCCACACCGAGCTGACTCTCACGACGACCGTCGACATCGACGGGACGATCCTGCTGCCCGAGGTGGGGCGGCTCCACGTCGCCGGCTACACGCGCTCGGACCTGGAGGCGGTGCTGACCGAGCGGTACGCGGTCTACTACCTCGACCCGACCGAGATCGTCGTCGACATCACGACCTCCAGCAAGGTCTTCTGGGTCCTCGGCGAGGTGCGCCGCGGCGGCGAGTTCGAGTTCCGCGGGAACGAGACGGTCGTCGACGCGCTGGTCGAGGCCAGTCCGAACCGCGACTCGGCGAACCTCGGCCGCGTGATGCTGATCCGGGGCGACCCGAACGACCCGCTGCGCCTCCCGGTCAACTACTGGGACATCACGCGCGGCGACACGAGCACCAACTACAGCCTGATGGAGAACGACATCGTGTGGGTGCCGCCGACGGTCCTCGCCGAACTCGGCTACTTCATCCGCCAGCTGATCTACCCGTTCACCACGGTCATCCAGGCGATCTCGCAGGCCTTCTTCGGCTTCGGCAACCGCGGGTTCCGCGGCGGCAACCAGGGCGGGGCGCAGGGCTTCAACCAGTTCGGATTCGTGCCCTTCTGACGCGATGGCAGTCGAAGTCGAAGCTTCCAGTCAGGTCGAGGAGTTCCTGCGCATCCTGCGCAAACGGATCTGGTGGATCGTCGTGCCGACGGCGATGATCGGGTCGATCGGGGTGTTCTTCGCGGTCGTCGTTCCTAAGAAGTACGTGTCGGAGTCCCAGGTGACCGTGCTCAACGTCGGGCAGATGACTGGAGAGCTCGGCGAGACGGCGGCGTCCGCAGAGGGCGAGAACGCAGCGATCAATATCAAGTCTCCGAAGCGCATCTCGTCCGTCCTCGAGGCGCTCAAATGGGGGGAGTACGTATCGCTGGGCAACCCGGAGAAGGAGGCCTACCGCGACCGCGTCATCACCGACATCGCCGTGTCTGCCAACACTGGAGGTCGGACCGGGGGGCAGGCGAGCGTGGAGCTCTCCTACAAGGACACGGATGCAGAGCGCGCCGTCGAGTTCCTCACGGCGCTCCAGGAGAGCTGGACCACGGAGGTGCTCCAGCGCAACCTTCGCCAGAAGGAGAAGGAGGAGCAGGAGACGGACGAGACCCTGATGGGAAACAGGCGTCGCCTCGAAGAGATCGCGACCCAAAAGAACGAGATCCGCGCGGAGAACCAGATCCCTCCGCCGCTCCAGACCCCGGACGGAATGCTCCAGCGTCAGCCGAAGGCGTTCGGTGAGGCCGGCGAGGTCGACGGAAAGATCTCCCAATACGAGGGCGAGCTCCTCGAGATGGACGACCTCCTCATCGAGCTCGTCGAGAAGCGCGACCGGCTCCCCGTGTACGTCGACGAGAGCGAGATCCTCATCGACGACCCGATCGGGCGAGAGATCGACCAGATCGACGCCAAGATCGCGGAGCTCGAGTTCAAGATCGACTCTGGCGGCTGGGCCCCAGGCCACACCTCGCGCTCCATGCTCGAGGCGGAGATCCGCGGCTACCGCAAGCGCCGCGACGAGAAGCTCGTCGAACGCGATAGTTCGAGCCTCGATTCGAGCGTCGACCTCCAGAATCCGAGCCGCCTCAAGCTGACCGAGGAGATCCGTGACCTGGAGGTGCGGATCGAGAACAAGCGGAAGCGCCGCGACTACGAACTCAAGCGTAAGGGAGAGCTTCGGCAGGAGACCCAGCGCCTGAACGACGCGTTCAAGACACTGGAGGTCCTGGAGGCGGAGAAGGGAGAGATCGAGGAGGCGAGCAAGTCGCTCAAGCGGAGAGTCGACAATCTCCGGATCGAGATCCGCGCGCTCAACAGCGAGGAAGGGAACCCGTTCGACGTCATCAAGGAGCCGACGACTCCGACGAAGCCGAGCTCGCCCAACCCCTGGATCATCTCGATCGGTTCGATCATCTTCGGTCTCGGCCTCGGCCTCGCGCTGGCCGTGCTGGTCGAGTACAGCAAGAACTGCTTCCGCTCGTCGCGCGAGCTCAATCGCGTCATGCCGCACCCCGTGCTGGGGACGATCAACATGATTCGGACGCGAAAAGAGCGCGCGAAGGGAGCGCTGGCTCGCGCTCTGCTCGCGGGCGGGTCGCTGGCCTTCGTCGTCGGTATGGGCTTCGTGACCTGGGCGTGGGCGAAGAAGCCCGGTGCGCTCAACGACTCCCTCGTCCGCGCGATCGACGAGTTCCGTCGAATGTTGATGTGAGCCACGGCCCGGAGTCCGACGCGGGGCGCACCCGCCCCTGAGCTCCGATGCGCGACCTCTTCATCGCCCTCTTCGTCCTCGGCGCGCTGCCGGTCTCGTTCAAGCGGCCGGTCGCGGGGATGCTGACGTTCTCGCTGCTCGCGTACATGCGGCTCCAGGACCTCGCCTGGGGCTTCGCGCGCTACGAGCGATGGTCGTTCTACGTCGCGATCGCGATGGTGGTCGGGTACGCCTTCCAGCGCGAGAAGCACCCGCCGATCTGGTCGTTCCGGACGGGGCTGCTGCTGTTCATGCCGGCCTGGGCCTTCCTCGGCCTGCTCCGCTCGATCGGTCTGGAGGCGTTCACGTCGGGTCCCTACGTCGAGTACGTCAAGATCATCTTCATCGCGCTCTTCACGACGATGGTCGTGCGTCGTCGCGAACACCTCCGCGCGCTGATGTGGGTGATCGGCGGCTCGTTCGCCTTCTTCGGGCTGAAGAACGGCGTGGCGACCGTGCTGTCGGGCGGCAGCCTGTACATCATCCAGGGCCCGGGCGGGATGCTCGCGGACAACAACGACTTCGCGCTCGCGCTCGCGATGTCGGTGCCGATCATCGTCGGGCTCGCGACGTCCGAGGTGAATCCGTACTACCGGCGCTGGCTCAAGATCTTCGTCCCGTTCACCGCGCTGTCGATCCTCGCGACCCGCTCGCGCGGCGGATTCCTGTCCCTCTCGCTCGCGACCTTCATCCTCGTCTGGCGCTCACGCAGCCGGATCGCCGGGCTGATGCTGATGGGGGTCGCCGCGGGAGTCGGGCTGATGTTCCTCCCGCCCGAAGTGTTCGAGCGACTCAAGACGCTCAAGGACGTCGGCTCGGATGGATCCGCGATGGGGCGCCTCGAGGCGTGGCGGGTCGCGGGCCAGATGATCCGCGACTACCCGCTCCTCGGCGTCGGGTTCGATCAGTTCCAGAGCTACTACCTCGACTACGGCACGCTTGTCGATACGAAGAGCGGCACGCGGGTCGCCCACAACGGCTACCTGCAGATCTGGTCGGAGACGGGGACGCCGGTGTTCCTCGCCTACGTCACGCTCCTCGTGACGTCCGTCCTCGCGCTCCAGCGACTCCGCCGCGAGGCCAAGCGGGTCTACGAGCGCAGCTGGATCATCTCGTACTGCACTGCGCTGGAGGGCGCGATCGCCGTCTTCATGCTCGGGAGTACGTTCCTGAACCGCGCGCACTTCGACCTCATCTACCACTACTTCGCGATCGTGCTCGTCCTGGAGCGCGTCGCGAGAGCCGAGATGGCTGCGCCCTTCCTCCAGGCGACGGGCCGCAGGGGCGCCCCGGGTCGCCTGACCCGACGCGAGGACTTCGGCTTCGACCGGAAGCAGGCGCGCGGGCGAGGGTTCCGTACGACCGACCTGTCGCCCGCGATCGCCCGCGGCAGCGGCGGGGGATTCTCGGCTCCGCGCCAGCCCGACTGAGGTTCAGCCGTGTGTGGAATCGCAGGATTCGCGCTCGCCGCTTCGCGCGCGAGCGACCCGAAGGGCGACGAGGCGCGGCTCCGTCGCATGACGGCGACGCTCGTCCACCGCGGCCCCGACGACGACGGACACCTCGTGCGGGGACCGGTCGGTCTCGGCTTCCGAAGGCTCTCGATCATCGACCTTGCCGGCGGTCATCAGCCGATCGAGTCTCGTGACGGCGAGGTCGCCGTCGTCGGGAACGGAGAGGTCTACAACTTCAGGGCGCTGCGCGACGAGCTGGAGGCGACCGGCGTCTCGTTCGCCACGGGCTCGGACATCGAGACGATCCTGCACCTCTACAGGACGCACGTCGACGCGCGCGCCGACAGCGGTTCGCCCGGCGACGTCCTCGCCGTCGCGAAGAGGCTCGTCGGGATGTTCGGCTTCGCCGTCGCGGACTGGCGCGATCCGGACGTGCCGCGCCTCGTCCTCGCGCGGGATCGCCTCGGCATCAAGCCGCTCTATTGGTGCGAGACCGCCGAGGGGCTGTTCTTCGCGAGCGAGCCGAAGGCGATCCTCGCCGCCGAGGCGACGGAGCGCGAGATGCGCCGCGAGGCCCTGCTCGACTACCTCGTCCAGGGCTACGTCGGCGGCTCGAACAGCGCGTGGGTGGGCGTCCAGCGGCTCGCTCCGGGCACCGTCCTCACGTGGAACCCCCGCGACGGAGTCCGGATCCAGCGCTACTGGGACCTCCCGACGGACGAGCTCCGCGACGCCCCGGAGCAGCCGGAGATCCTGGAGTGGATCGATCGCGTCGTGGAGGACCGCCTCGTCGCGG
>JBCCSK010000196.1:0-10727 GCA_039200205.1 Planctomycetota bacterium
CAGCGTCGTCTTCCCCGCGCCGTTGGCACCGAGCAGCCCCACGACTTCCCCGGGCTCGACGACGAGGTCGATCCCATCGAGGACGCGCACACCGCGCTCGTAGACGCGGACGATTTCCTTCAGCTCGAGTGCATTCATGAAGCCTCTCCTCGCGTCTTGCGCTCCTTCCGGAGCGCCTCGCTCTCCTCAGCGATCAGCGCCGCCAGCGCGTCCTCGTCGAGCCCCGCCACGTCCGCCTCGAGCGCGACCCGTCGCGCGTGCGGCCGAACCCGCTCGACGGCGTCGCGCGTCGACAGCGCCGCCCGCTCGCCCACGAACGTCCCCTGCCCGCGCCGCGTTTCGATCACCCCGTCGGCCTCCAGGACGTCGTACGCCTTCTTGACCGTCAGGGGCGCGACGACGAGCTGCTGGGCCAGCGCCCGCAGCGAAGGCAGCCGCTCCCCGGGCTCCAGTGCCCCCGACGCGATCCCCCCGACGACCTGCCGGACGATCTGCCGGTAGATCGGGGCGTCGTCGTCGGGGGAGACGTGGAAGTGGAGCGGCGGCATCGCAGGTGTTATATATCACTATAACAGTCAGTTGTCGAGCCCGGGTGCTCCTGCGCCACCTTTCCGTGGTCAGAACCGCTGAATCGAGCCTCGGGGGGCGGCCCCAGGGGGCGCCACGGCACCCCGACTGGCGATCTGGCCGCCTATTGGTAGACCAGTGCAATGTCTCTTTCTGAACCGACCGCGATCGCCGTTGCCGTCCGCGGGCTGGTCCGTTCCACGGACACAACTCGCCCGCCCGAACTGACGGACGTTCTTCGCCGTCGAGTCGAGCACCTGCTCTTCGAGGCCGCTCTGCTCGCGCCGCCGAATGCCGTCGTCGAGCGCGCCATAGCGACGCTCACAGCCGACTCCGAGCTTCTCGGTCTTGATGACGTGTCACTCGTCGCCGAATGGGATGCCCTTGCCGAGGCGGAGGCTCTGAAGTTCGCTCATGGACCGGATCGCTGGGGCGACCCAACGACTGCCGCCTACGTGGCGAGCTGTGCCGATGTGTTCGGCATCGACGAGGGTCGTGTCCCGCTGCTCATTCAGCACTTCCACTCTCTGTCGAGGGGCGCGCGCTACGGGGTCTTCTTGGCCATCGAGCGATCGGAGTCATTCTCGTACCTCCAGCGAGAGATCGACGCGGCCCCAGCGGACACACCACTCGAGGAGCCGAACACGTCGTTTCGAGCGCTGATTCAGCGAGTCTTCCGTGATGCTTGACGAGGCACGAGGATGTTCTCATCCGAGCTGCACGCCGGTCGCCGAAGCGCTACGCCGCGGTGTACTCATGTACAGCACGCGGACGGCCCGGGAGCGATCAGCTGACCGCCTGCGCCGTTCGCTCCAGTCCTTCATTGACGCTCACCCGAGATCGTCGGCGTTCGTACTCGACGCCGGTGACGGATACGAGGCCTTCTGGCAACGGTCGTTTCGGCCGATGCCGAGTCGTCGAGCGCTCGTCCGATTCGACGCTGCCGCAACGTTGGAAGGAAGCGTCCTGCTCCACTTGACGGACGACGTGGACGCATTCGGCACCGTACTCGGCGTGTGCTTCGTGACAGGCGACATGCGAATGGCCCGGCGCGTCCTGCAAGATGCAATCGAACGCCATTCGCCAGACGACTACGGCGCACAGGTCTTCCTCTGGGCCGCTCTCTATGAACAGTGGCAAGGTGCTGGCGCATCGGCCCACGACACGTACCGTACGACCGTTCGTTCCCGCGCTGCGCCCGTTCGTCGCTCAGCTCTTGCGGCTGGAGCACTCCATGCTGGAGCGAACGGCCGTCGCACGGACGCGGAGTGGTTCCTGGAGCGCATGCTCGACGAGGAACCAGAGCACCAGTCGAAACTCGTCGCTCGCTCCTTGAGGCTGCGTACGAATAGACTTGGAGCGCGCGATGCGGACCGTGCCATGAGCTTCCTCTGCACCGTCGCAACGACCGGATACACTCGGGCGCGATGGCACGACGCCTACTCTTGGCAATGATCGGCTGCGGGTTCCTCGTGCACGTGGGAGCGCGTGCATCAGAGCGCGTCCCCTCCTGTTCTTCACACCGCGAGGCCCTCAGCGACGACACTGCCGCGAGGTCGACGACTGTCGGAGGGGGGGCCGTCGGACCGAGGCGACGGGTAATGTCGCAGAGTCGGGGCGAGGAGCAGCGTGCCCCGGGACCGTAGCGTGGCGATGCGTTGGAGCTTTGCGGCGATCAGCGCCATCGTGGTCGCAGTCGCAGTCGTTGCGTTCATCACCCGATCGAGCGAAGAGAGGGATGCTGAGCTTGACCTTGGTCGCGTTGCGGACACCGACGTCGCTGGGGCCGAAGGTGGAGCTCCGAAACCGGAATCAAGCGATCCACTCCTCGTCGAGACTCGTGCCGCGGAGGAGCGAATCGAAGTACCGGTCGAGTCTGACGACAAGCAAGGCCAGTCGACAGCGTCAGCGAGTGAGACGCTGGGCACTGGTACGGATCGACTCACTGTCAGTTTCCGTTTCCAGTCCCCTGCAGGTCGACCTGACACTGTCGAGCTGCTGCTGCACGAGATCCGCGCTGCCGTCGATCGGGCCATACGTGTCCCCGAAGGCATCTCAGAGATGCCGATCGACCTCGAACGAGGCGACTACGTCGCAGCTCTCCACGCTGCCGAGCTCGGAATGGGCGCCACCGTGTCCTTCACGGTCGACGTCGAGCCACAGACCGTCGTTCTCGAGACTCCCTACCCGTTCGACCTCGAATTCCCCGTGCTCGACGCCGACACGGAAGAGCCGATCGAGGGCGCGCAGGTGTCGATCGAGCGAGTCGACGTCGAGGGAGCTTGGCCCGGACCCGCCGTCCGCGAGATCGCGTCGGACGCTCTCGGGCAGGCGCGCTTTCCCGGGCTGACCCCCGGGCGATGGCGCCTTATTGGCCGAGCCGAGGGGTACGCCGCGTCCGAGACGGTCTTCGACTATCCGGGAAGCCAGGTCGAAGCGGCGCGCGAGACGGGACTCGTCGAACTGGAGGCGTTCTACTTGCCGATCTCGCGCCCGGTGAACTTCGAGCTCGTGCATCGGGAGCACTGGCTCGACGCGACGGACTTCTCCGTGGCCCTCACGCACACGGGGACACCCGTCCCGTTCGACGAAGCGGGTCGAGCGACTCTCGGCCTCGGCTGGTACGGGCTTCCGCTCTACATCAAGGTCGACTACCCGGGACTGCGGTCGAGTGTCCGGTACCTCGACGCGGGACTCCCCGATCCCGATGCCGTCCATCGCATCGAAGTCGGCGGGCCGCGCGAGCTTGCCGTACAGCTGGAGATCGCGCCTGAGATCCTCGAACAGCTCGCCGGCGGATCGGCGTTCCTCGGGGTCTCCTTCCGCGCAGGGAACGGGGACGCCGTGAAGGTCGGTGACGATGTCGTTGGTCCGACGACCGCGGTCTTCTATTCGGTGCAGGCGGAGCACGCGACGGTGTCGCTCGAGACGACGGAGACGGGCGAGCCGATCACCTGGGCCGCGCGGCGGATCGCGCTCGAGCCGGCCGGGCGGACGACGTGCACGCTCCATGTCGACGCGGCGCCGATGAGTCTCTTGGTGACGGACGAGTCAGGTGCCGCCGTCGAAGGGTTCGAGTGCGAGATCCGTCCCGTCCCCGACGACACGGCCTGGCTGCTCGGGGGTCGTTCTGACGAGCAGGGGCTCGTTCCGGCCGCCAGGCTCGAAGGGGGGCGCGGCGCGCTCTGCGGCTATCTCGCCGAGGGCGAGATCCTCGCGCTCGACTGCCCGGTTCAGCTCGACGGCGCGGAGGCGGTGGTCCCGTTCGAACTGGCGCCGCTCCATCGCACGTTCGTCGAGGTCCGAACGTCGAGCGCGCCGCTCGCCAATGTCGAGGTCGACCTCCTCGGCGCGCTCTCCGGGTTCCCGTTCTACTTCCAGCGGACTCGGGCCGACGGGACGACAGCAGCGCTCCACCTCGTCGCGGCCAGTCGAGCGCGGGCGCGCGTCTCGCTCGACGGCTACTGGACGCCGACGCCCGAGCTGGACCTGCTGCCGGGGCGAAACCTGGTGGTTGCGCGCACGACGGGCGTGATACGAGTGACGGACGACGCTGCACTCGTCCACGTACGCTCGGTGGAGTTCGGCGCGACGCTCAGCGACTGGCGGGAGACCGACCTGCTGCGCATCGATCGAACGAACGGCGGCGCTCTCCTCTGCCACGTCCCGGTCGGGAACTACGAGGTCGAGCAGGGCGACGCCGAGGATCGAACGATCGCCGTCACGGTGGGGGCCACCGTTCCCGCTGGAGTCTGAACGGCGTTTCGCGCGCCTGCCGCTCAGGCCACGACCGACTTCGTCGGCCCCGCCTCGCGCTTCCGCCTCTCCGCCTCGACCTTCGCCACCGCCACGCGCACCTGAAGCGCCGTGTCCGGAGTCACCGACATCGAGCTGATGCCGCATTCGACGAGGAACCGCGGCACCTCCTCGGGGTGGTCGCTCGGCGCCTGACCGCAGATGCCGATCTGCAGGCCACGGTCGCGGAAGGTTCGGACGGCGCTTTGGATCAGCGACTTCACCGCGGGGGAGCGGGCGTCGACCGGGTGCTGGTAGCCCTCCAGGTCGTCGCGGCTGACCGCGTAGACGGTCTGGACGAGGTCGTTCGAGCCGATCGAGCCTCCGTCGAGGTGCATCGCCTCGATGAAGCGGTCGGCCTCGATGACGTTGCTGGGCAGCTCGATCATCAGGAAGAGCTTCACGCCCGCCTCCGGGCCGAGGCCGCGGTCGGCGAGCAGCTGCTGGACGGCGGCGCCCTCCTCCGGCGTTCGGCAGAACGGGACCATCAGCTCGAGGTTCTCGAGCCCGAGGCGTCGCTTGACGAGTCGCAGCGCGTCGCACTCCATCTCGAACGCGGGGAGGAAGTCCGGGTCGACGTAGCGGCTCGCGCCGCGCCACGCGATCATCGGGTTCTCCTCGACCGGCTCGAAGATGCGGCCGCCGAGCAGCTCGCGGTACTCGTTCGACTTCAGGTCCGAGAGGCGCACGAGCACCGGCCGCGGGTGGAACGCAGCGCAGATCAGGCCGACGCCCTCCATGACGCGGTCGATGAAGAACTGTCGCTTGTCGGCGTAGGTCGCGGTGCGTCGGTCGATGGCGCCGACGAGGCCGCGCAGCTCCTCTTCGCTCTCGGACTCGAGGCGCTCGCGGAAGCGCTCCAGCTCGGGCGCGACGCGACCGCTCTCCAGGAAGTCCTGGAGCTCCTGGCGGTAGAGCAGCGCGAGCGGGTGGACGCCCACTTCGCTCGTCAGGATGAACTCGAGGCGCGCGAGGCCGACGCCGTCGACCGGCAGCTGGCTGTCGGACAGCGCCTTCGCGGGGAAGCCGACGTTCAGCTTGATCTTCGTCTCCAGCTCGACCGACGTGTCGATCTCGGTGCGCTCGATCTCGTAGGGGTGGACGCCCTCGAAGACGAGCGCAGTGTCGCCCTCGGCGCAGGTGCCGGTGACCGTCTCCAGCGCGGCGAGCTTCTTCGTCGCGTCCTCGCAGCCCACGATCGCGGGGATCCCGAATTCGCGCGCGATGATCGCGGCGTGCGACGTGCGCCCGCCCTTCTCGGTCACGATCAGCGACGAGTCCTTCATGAGCGGCTCCCAGTCGGGCGTCGTCATCTCGGTGACGAGGACGTCGCCGCGGTCGAAGACGCGCTCGAGGGGCGGGATGTCCTCGAGCTTCTCGCCGCGCGAGAGCCGCTCGCGCAGCGCTCTCTTCTTGAGGATGACCTCTTCATAGGAGCGATAGAGCCGGACCCGGCCTGCGCCGATCCGCGTTCCGACCGCCTGGCCCTCGGCGACGACGCGGCCGTCGGCGACGAGCTGCGGCACGAGCCCCGACGGCATCGCGTAGCGCACGATCTCGTTCGGCTTCGAGCGCGCGTGCACGGTCTCCGGTCGGGCCTGCACGATGAACAGGTCCTGGCTGCGCCCGTCCTTGGCCCACTCGATGTCCATCGGCTGGCCGTAGTGCTCCTCGATCGTCATCGCCATCCGCGCGAGCTCGGCGATCTCCTCGCGCGTGAGCGACCACTGGCGCCGTCGCGCGGACGAGGTGTCGATGCTCTCCGTGCTCGTGCCGCCCTGCGACGCGTAGACCATCGCGACGTCCTTCGCGCCGAGGTGGCGGTGGACGATCGCCGAGTAGCCGCGGCGCAGCCCCTCCTTCCAGACGGTGAAGTGGTCGGGGGAGACGCTGCCCTGCACGACGAGCTCTCCGAGCCCGTAGCTCGAGGAGATGTGGATGACGCCGCGGTGGCCGGAGTCGGGATCGAGCGTGAACATCACGCCGGACGTCGCGAGGTCGCTGCGGACCATCTTCATCACGACGACCGCGAGGGACGCGTCGAGCGGATCGAGGCCCTTCGTCAGCTGGTACGACACCGCGCGCTCGGTGAAGAGGCTCGCGCAGCACTCCTTCCAGCGCCGCAGGACCTCCTCTTCGCCGTGGACGTTGAGGTAGCTCTCGCACTGGCCGGCGAAGCTCGCCTCCTCGGAGTCCTCGACCGTCGCCGACGAGCGGACGGCGACGTCGACCTCGGCGCCGTACTCGCCGCACAGGTCGCGGTACGCGGAGAGGAGCGCCGACTCGACGTCGGCCGGGATGGGGGTCGCCACGACGATGTCCCGCGCGAGCTTCGTGCGCGCGTGCATCTCGAGGTGGTCGTTCGTGTTCGCCTGGCGCGAGCAGGCCCGCAGCGCCTCGGCGAGCGTCGGCTGCTGGACGGCCTCCAGCCGGACGCGGGGGAGGCCGTCGGCCTCGGGGACGCCGATCCAGGCCTCGCGCGGCACCTCGGCCTCCAGGAACCGCCGGTAGGCGAAGGCGGTCGTGGTGAACCCGTTGGGGACCCGGACGCCGCGCGGGACGAGCTCGCGGTAGAGCTCGCCGAGCGATGCTCCCTTGCCGCCGACGAGGTCGGCATCGTCCTTGCCCACCTCCGAGAACCAGAGGAGGAGGGCGGAGCTGCGATCGGTCATGGCGTCCTGGCGGCAGGTGGAGGCGGTTGGCAGTTCGGCGCAGCTCAACACTACCCCGGGCCCGCGAGGGCGGGGCCGCGGGGCGCAGGCACGCCGCTTTTACGAATCGAACCCGCCTCGACCCGCGAAAAGCGCACCGAGAAGGCGATGATTCGCCGCAGCAGCCCCGGCCTCGCCATCGGGCCCAACGACCCTCCCACGCACGGAGTGCCCTCAGAATGAAACCCACCCTGTTCCTCGCCTCGACCCTGCTCGGCCTCGGCGCCGTCGGGGCGGCGACCCTCGCGGTCGCCGACCCCGCTTCGGCCCAGGAGGTCCGCAAGCAGGACGACACGAAGCGGGACGACGACAAGAAGAAGGACCAGAAGGAGACAAAGCTCACCGTCTGGGTCCTGGAGTCCTCGGGCAAGGGCTGAAGCGCGGGCAAGAAGGCCCGTGCGGCCCTCAAGGTGATCGAGGACGACATCGACCGGCTCTTCATGACCGGGACCCGAGCGACCTTCACGCTGAAGAAGGACGCCAAGGTCGACGAGAAGGTCGTCGCCGAAGCCCTCAAGAAGAAGGGGCTGAAGTTCGTCAGCCTGAAGAGCGAGGAGCGGGACCGGGCCGGTGCGGCCTACGTCGCCAAGACCCCCGGCCTCACGTGAGCTGACAGCGCCCGCAAGGTCCGTGCGACCTTGCTCAAGACCATGGGAGAGGACGTCGCCGACGTCTTCGTCGGGACCGAGATCGTCGTCCAGCTCGACGACGAGAAGGCCGAGTTCGACGAGGAGGTCTTCAAGGCCGCCCTCAAGAAGCACAAGGTGAAGCTGAAGGGCGAAGCCGAGCGCGACGACTCGTACATTCTCTGAACAGAGGCGCGCGGCGCGGGTCCGGGACATATTTTTCCGGATCATCGGAGACGATTCGGCGTCGCGCGGACACTTCCTCTCTGGCGGTGCGCTCCGCCACCTCAGGTATCCGGCGGGGCACCGTCCCGTCACCGGCTCGAGGAGAGAGAGACGGCGCCCCCGCGGCACGGCAGGAGCCGCGGGGGCCCACTTTTTCGGGGGCCCGCCGGGCGTACAGTCGGGCGCATGAGCGCCTTCGACCCGACGCCCGACGACCGCTTCTCCTTCGGCCTCTGGACGGTCGGGAACCCCGGCCGCGACCCGTTCGGCCACCCCGTCCGCGCCGCGCCGGACCCCTGCCGGATCGTCCGCAAGCTGGGCGAGATCGGAGCGTTTGGCGTCAACCTCCACGACGAGGACCTGGTGCCCTTCGGGAGCTCCGCCGCCGAACGCGACGCGATCGTGCGCGACTTCAAGGCGGCGATGGAGGACGCCGGGGTCGTCTGCCCGATGGCGACGACGAACCTCTTCTCCCAGCCCGCGTTCAAGGACGGTGCGTTCACGGCGAACGACCCGGCGGTCCGCGCCTTCGCGCTGCGGAAGACGATGGACGCCATCGACCTCGGCGTCGAGCTCGGTGCGACGACCTACGTCTTCTGGGGCGGCCGCGAGGGAACCGAGGCCGACGCCTGCCGCGACCCGCGCGTCGCGCTCGCCCGGTTCCGCGACGCGCTCGACTTCCTGTGCGGCTACGTCAAGGACCAGGGCTACGACCTGCGCTTCGCGCTGGAGGCCAAGCCGAACGAGCCGCGCGGTGACATCTACCTGGCGACGACGGGGCACATGCTGCACTTCATCTCGACGCTGGAGCACGAGGAGATGGTCGGCGTGAACCCCGAGGTCGCGCACGAGACGATGGCGGGCCTCTCCTTCGTGCACGGCGTCGCGCAGGCGATGGAGTGCGGGAAGCTGTTCCACATCGACCTGAACGGTCAGCGCATCGGTCGCTACGACCAGGACCTGCGCTTCGGATCCGAGGACCTGAAGCAGGCGTTCCTGCTCGTCCGCTTGCTGGAGGGGACCGGCGGCGGACCGCGCTACGCCGGCCCCCGGCACTTCGATGCGCACGCGTACCGCACCGAGGATGACGCCGGCGTCTGGGAGTTCGCGAGCGGCTGCATGCGGACCTACAAGATGCTCGCCGCGCGCGCCGCGGCGTTCGACGCGGATCCGGAGGTGCGCGAGATCCTCGCCGTGAACGACGAGAGCGATCTCGTCGACGTGGGCAGCGGCTACTCGAAGGATCGCGCGGAGCGGCTCCGCGGTCTCGACATCGACGCGGAGGCTCTCGGCGTCAAGGGCCTCGGCTACGAGCGACTCGACCAGATCCTCGTCGAGCACATGATGGGGGTGCGCGGTTGAGCGGGGAGCGCGAGCTCTTCCTCGGGATCGACGTCGGGACGCAGAGCACGAAGGCCGTGCTCGTCGACGTCGACGCGGGCGAGGTCGTGGCGCGCGCGTCAGAGGCTTACGGACTGATCGAGGGGCTGCCGCCGGGGCACGCCGAGCAGCAGCCCAAGACGTGGCTCGAGGCCGCCGCCGCCGTCACGAAGCGCGTCGGGCGCGGCGACGAGGTGCGCGGCGTCGGGGTCTCGGGCCAGCAGCACGGGGCGGTGCTGCTCGGCGAGGACTTCGGCGTGCTGCGCGCCGCGAAGCTCTGGTGCGACACGTCCGCGGCGGAGGAGGCGGCGCGGCTGAGCGAGCAGCTGGGCCAGCCGATCCCGGCCGGATTCACGGGGCCGAAGCTGCGCTACATCGCGGACCGCGAGCCGGAGATCTGGCAGAGGACGCGCCACGTGCTGCTGCCGCACGACTTCCTGAACGCCTGCATGGCGCACGAGCTCTACACCGAGGTCGGGGATGCGTCGGGGACCGGGTACCTCGATCCGATCACCGGGCGGTACGACGAGGCCGCGATGGAGGCGACCGCTCCCGGCCTCGCCGAGCGCGTGCCGCGGCTCGTTCCGTGCGATGCGGTCGCCGGCGAGATGGTCCCGCGCACGGCCGAACAGCTCGGCCTCCGCCCGGGCACGCCCATCTCCGCCGGCAGCGGCGACAACATGATGAGTGCGATCGGCGCGGGCGCGACGCGCGCTGGCGTCGTCGTGTGCAGCCTCGGTACTTCCGGGACGCTGTTCGCGTTCTCCGACGAGCCCGTTCTCGATCCGACGGGCGGCGTCGCGGCGTTCCGCGCGTCGAGTCCGCGGGTCGGAACGTCGGAGGCTGGACACCTGCCGCTCCTGTGCGTGATGAACTGCACGGAGCCGCTGGAGGCGATCTGCGGGCTCACCGGGAAGGACCACGACGAGCTGACGAACGCGGCGCGTAAGGCGTCGATGGGGGACGAGCTGTTCGTGCCGTTCCTGGTCGGCGAGCGCGTCCCGAACCTGCCGAACGCGACGGGGACGCTCACGGGCCTGCGCCTGGGCTCGTTCGATGCCGGCGTGCTCTACCGCGCGGCGCTCGAGGGGGTGTCGCTGAACCTCGCGGCGGGCCTCGACCGCATGCGTTCGTCGGGGATCGCGCCGACCGAGGTGCGGCTCGTGGGTGGCGCAGCGCGGAACCCGGTGTGGCAGAGCCTTCTTGCGACGCTCTTCGGCGTCCCGGTGCGCGTCGTCGCCGAAACGGAGACCGCGGCCGTCGGAGCGGCTCTCCAGGCCGCCGCCGCGGTACGACGCGCGTCGGCGGACGAGCTCGCGCAGGCGTTCGTCGGCTACGACGGCGACCCGGTCGAACCGGAGCCCGACGCGCGACTCGCCTCCCTGCGCGACCGATTGGCGGCGAGCGTCGAGCGGCCCTAACC
>JBCCSK010000197.1:0-10721 GCA_039200205.1 Planctomycetota bacterium
AGGACCGCGTCGGAGATCCGCCTCTGCGCCTCGGCCTCCCCGACGACCTCGTGCGTCGGAGGGGCGTCGGCCGCGCGGAAGACGCTCTCCTCCCGCGCGCGGCGGCGGCCGGCGCTGCGCGCCTCGTCGCGCGCGAGGTTGCGGACGACGCCGATCCACCAGGCCCGAGGCGCGTCCGCGCGACCGGCGCGGAGGGCGGCGAGGACCGCCTCCTGGGCCATGTCGTCCGCGAGACACTCGTCGCGTACCAGCCGCCGCGCGAGGCGCTGCAGCCATGCGACCTGGTCGTTCCAGGCGGTCTCGGGGTCAGGGCTCACGCCCGAAGAGACGGCACCGACCGCAGATCGACAACGGCGATCGCACAGGAATCCCGCCCTGCGGCGCCGACGCGCGGCGTGGTAGAACGTTGCGCCTCCGCCAGGATGCAGACGTCACAGCGATGAAGAACCTCGGTCGTATCGTCTCGCTGTCCGCCAGCACGACGGCCGTGATCGACGCCCTCGGCGCCACTGATCGACTGGTCGCCGTGACCAAGGACTGCGCCAGGCTGACGCCCGTCGTGGCCGGGATCCCGCTCGTCGGCGACTGCTGGTCGGCGTCCGCGGACGAGGTCGCAGCGTTCGAGCCCGACCTCGTGGTCGGAGCCGCTCCCTACCGCGGAGAGGTCGTAGCCGCGCTGGTGGAGCGTCGCCTTCGGTTCCTCGCGACGGCGCCCTGGACGCTGTCCGAGGTCTTCACCGACATGCTGACGATCGGCGCCGCGCTCGAACGGCACGACGAGGCCTTCGCACTGGTCGAAGGCCTGCGCTCCCGCATGGAGGAGATCCGGCGGGCGGTCGCGGATCGCCCCCGTCCCCGCGTCTACTGCGAGGTCTGGATGAAGCCGGTCATGTCGAGCCCGCTCTGGGTCAGCGAGCTCGTCGACGCAGCCGGCGGCGAGATGGTGATCGAAGGCGCGCGCGTCCTGGAGCCGGAAGAGGTCGTCGACGCGGACCCGGACGTCGTCGTGATGGCCTGGTGCGGAGCGATCGGGCGCTCCGATCCTGCGAAGTTCGCCGCGCGGCCGGGGTATGGCGATCTGCGCGCGGTCCGCGAGGGTCGCGTCGTGCCGGTTCGCGACGAGTATCTGAACGCGCCGTGCCAGCACCTCGCGACCGGCCTGGAGATCCTCGCGCACACGCTCCACCCGGAGGTCTTCGGCGACCTTCCGACTGCGCTCGCTCCCGAGCGAGTGCGCAGAGTCGATCGATGAGCGTCGATCGCGTCCCGCGACTGATCGTGGCCGGGACCCACTCGGGCGTGGGAAAGACGACCGTGTCTCTCGGACTGATGCGAGCCTTCGCGCGGCGCGGTCTTCGCGTCGCGCCCTACAAGGTCGGGCCGGACTACCTGGACCCGGGCCACCACGCGGTCGCGGCGGGCCGAACCGGCCACAACCTCGACGGCTGGATGCTCCAGCCCGGCGCCAACCGTGCAATCTTCGACGAGGGCGCGCGGGACGCTGACGTCGCGGTGATCGAGGGCGTGATGGGGCTCTTCGACGGCTTCGACGGAGCGAGCGAGGCCGGCAGCACCGCGCAGATCGCCAAGTGGGTCGACGCGCCCGTCGTGCTCGTCCTCGACTGCTTCGCCATGGCTCGCAGCGCCGGCGCGACGGTGCTCGGCTTTGCGAAGTTCGATCCCGATCTCGCCTTCGCCGGCGTCCTGCTCAACCGCGTCGCGAGCGCGGCGCACTCCCACTGGCTTCGCGAGGCGATCGAGCCGCTCGGTGTCCTGGAGGTGCTCGGGGCACTCCGTCACGATCCGGAGCTGCACCTCCCCGAGCGTCACCTGGGACTGGTCCAGGCGCGCGAGATGGACGGAGAGTCGCGCCTCGAGCGCCTCGCGGACGCATTGGAGGAGGCCGTAGACCTCGACGCGCTGCTCGCGGCTGCACGGGCGGCTCGGAGGCCGCCCGAGGCTCGGGAGTCAGAGCTCGACTTCCTCCGCTCCCACGATGGACCGGCTCGCGCGCGAGTCGGCGTGCCGCGCGACGATGCGTTCGCCTTCTACTACGAGGCCAACCTGGCCGCCCTGCGCGCGGCGGGGTCCGAGCTGGTCGAGTTCTCGAGTCTGGAGGACCCGCTCCCCGACGGCCTCGACGGTCTCTACCTCGGCGGCGGCTACCCCGAGCTCTTCGCAGGTCGGCTGGCGTCCAACCGGCGTCTTCTGGAGGCGCTGCGCCGATTCGCGGCGTCGGGTCGACCGATCCACGCCGAGTGCGGAGGCCTGATGTGGCTGGGGGAGACCCTCGTCGTCGAGGGGATCGAGCATCGCATGGCGGGCGTGCTGCCGATCGCGACCGCGATGTCGGACCGCCTCACGCTGGGCTACGCCGAGGTGGAGTCCCGCGGGGCGGGCGGCCCTTGGCCAGAGGGCACGCGCGCACGCGGCCATCGCTTCCACAGGAGCGCGATCGTCAGCGGTCCCGAAGCGAACGCATGGGTGCTCGGCGACGGGAGCCTTGCGGGCTTCGCGCAGGGCGGAGTGCAGGCGAGCTACGTCCACCTGCACTTCGGATCCAATCCTGCGCTGGCCACGACGTTCGTCGACGCCTGCGCGCGGAGCGGGTAATCGCCCTACTCGCCTGCCTTGCGCAAGAACGCCTCGTAGCTCGCCCCTTCCAGGAACGAGTTGCCGCGGTAGGTCGAGCGCAGCGCACCGTCCGGGTCGACGACGTGGGAGCTGATCGGGCCCAGGTACGCGTCCGCGAGTGACGCGGCGATGCTCCTGGCCTTCGGCGCGCCGTCTTCGTCGGCGGCGAGTGCCTTCGCGTCCTGGATCAGGATCCACGCGTTGACGAAGGTCTCGTCGAGCAGCCGGGAGTGTTCGGAGAGCGGACCCGCCCTCAGCACGAGGCCCGTGCCTCAGCAGGATTCGTCGTCGAGCGTCCCGAAGAGGACGACGACGTGGAGTGGCTTCCCCGTTCGCTCGGACTCGAGGACGGCGTCGTCGAGCGGCAGCCAGTCGATCCTGGCGAAGGCGTAGAACGCTCGCCGCAGTCGCAGCCGCGCTTCATCGAGGGTTGCGGGGTCGCGCTCCGGCGGGATTGCCTTCGTTCGGACGCCGAGGCGCGGCACGTAGCCGATGTCGACCATGCCCGCGCGTCCGAAGCCCTCCTCGACGTTGATGTCGACGTTCGAGTCCCGGTCGGGAACGGCGAGGTGGAACGCGACGACGCGCTGCGCTTCGCGGTCGAACACCAGGCGTCCCTCGAACTGCCCCGGCGTGTAGTAGACGGCGCGATCCTCCAGGTGGAACTCGACGTGGGCGCGCAGCAGGACGTCGACGATCGGTCCGCCTGCCAGCAGAGTCGCCCGTACGCCGAGCGGTGCGCTCGGAAGCGGCGGGCCGAGCTCCGGGAGCTTCGTCGGGTCGCTCGAGGGGACCGGAGCGTGGTGGTGATGAAGAACCGCGCTCGCGCTCGGGTCGAGCTGGCGCAGGATCTCGACGATCGGCGCGACGTCCGGCTCCCACACGTCGCCGACGACTGCGCGGTCGGGCGGCAGCAGCGGCGCGACCGCGTCCCAGTCGTAGGACCGCAGCGGGACCGAAGGGCCCGGATCGAGCACGTCGCCGAGCCCGCTCTGGACGTCGAGGTGGAAGCCGTACGCCGACCTGGCGATCGGCGACCACTCTGCGGCGAGCGAGAAGCGCGTCTCGTCCGACGCGGAGGCCGCGAGCGCAGCGGCGGCGAGGAAGAGTGTCGTGGATCCCATCTTCGGAACGGGGGCTCGGCCCACACCCATGCCGGATCGGCCGGCGCGTCGCGGGACCTGAACCTCCCCTGCCCGGCCCGCCTCGTCCCGAGATCGATTCCCGTTTCGGCCCCGCTGCGCGCCCTGAGACCTGGGTAGTGTTTGCCGCCGTCGCGGCGCTTCCGGCCGCACGCGAGGCCCTCTCCGGCCCGGCCATGCCGTCCATTCGTCGCATCCTCTCCTCCGATTTCGGGAGCTACGGGCACAAGCCGTTCGTCCTCCTCTACACGCCGAGGACGGGCTCGAACCTGCTCGCGGCGCTCCTGGACAGCCACCCCGACGTCCTCTGTCACCACGAGCTGTTCAATCCCGAGGCGCCGCACCCCTCCCTGTCCGTTCGAGAGGGGGCCGAGGCGTTCGACTTCGGAACCGCCGCCGAGCGTGACGCGGCGCCCGACCGCTTCCTCGACCGCGTGTACGGCGAGCCGCGGGGCGCGAAGGCCGTCGGCTTCAAGCTGTGCATCAACGACTCGCGGTCGGCGTTCTGGGGGCTGCTGTTCAATCGCAGCGTCAAGAAGGTCTTCCTGACGCGCAACAACACGCTGGAGAGCCTCGTCTCGTCGCTGATCGCCGAGAAGACACGCACGTGGATCGACTTCGCGCGCGCGGAGGGGAAGAGCGATCCCGAGAAGGACGCGAAGAAGGGGCCCGAGACGATCGAGATCGACCTTCGGCAGTTTCGGGGCTACACGCGGAAGCGTCGCGTGTACGGTCGGCTCATGCGATCGATCGGCGCCTCGACGGGACAGTCGTTCACCTGGCTCGACTTCCAGGACATCGTCGCGCGCCGCGGCATCGACGAGCTGCTCACCGAGCTCGGCGTGCCGCCCGGCGAGCTCCTTCGCGAGCGCACGCGCCGCCAGAACCCCGCGCCGCTGCGCGACAAGATCTCGAACTACGACGAGGTGTGTCGCGCTCTCGCCGGGACGCGCGACGCGTGGATGATCGAAGAGGCCGCGGGCGAAACGCCGAACGCGTCGACGGTGGGCGGCGCCTGAACCAGGCTCCGATGTCGCGCAAGAAGCTAACGGGTGCTCTCGCCGCGGTTGCGGCGCTGTGGGTCGTCAACAACGCGATCATTGCCTTCGACGGAGCGGGCTTCGACGAGGCCAAGGAGTGCATCTCGACCTTTGGCCACGACCCGGACGAGTACAGGCTGCTCGGCGCGGACAGCGAGGTCGGCCTCCTGGGGCGGAGCGTCGAAGCTCGCTACGTGCCGATCGACGGGGGCGGGCAGGCGATCCGCGTGCGGGCGTCGCGGTCGCTCGCGTTCACGCCCTGGCAGCTCCGCGAGTTCGAGCTGATCGACCGCGACGAGGACGACGACTGACGACGAGAGACGCCGACCCTGTTCGATCAGCGGTCGACGCCCCATCATCAGGGGGATGAATCCCCTCGCCCTACCCCTCGTCGCCGCCGCGCTCGCGTTCGCCCCCGCCCTTCCCCAGGAAGAGGTCGATCCGCCGAAGTCGGGCGACCTGCGCGACCTCCTGGACAGCCTCTACGAGATCGATCGAACGGAGCGCGACGCGCGGAAGCGCATCGACGCGCTGCTCGAGCCCTTCGCCGCAGCGCCGGCGCCGACGGGCTCCGATCGGAAGAAGCTCTGGAAGGACCTCGACAAGCGCTGGAAGAAGGGGCGCGAGCTCCCCGGCAAGGGCGGCGAGTACTGGTACTGGGAGGAGGAGGACGGGAAGCGCGGTCGGTTCTTCATCTCCGGCAAGCGCCGCAAGCCGAAGGGGCTGTTCATCGGCCTGCACGGCGGCGGCGTCGGGAGCGCCGACGCGACCGGCGCGCTCAACGCGTACCGCGGCGCCGTCGACTCGCGCCAGTGGCTCGGGATCTTCCCCCAGGCGATCGAGGCGACCGAGCGCGGCTGGACCGACTCGGGCACCGAGCAGTGGATCATGACGCTGATCGAGGAGGCGCGTCGGACGTTCGACGTGCCGCCCGATCGGATCTACATCGGCGGTCACTCGATGGGGGGCTACGGCTCGTGGGTCCTCGGCGCGCACCACGCCGACGTGTTCGCCGCCGCCGTTCCGTCGGCCGGCGCGCCGTCGCCGATCTACAACCGCGACGGCTCGATCTGGAAGATCCAGACGGGCGTCGTGCCGAACCTCCGCAACCTTCCGATGTGCGTGTTCCAGAGCACGGACGACCCGAAGGTCCCGCCCGACGTGAACCAGTTCGCCGTCGCCGAGGTCGAGAAGGCGAAGGAGCAGTGGGGCGGCTACGACTCGTTCGAGTACTGGGAGGTCGACGACCGTCAGCACAGCTATCCGCTCGGCGGAACGGACGCGCTCCTGGAGCGGATCGAGGAGTACGAGCGCAACCCGCGACCGGACAAGGTCGTCTGGCAGCCCACGCAGATGTGGAAGACGACCTTCTACTGGCTCGATTGGCCGAAGCCGCGGATCGACGCGCTGATCGTCGCCGAACTCGACCGGTCCACGAACTCGATCGCGGTCACGTCGGACGGCCAGGCGACGGCGGGGCTCGGCGTGCTCCTCTCCGAGGAGATCGTCGACATGGAGAAGGAGGTCGTCGTGACGCTGGACGGCGAGGAGGTCTTCCGCGGCGTTCCGGTCACGTCGTGGTCCGTCTTCGTCCGCACCGCGCTCGACGTCGACGAGGGGCGGGTCTACTCGGCCAGGATCCCGCTGAAGAAGCCGTCCGGTCAGTGAGGCCGGACGACGACCTCGTTCGAGAGCTCGCCGCCCTCGCTGCCGTCGGCCGGAAAGTGCTCGACCAGTAGGTCGCCTGCGACACGGGCCCCGGCGATCAGCCCTTCCCGGAGCTGACCGCGGCGGACGTCGGCCAAGACGGCGTCGTCCACCGCCAGCCACGCGTTGTCGTCGACGCGGGCGTTGATCCCCTCGTCGGCGAGGACGACGACGCGGCGCTCGAACAGGCTCACGAAGATGAGCACGCCCGTGCGTCCCTGAGTGCGGGCGAGCTCCAGGCGCTGGAACTCCTGGAGCGCCTGCTCCTCCGACATCTCGGTCGCCCGTGCCTCCGACGTGAACGTGCGCTGGTAGTCGGCGAGGAGGTGGGACAGGATGAAGCCGACGGCGGCGAACGCGAACTGGATCACGAGCACGAGGCTCGGGCGGTCCCAGGGCAGGTCGCCGGCGAGCAGCAGCGAGCCGGCTGCGAGCAGGACCAGCGCCGACCAGAGGTGCGCGGCCGGGTGGCGGTCGGAGCGCTCGACGACGACGAGGACGATCTCGCCCGTCGTGCGCGCCTCGACCTCTGCGACCTCGCGCTCGACGATCGCGCGATCCTCGTCGGAGAGGACCTCGACGGCCCGGTAGCGGTGCCGCCGCGCGATCGCGCGGAACACGAGGAAGAGGACGGCTGCGAGCAGCGCGAACTCGCCGATTGCGCCCGCGTGCTCGTGCCAGCGCGCTTCGAGCGACTCGTGGATGCCGCGCCAGTCCTGGAGTGCCGTCGCCATCGCCACTGCCATCACCAACCTCCCGACGCTCCGCCGCCGCCGAAGCCGCCGCCGCCGCCGAAGCCTCCGAAGCTCCCGCCGCCGCCGAGGCCGCCGCCGAACCCGCCGCCCGACCGCGGTCCGGACATGATGATCCACGGGAAGGGGCTGTCGCCCCGCACGCGGCCGCCGGGACGTCCGGACTGCCGTCGGCTGGAGCGGATCGCCAGGAACATGAAGACGCCGAAGATGAGGAGGAGGGTGAGCGCCTGGGCCGCACTCGTCTCGGGCACGGCGCGCTCGATCGGCCCGTAGTCGCCGCCCGCGACGGCGTGCATGGCGAGCAGCCCCTTCTCGATGCCGCCCTCGAAGTCGCCAGCGCGGAACGCGGGCGTGATGATGTCGCGGATGATCCGGCCTGAGGCCAGGTCGGTGAGCGTTCCCTCCAGCCCGCGGCCGACCTCGATGCGGATCGCGCGCTCCTCCTGCGCGACCACGAGGAGCGCGCCGTCGTTCTCACCCTCGCGGCCGAGCTTCCAGGTCCGCGCGACGTTCAGCGCGAAGCGCTCGATCGCGTCGCCCTGGAGCGACGGAACGGTGAGCACCGCGATGTCGTGACCGCTGCCCGACTGGTAGGACTCCATCAGGTCCTCCAGCGCGGCCTCCTTCTCCGGCGAGATCATGCCGGCGAGGTCCGTCACCCAGCCGTCGTTCGCCGGGACGTCGAGCTGGACCGCCGCGGCGGCCGCCACTACGGTCGGCGCCGTCGTCCCGGCAGCGGCCGGGACGAGCGCGAGGAGTCCAGCGCAGAGCGGCGCGAGCACCGAGACCGTCTCAGTCGTTCGTGCCGAAGTCGATCGTCGGCACCGCGTCGATGCCCTCTTCGAACTGCATCTGGGCCTTCGTCTCGAAGCCCATCATTCCGGCGACCAGGTTCGCGGGGAACTTGCGGACGCGCGTGTTGTACGTCTTCACCGTCTCGATGTAGTCGGTCCGCGCGACGGCGATGCGGTTCTCGGTGCCCTCCAGCTGGTTCTGCAGGTCGAGGAAGGCCTCGGTCGCCTTGATGTCCGGGTACGCCTCCGCGGTCGCGATGAGGCGGCCGAGGCCGGCGCCGAGCTCGCTCTGCGCCTTCATGTACTGGTCGAGCATCGCCTGGTCGACGGGGCCGTCCTCGGGGAGCTGCACCTGGATCTGGTTGACCTTCGCGCGTGCCTCCGTGACCTCGGTGAGCACCGACTCTTCGTAGTCAGCGGCGCCCTTGACGGTCTCGACGAGCTGCGGGATGAGATCGGAGCGCCGCTTGTACTCGCTCTCGATCTTGCTCCAGGCGCTCGAGACGCTCTCGTCGCTTCCGACGAGGCCGTTGTAGGTCGTGACGGCGAGTCCGCCGATCACGATGGCGGCGACGAGGAGGAGGCCGAGGAACTTGCCCATGGGTCGGGTCCCTTGCGGGGTAGGGAGGGAGGTTGCGCCGCTCGAGAGGCGGCTCTGGCAGGAGTCGGGGCGAAGAAGCTACGCGTCCGCCCCGGTTCCGGCAACCTCGCCCGTTCCCGAAGCGCTCTGGACGCTCCGTCAGTAGCTCTGAGCGTCGAGCCGGACCTTGCCGCGGAACGTCCAGTAGACGATCGAGGTGTAGGCCAGGACGCACGGCATTCCGATCGCGGCGATCAGGAGCATGATCTCCAGCGTCCTCTCGGAGGAGCGCGCCGTGTAGACGGTCAGGCTGTGGGTCGCCGGTTCGACGCTGCTCGCGACGAGGTTCGGGAAGAGCGCGATCCCGAGCAGCGCCACGAACGCTGCGATCGAGAGGCAGGACAGCGCGAACGCCATCCCGCGACGATGCCGCCGAAGCGCGATCCCGAGCGCGACGATCGCTCCGGCGTTCACGAGCGGGACGGACCAGAGCAGCGGAGACTCCTTCAGGTTCGCCGTCGTGCTCGGGATCGTCGAAAGAGCGACGATCGACGTCGCGAGGAACACGGCGATGAAGATCCCGTACGCGATCCAGATGTTGGGCACGACGCGCCGCTGAAGGTCACTCTCGGTCTTCAGGTACAGGAAGATCGACCCGTGGAGCGCAAAGAGCGCCACGGCGAGCGTTCCGGAGGCGAGAGCGAACGGATTGAGGAGCTCGGTGAACCCGCCGACGTAGTCGTGTCGCTCGTCGAGCGCGATGCCGCGCATTGCGTTGCCGACCGCGACGCCGAAGAGGAACGACACGAGGACCGAGCTCCCGAAGAAGACGCGATCCCAGGCACGGCGCCAGCGCGGGCTCTCCAGCTTGCTGCGGAACTCGATCGAGACAGCCCTGAGGACGAGCCCGAACAGCACGAGGAAGAGAGCGTCGTAGAACGCGCTGAAGATCGTCGCGTAGGCCTCGGGGAACGCGGCGAAGAGCGCACCGCCGAACGTGACGAGCCAGACCTCGTTCCCGTCCCAGAGCGGCCCGATCGAGTTCAGAACGATGCGGCGCTCGTCGTCGGTCTTCGCGACGAACGGGTGCATCATCCCGACGCCCAGATCGAATCCGTCGAGGATCGCGTAGCCGGTCAACAGGACGCCGAGCAGCCCGAACCAGGCCACGGCAAGTGCGTCGGCCGAGAGACCGGTCCAGCCCGCCTCGAAGAGCGTCGCGAGGGGCATCACGCTCCCGCTCCTCGCAGGACCTCGACCGTGACGGCCGCCTGCTCGGGCGGGGACTCGTCCGTTTCGTCCTCGGGACCGTGAAGGACCTTCTGGTACAGGAGGAACGCCCAGAGCGACCCGAGCAGCAGGTAGAGCATCCCGAACAGGACGACCGAGCGCAGGACCTGCTCGGACTCGATCGCGCGGCTCACGCCGTCCGTCGTGCGGAGGCCCGCGATGCGCTCGTCGCCGTCGGGCGTCGTGACCGTCGCGTAGGCGATGAACCCGTCGGCGTCGCGCGCGGGCTCGCCGCTCTCGTCGAGCGTCAGCGTCGGATGGACGATCCACGGCTGGCGCGCGGTCTCGGCGGCGACCCAGCCCGCCTGGTTCGCGAGCGCCGCCGGGATGACCGCGAAGAGGAACACGCGCATCAGCCAGCGGCTGGAGAAGAGGCTGCCCCGGAACCATCGCCAGCACGCGAAGAGCGTCAGCGCGATGAAGAACGTGCCGCACCCGACCATGACGCGGTAGCTGAAGAACGGAATGAGCGCCTTCGGTCGATCCTCTGGACGGAACGCGTCGAGTCCGAGCACCGGTTCGCTCGGATCGTCGTGCACGAGGAAGCTCAGGAGGCCCGGGACCTCGACCGCACCGCGCAGCTCACCGGCTTCGTCGTCCGGCCACCCGATGAGCGCCATCCCCGCGCCGCCGTCCGGCGTCTCGTAGAGACCCTCGAACGCGGCGCGGGGATGGCGCTCATCGGGTGGCCGGACGACGAAGCCGGTGAGCTGCGCGTTGCGGTCGAGGTCCCGGGCCTCCTGAGCTTCCTCGTGCACGACGATCCGAGCGAACCGGTG
>JBCCSK010000198.1:0-10695 GCA_039200205.1 Planctomycetota bacterium
CCTGATCCGGGTCCTCCGCCACAACCGCACCCTGTTCCGCGACTTCGTGGCGCGGGACCTGAAGTCGCGCTACGTCGGCTCCAGCATGGGTTTCTTCTGGTCGGTGGTCTTCCCGATCATCAACCTCGTCGTCTTCACGTTCGTGTTCCGGGTCATCCTGAACACGCGCTGGGGCGACGATCAGGGAGCGCTCGAGGTCGCCCTGGTCATGCTCGCAGGGATCGTCGTGTGGACGGCGTTCGCCGAGTCCCTGTCGCGCTCGACGAACTGCCTCGTCGACAACGCAAACCTGATCCAGAAGGTCGTCTTCCCGGCGCAGATCCTGCCGACGTACATCACGACCTCTGCGGTCCTCAACATGTGCATCGGCCTCCCGATCCTCTTCGGGAGCGTCCTGTGGTTCGGCTACGTCTCCGAGCCGCGCGCCGCGATCGAGCGCGAGGTCCACTACGAGTCGGTCTGGGAGGGCTACGACCCCGCCGCCGAGAATGCGCCGGCCCCGCCGCGCGTCTTCCTGTCGATGGAGCGCGCGTGGCGCGAGCCGACGTCGTTCCGCGTCGAGTACGGAGGCACGGCGACCCGTGGCGTCGACTACATCGCGCCGTACGAGACGTTCGAGCTCCCCGCGGATCGCGCGCGCCTGTTCATCCCGATCAGTCCCGTCCGCGACGCCGAGGTCGAGGGCGACGAGACGATCGAGATCCGCGTCGTCGAGTCCGGCGGCCGCGAGCTCTGGCAGGACCGCGTCTCACTGACGCTGAAAGACAACCAGCTTCCGCCGGAGGAGCTCCGCGACATCGGGCTCGCGACGGAGCCGTACACGGCGGCCGACCTCGGCGAGTCGCGCGCCCTCTCGCTGGGACCGTCCTTGATCGCGCTGCCGGTGCTGCTCCTCCTGCTCGTCGCGTTCACCGTCGGCCTCGGCTCCGCGCTCGCGACGCTCAACGTGTACTGGCGCGACACGTACCACCTGATCGGCGTCCTGACGACCGTCTGGATGTTCGCGACGCCGATCTTCTACCCGGCGTCGCTGGTGAAGCCGACCCCGTTCTGGTGGCTGCTTCCGATCAACCCGATGCACTGGTTCATCGAGATGTTCCGTCAGGTCACGCTCTTCGGCGAGTGGCCCGATCCAACGTTCTTCGCGCTGTTCAGCGCCGCGACCCTGCTCGTGCTGTGGTTCGGATCGCAGATGTTCGCGAAGCACCAGGAGCGCTTCCCCGATCTCCTCTGACGCTCGCTCCCGTGACCGACGCAGAGATCCTGATCATCGACGACCTCCTCGACGACGAGGCGTGGACGGAGGTCTGGACGATGTTCCAGTTCGCGGACCTCGCGCCCGTGACGCGCACCGCCGGCGCGTGGAAGCTCGACGACGGCGTCCCGCTCGGCGGCGACGAGATCGTGACGCCGGCGCGCGACGCAGAGCTCGGCGCAGCGGGCGCGCGATCCGGTGTCTTCCCATCCGGGACGGCCCTCGATCGAGTGGTCGAAGCCGTCCTGGAGCGCGCGGACGAAATCGCCTCGCTCGTCGGCTCCGACTGGGCTCACCTCACGGCGCGCGCGTACGCGTACCCGGCCGGATCGGCGCTCTCGTGGCACGGCGATGACAGCGCGCTCTACACCGGCGCGTTCGTCTACTACGCCCACCCTCACTGGAACGCGCACTGGGGCGGAGAGCTCCTGGCCGCGGACGCCGCCCCGGGCGACGATCTGCCGATCATGGCTCACCGCTTCGACGACGAGGCCTACTCGGCCGCGCTGCTGGAGCGCGGCTCCGGCCGCTTCGTCATGGCGCGGCCGAATCGCCTCGTCGTGCTGGGCAGCGCGCCGCACATGGTGGCGCCCGTGCGCGCCGCCGCCGGCTCGCACGTTCGCGCATCGGTCAGCGGGTTCTTCCTGCGCGACGCGATCGAAGAGAGCGAATGAGCGACGCGTTCGCGAACGTCGCACTCCTGATCGCGTACGACGGCCGCGCGTTCGACGGCTGGCAGCGCCACCCGGGCCGTCCGACCGTGCAGGGAACGCTGGAGGAGGCTGTCCGCGCCGCGTTCGGCGTCGAGGGGCCCGTCGAGGGCTCCGGTCGCACCGACCGCGGCGCCCACGCGCTCGGCCAGGTCGCGTCCGTTCGACTCCCCGCTGGGAACGAAGAGGACGATATCGCGCGACGGCTCGACGAGGCCCTGCCCGAGACCGTTGCGATCGAAGGAGCTCGTCTCGTCCCCGACGAGTTCCACGCGCGCACGTCGGCGATCTCGAAGACCTACCGCTACGCGATCTGGAACGCCAAGGAGCTGCCCGCCGAGCAGGAGGGTCGCGTGTGGCACGTGCGTCGAGGCCGTCTCGACGTTCCGGCGATGCAGAAGGCTGCCGCGCACTTCGTCGGGCGCCACGACTTCGCGGCCTTCGCGTCCAGCGCGGGCTTCGAGCGCGCGTCGACGGAGCGAACGATGCTGCGCAGCGAGGTTGGCGCGCAATCACCGGTCATCGAACTGCTCTTCGAAGCGGACGGCTTCCTCTACAAGATGGTGCGCAACCTCGTCCGCGCAATCGTGCGCGTCGGCGAAGGAAAGGCCGCGCCAGCGGACGTCGAGCGCGCCCTCGCGGCGCGCGATCGCAAGGCGTCGCCGGGCTCCGCGCCGGCCTCGGGGCTCTACCTCGACGCGGTGCGCTACGATCCGCCTCTCTTCGAGCCGCGATGACGACGTCCCCCGCGACCTACACGACGCTCGGCGCCGAGACGCGCTACGAGCCCGACAAGATCAAGGGCTCGCGGTTCATCGCATGCGCCTCGCCGGCGACGACCGAGGACGAAGCGGCTGCGTTCATCGAGTCGGTCCGTCGCGGCGACCCGGGCGCGCGACACGTGTGCTACGCCTGGCGCCTCGGCGCGGCCGGCGACCGAACGCGCTCGAGCGACGACGGTGAGCCGAGCGGGTCGGCCGGACGCCCGATCCTGGCCCAGATCGAAGGGCACGGCCTGACCGACGCGGTGGTCGCAGTCATCCGCTACTTCGGCGGCGTCAAGCTCGGCGTCGGCGGCCTCGTTCGCGCCTACGGCGGCGCCGCGGGTCAGGCGCTCGACCGTGCGGAGCTGCGCCACGTCCTCGTCCGCGCGCCGCTGCGCTGTTCACACGCCTACGAGGACTCCGGCGCCGTGCAGGGCGTCCTGGCTGCGTGGTCACTCGAGCCCGTCGACGAGGCCTACGGCGAGAGCGTCTCGTTCACCGTCCGGGTCGGGATCGAACGCCTCGACGAGTTCGAGCGCGCGATGCGCGACGCCACGGCCGCACGCGCCGCGGTCGAACGCATCGTGGACGGAGAGCACGCACCGTGAGCGAGAGGCAGCGAGTCCTCGTGAGCGCGTGTCTGCTCGGCCGGCGCTGCACTTACGTCGCGACGCACAACCGCGACGCGCAGCTGGAGCGCAGGCTCGACGACGAGGGCCTCGAGCCCGTGCCGTTCTGTCCGGAGGAGCACGGCGGCCTCGGAACCCCGCGACCGCCCGCCGACCTGACCGCCTCGGCGGAGGACGTCCTCGACGGTGACGGCCGCGTCGTGACCCACGTGGGGGGCGAGGTCCTCCCTGGACCGGGCGTCACCGCCGCGCTCCTGCGCCGTCACGGGATCGAATGCGAGGGAGTCGAGGGTCGCCGAACCGCTGAACAGGGGGAAGGAAACGGAGGAAGCGCTCCAGGC
Source organism: Planctomycetota bacterium (assembly GCA_039200205.1). Taxonomy (GTDB): domain Bacteria; phylum Planctomycetota; class UBA1135; order UBA1135; genus Saltatorellus. The sequence continues at coordinate 3,700 of JBCCSK010000198.1, forward strand.
TGATGAGCGACGACGACGGACTCCTGATCGGAGTGATCTCGCTCGCGGACGTCGCGCAGGCGTTCGCGTCGGCCGGAGCCAAGTTCCGGCGCAAGTACGCGGACGGGACGATGGAGACTCTCGTCAGCCTGACCCGTCCGCGCTCGGCGATCAGGGAACCCAGGTGATCGCGATGCCGCTCGTCCAGTTCCCGCCGCCGGGGAACTGCGTGTCGCGGTGCGCGTACTGGTAGTAGACGGTCGACCCGGCCATCGTCGAGCTCTCGACCGCGGTCCCGTCGGTGAAGTCGAGCTCGAGACGCGACACGTTGCCGATCGGGAACAGGATCGTCGTCAGCCTCCTGACGTTGCTGGAGAGGCACAGCTCGCCGCCGAAGACCGACGTCACCGCGGGCCCGATCGCATCGGCCTGGACGAAGATCCCGAAGGCCGACGGAATCGCGATGGCGACGAGCGCGTTGTCGTTGCGCTGGATGCTGCCGGAGCCGTCGAGGCCGATGAGCCCACCCGAAGGAGAGAACGAGTTCGGCGCCGGCGGATCGCAGAAGACGGTGGTCCTCGGGTTGCACTGGCTGTTCAGACTGCCCGGCGAGTCGATCGAGCTGACCGCGAAGCCGCCGATGCGCCAGTCGAAGTTGCCTTCGACGCAGCGAAAGACATGGCCGGGAGCGATCGGTCCGTCGGGGCCGACCGCGGCGAATCCGAGCGACGGCCCGTAGCCGTACTCCTGGCCGGGCCCGACCGAGCCGTCGGTCGCCAGGACGGAGAGCGCGTCGTCGACGGACGACCAGGGCGTGACGTCGAGCTGGCCGTCGTCGTTCGTGTCGAGGTCGTCGCCGAGCGCACCCGTGAAGTCGCGAACGATAAGGTGAGTGACGTTGTCCTCGTCCTCGAAGTTGAGGTCGGTGACGATGTCGCCTGCGCCGATCGTGAGCGTCGACTCCGCGATGAGGACCAGCCCCTCCGGGCCAATCACGTTGCCGCTGAGCGAGACGACCTCTTCGATGACGCCCGATCCGAGCGCGCCGCTGGCGTCGTCGCCGATGACGAGGTACGTGATCCGGTCGAGGGACGCCCCGGGGGGCCCGCCGAGGAGCTCGGCGTACTCGTCCGTCGCCGCACCCGGCTGGTCGATGCGGATCTCGTTCAGGACCAGGACGACGGGGTCGTTGCCGGCGGGCTGCGACGCCGGCGAGGGCGCGAGGAGACTCGCGATGAGGATGACGGGAGCATGCATGGGATGGGGCCCGGGGCCGGGGGGTCGGCCGCGCCGGGTCCTTCTCGAGTGTGCGGACGTGCCCCGCCGTTGGAACCCCCGCCGCGCCGGGCGTCCCGGAGTGCGACAGGCCGGCCGCGGAACGGCGCGCGAAAGCGGGTGTCGCGACCGGTAGAGTCCGCGCCATGGCCAGTCGAACGCTTCGCGCACCTCTCCTCGCCTCGACCCTCACGCTCGCTCTCATCGCCTGTGGAAAGAGCGCTCCGCCGGAGGGGGGGGTCGAGCGAGAAGCCGCGTCCAACGCGTCCCCGGGACGCTTCGCACCGGGCGGACCGATCGCGGACGACGCGCTCGGCGCGTACCACGTGACCCTCGCGTGCGCGGTCGAGGGCGAGGACGTCGGCACGATGGCCTTCGAACTCTGGTCCGATCGCGTTCCCGCGACGGCGCGCAACTTCCTGCGCCTGGTCGACGAGGGCTTCTACGACGAGATGCCCTTCCACCGCGTCCTCCGCGACTTCATGGCCCAGTCCGGCGACACCTCCGGGATCGGAGTCGGCGGCAGCCCGCACGGCAACATCGTGGGCGAGTTCTCGACCGCCCCGGATCGCGCGCACGGCTACGGGGTGCTCTCGATGGCGCGCATGGGATCCGATCCGAACTCGGCGTCGGCGCAGTTCTTCATCTGCTGCGACGAGTCCCAGTTGGTCTGGAACCTCGACGGAAGCTACGCCTCGTTCGGTCGCCTGACGAAGGGCGTCGCGACGCTCGAAGCGATCGCGAACGTACCGGTCCGTCCGAGCAGGAACGGCGAGCCGTCGCGACCGACCGTGTCCGTCGTCATCTCCGACGCCGAAGTCCGCGACGGCCCGGCGCCTACGGGGGACACCATTGAGCGTCCGCTTCAGCCGGTCGACCTGGGCGGGGCTCCCGAGCGCGTCGTTCTCCAGGCCTGCGTCGTCACGTTCGCGGGACGAGGGACCCCCGGCGTCACGCGATCGCGCGACGAGGCGAAGGACCTCGCCGAGCGTTTGCTCGCAGACGCGCAGGGTGGCGCCGACATGGACGCGCTCGTGCGCGAGCACTCCGATGAACCGATCGGCGACAACGACCCGACTCCCGGGACGTTCACGTTGTTGAACGAAGGAGTCCGCGATCGCAAGAACGAGCGGGCCGTCTACGACCTCGGGAAGAAGTTCAAGACGGAGATCAGCCTGCTCATGAAGCAGCGGAAGTCGGAGGAACTCTCCGCCGAGGACTACACGGTCCAGCGAAAGGCGATCCAGGTCCGCGGCGAGCAGGAGATTCGCGAGCTCCTTCAACTCCCCCGCGTACAGTACTTCCCCGCGGTCGCCGACGCCGGTTTCGCCCTCGACGTCGGCGAGGTCACGCTCGTGCCCTTCGACCAGGCGAATTCCCCGCTCGGCTTCTATGTGCTCCGACGCCTCGAGTAACAGCTAAGCGCGCTCGCGCTTCGGCGGCTCGTGGGTGAGGGTCGGGCGCTCCTCCGCGAGCTCCCGGAGGGTCAGGTTCGACGGCATCGCGTCGCGCGCGCTCCGGAAACGCTCGAACGCGCGGTCGACCTCGTCGTCCGAGTCGTCGATCGCGAGGAACTCCTCGCGCGTCGCGTCGATGAGCGAGTCGCCCTTGAGGCTGTCGATGACGTCCTGGAGCCGGATCCGATCCGGATCGGAGGCGAGGACGAAGGCGGGCTCCTCGTCGTCGTCGCCCAGAGGAGCCACGATCTGAGCGCTCGTGAGCCCCGCCGCGACTTCGAGCAGGGTCCGCTCCGGACAGCCGACGGCCTCCGCGAGCTCCGACGCCTTCGGGGCGCGTTCGCCGGCCAGGAAAGCGCGCGTGACGCGCGCCGCGAGTCGGAGCGCGACGACCTCCTTCAGCGCGAGGTCGTAGTCGCGGCTGCGAACGAGCTGACCGTGGCGCGCCTGGTTCTGACGGGCCGCCGCCGCCTCCGCGCCGAGCAGAACGGTCATCCAGGACGACTGGAGCCAGAACAGGAAGATCGGAAGCGCGGCGAACGTCGAGTAGATCGCGTTGTAGTTCGCAACGCCGATCTGCAGCTTCAGGTGCGCCCACTGGAACAGCTGCCACATCGTCCCGCCGACGATGCCGCCGACGAGCGCCGAGCCGAGCTGGACGCGCGTGTTCGGCATCACGATGTACGCGACAGCGAACGCGGCCCAGACAACGGCGAGGGAGCTGAACAGCGCGACGAGCGGACTGTCGGCGCCGAGCCCTAGGATCCGGTCGACCTCGTCGCTGCGCGCCATCCCGGCCACGCCCGTGCCGACGACGAGCAGGAGCGGGACGAGGATGACGGTCGAGAAGTAGTCCGCGAGCTTCCGCGGGAAGCTGCGCGCCTTCTGGACGCCCCAGATGTCGTTGAGCGAAGCCTCGACGGAGCCGAGCAGCTTGATGACCGTGAAGAGCACGAACAGGAAGCCGAACACCCCGAGGGACGCGACGTTCGTGTCCTGGACGAACCCGAGCACCGTGTCGATCACGCTGCGGATCTGCGACGACTCCGTCGCTGCGGCGGGCCGCTCGGGATCCTCGGTCGACGTCTCGGCGGACTCGGACTCCGGGTCCGGCTCCGCCTGGACGTCCGCGGGAGGCTCGGGCCCGACGAGGGCCTCCTCCACGTCCTCGAGCTCCGGCTCGGCCGGACCGAACGTCGAGTCGAGGAACGGCGTGATCGTCTCGTCCAGGAGGGTGTCGTACGCCCCCATTCCCTTCGCGACCGAGAACGCGAGGGCGAGCAGAGGCACCAGCGAGAGGACCGTGATGTACGTCAGCGCCGAGGCCCGCCACGTGCAGCGGTCCTTGACGAAGTTGACCCCCGTGAGCTGGACGACCCGGGCGAACGAGTACCACCAGCGCCGGAACGTGGGCAGCGACGCGAGCTCGCGCGACCACAGCTCGCGCGTGAAGAACGAGTGGATGCCCTCGGCGCGGCGTCCGATGGGACCCTTTGCCGCGTCCTGCCCGGACCCGACGGCACGGGAGCGGCGAACGCCCGTGACTCGGCTCGGCTGCGGTCCGTCGCGGCTCTCGGAGGGTTCCATGCGGGGTGGGGGCGGGTGCGCGGTCCCGCGCTCGTGCATTCGTCGGCTCGGAATGGGCCGAGCCTAAGCTCCAGGCTCCGATCGCCTCAACCGTGTGGTCCCGAGGGCCCCGCTCGGTGGATCCGCTCGCGCGCGCGGCGTCTAGACTGGGCGCATGCTGTCGTCTCTCGTCGCGCGAGCTCTCGTCGCCGGGGACGCGCCGCGCGCGGCCGACGGGGAGGCCCCCGTCGACTTCGCCCGCGACGTGCGGCCGATCCTGTCCGACCACTGCTACCAGTGCCACGGCCCCGATCCGCGCACGCGCGAGGCGGGGCTCCGGCTCGACACCCGCGAGGGCGCCCTCGCCGCCCTCCCCTCCGGCGCCCACGCCGTCGTCGCCGGCGACACGGACGAGAGCGAGCTCGTCTACCGGCTCGACCCGCTGTCCGAGGACGAGCGGATGCCCCCCGAGAGCGCGGGCAAGCCCCTGGACGAGCGCGAGCGCAGCATCCTGATCCGCTGGGTCGAGGAGGGCGCCGTCTGGGGCGAGCACTGGTCGTTCCAAGCGCCCGCTTCGCCCGAGCCGCCGCGCGCGGACGTCGACCCCATCGATGCGTTCGTCTCTGCGAGCCTCGCCGACGCCGGGCTCGGACTGCGTCCCGAGGCCGAACCCGAGACGCTCCTGCGCCGCGTCTCGCTCGACCTCGTCGGACTCCCTCCGTCGCTCGACGAGCGCGACGCGTTCCTCGCGGACGTGGGCGAGCGCGGACTCGACGACGCCTACCGAAGCGTCGTCGATCGGCTGCTCGACTCGGAGCGGTACGGCGTGCACATGGCGCGTCCGTGGCTCGACGCCGCGCGCTACGCGGACACGCACGGCCTGCACCTCGACAATCGTCGTTCGATGTGGCCCTACCGCGACTGGGTCGTGAACGCGTTCAACGAGAACAAGCCGTTCGATGAGTTCACGGTCGAGCAGCTCGCGGGCGACCTGCTGCCGAACGCAACGGTTCAGCAGCGGATCGCCTCGGGCTTCAACCGCTGCAACCCGACGAGCGCCGAGGGCGGGATGATCGCCGAAGAGTACCTCTCGATCTACGCCAAGGATCGCGTGGACACGACGGCGACCGTGTGGCTCGGACTGACGATGGCGTGCGCCCAGTGCCACGACCACAAGTACGACCCGCTGAGCCAGCGCGACTACTACTCGATGCTCGCGTTCTTCAACTCGCTGAGCGAGGAGGCGACCGACCGGAACGTCGAGAACCCGGCTCCGTTCGTGCGGGTGGCGTCGGTATTGCAGCAGGCTGCACTCGACGCGTTCGACGCCGAAGAGGACGCGCTGACCGCCGCGCTGGAGCGGCCGGATCCCGAGCTCGAGGCGCAGGAGTCCGAGTGGCTCGACGCGAAGGCCTCCGACCTCGGACGGGCCTGGAAGGTCCTGATCCCCGAGGCCGTCGCGGCAGAGAACGGCGTGACGCTCGAGGTCGACCCGCTCGATGGAACGGTCAGCGCCTCGGGCGAGAACCCCGCGTCGACCGCGTACGTCGTCGACGCGTGGGTCCCGCCGGGCGCAGTCGCAGGTGTCCGGCTCGACGCGCTCGTGCCCGAGGGAGCGCGCCTCCCGGGCCGCGCCGACAACGAGAACTTCGTCATGACGTCGTTCCGCGTCCTCGCGCGGCGCTCCGGAACGGACGACGAGTACCGTCAGATCGGCCTCGCCGATGCAGCGGCGACGCACGAGCAACCAGGCTTCCCGATCGCATCCGCGCTCGATCCGGCCGCCACGAACGGCTGGGCGGGACTTGGCCAGGAGGGCGATCGATCGGCGCTGTTCGCTCCCTCGCGCCCGTTCGGTCACGCCGAGGGGACCGACCTTCGCGTCGAGCTGCGCTTCGACTCGTTCCACGAGCGGCACGCGCTGGCGCGGTTCCGACTGGCCGTCCGGCGCGAGCCGACGCCGCCGCGTCTCTTCGCCTCGGACTGGCGCCTTGCGAGCTTCACGGCGGAGTCGCCCGACGACCTCTACGAGCGCCCGTTCCCCCCGGACGGGGCGATCGCGGGGGGAATCGACGTCGAGGGCGAGGCGGCGCCGGGCGTTCCGTGGACGCCGCGTCCGGATCTCGTCGAGGGGCGCGCGCACTCGTTCGACGGGACGTTCGGCGCGCACTACCTCGTGCAGGGCATCGAGTCCGATCGGGCGCAGCGCGTCGAGCTGCGCCTCGGCAGCGACGACGGCGTCGAGGTCTGGCTCAACGGCACGTCGGTGCATGTCAACCGCGTCGCACGCGGCGCGGCGCCCGACCAGGATCGCGTCGCGCTGGACCTTCGGTCCGGCGCGAACCAGCTCGTCGTCAAGGTCGTCAACACCGGCGGGCTGTGGGGCTTCGCGTGGAGCCTCGTCGATGCGAACGGCGACGATGCCGAGCGGCTCCCGCCCGCGCTGGAGCTCGCGCTCCAGCGTCCGCGGAGCGAGTGGAGCGACGACGACAGGCGCGAAGCGCGGCTCCAGTGGCGTCTGGCGTACGCGCCGCGGTGGGCTGCGCGCTACGAAGAGCGCGAGCAGCTCAGGAGAGAGCGCCGGGAGCTCACCGCGACTCTCGCGACGACGCTGGTCTCCGCCGAGCTCGAGATGCGGCGCCCCGCGTACGTGCTCGAGCGGGGCGCCTACGACCGGCCCGGCGACCAGGTCGAGCCGTCGACGCCGTCCGTGCTGCCG
>JBCCSK010000199.1:0-10644 GCA_039200205.1 Planctomycetota bacterium
CCGCGGCGCACTGGTGGCAGCTCGGGTCGGTCGGCGCGCAGTTCACGCTCGGCATCCTCGTGACGATCGCGATCTTCTTCGTGTCCGGCGGAATGGAGGCCGAGGTCTCCGTCGGCGAGGTCGCGTTCGCTGCCGCGCACGTGCTCGTCGGTGCCGCGCTCCTGTCCTCGACCGTCGTCGGCGCGATGTACGCGCGCCGCGCCCTCGCGCCGGCGGGAGCCTCGGCATGACGGCTTCGGAGATGGTCCACGAGCCGCGCGAACGCGGCTCGCTTGCGCCGTGGCTGGAGCTGCTCCGTCCGCGCGTCGCCACGATGGTGTTCCTGACGGGCGCGCTCGGCGGCTGGCTCGCGACGCGGGACCCCTCGCTGGGGAACCTCGCCCGCTGCCTGGAGGCGGGCGTCTACATCCTGCTCGTGACAGGCGCGGCCAGCATCCTCAACCAGGTGATCGAGCGAGACACCGATGCGCTGATGGATCGGACGAAGGACCGGCCGCTCGTCACGGGCGAGGTCTCGGTCCTCGGCGCCGTCGTGCTCGCCGTCGTGCTCGGCACGGCGGGGACCGTCGGGCTCGCGCTGTCCTTCAACCTGATGTCGGCGGTTCTCGTCCTTGCGACTCTCGTCGTCTACGTCTGCGTCTACACGCCGCTCAAGCGCGTCAGCACGCTGAACACCGTGATCGGCGCGGTTCCCGGCGCGGCCCCGGTGCTCATCGGCTACGCGGCGCTCGCCGGCGAGATCGGACCGCTGGGATGGGCACTGTTCGCAACGATCTTCGCCTGGCAGTTCCCGCACTTCATGGCGATCGCGTGGATCTACCGCCGCGACTACGCCAAGGCCGGTCACCGCATGGTCCCGACCGAGCCCGGCTCCGAGGGCGTCGCGGGTCGCTACGCGCTGATCTACGCGCTGAGCATCGTGCCGGTGACGCTCATGCCGGCGCTCAGCGGTCTCGCTGGGATCGTCTACGTCGTCGGGGCGCTGATCCTCGGCGCGATGTACATCCTGCCGGCGCTCGCCTTCGCCCGCGACGAGAGCCCGCGCACGGCGCGGCGCCTGCTCCTCTCGTCGATCATCTATCTCCCCGCGCTCATGGCGCTCCTCTTCGTCGACCCCGTGCTGCGCGGCCTCTGAGTCGCGCGGCGTTCGCGATGCTCCGAAACGCCGCCTGGACCGTCCTTCTCGCCGCCGTCCCGACCTTCGCCTTCGGTCAGGAGCTGAGCCAGGCGACTCCGGGTCCCGAGGCGGACGATCGCTTCGGTCCGGTGCCGGAGTTCTCGTTCGTCGATCGCGCGGGCCGGACCGTCACGAACGAGACGCTCGCCGGCGCGCCGTGGATCGCGGTGCCGTTCTTCGTCAAGTGCACGGGTCCGTGCCCGAGCATCACGCGCGACATCTCCGAGCGACTGGTGCCGCTCCTCGAGGGCTCGTCCGTCAAGATCGTCTCGTTCACGCTCGACCCCGAGGTCGACACCGAGGAGGAGCTCGACGAGTACGCCCGTCTGTTCGGCGCCGAGGACGATCGCTGGCTCTTCGTGCGCTCCGAGACCGAGGCGGAGATGCACCGCTTCCTAGGAGAGGGGCTGAAGGTGCCCGTGCAGCGCGACGACACGGCGCTCGATCCCGGTCAGGCGATCGTTCACGGCACGCGGATGCCCGTGATCGACGCCGAGGGGAAGATCGCGGGGTGGTACGAGCTGCTCGATCCGAGCGTCGGCTCCGACGGCCTCCCGCTCGACGAGGCCGAGGCGATCGTCGCGGGCCGCTACGGGCTCCTGGCGGCCCGCGCTCGCTCGCTCGCGGGGGAGACCTACGCATGGCCCGTGAAACGTTCGTCGAGGATCCCTCTCGTGAACGCCAGCCTCAACGGGATCGCTTTCCTCCTTCTGATCGCGGGCTACGTCGCGATCCGCCGCGAGCGCCGCGGTCTGCACGAGGCGCTGATGAAGTCGGCGTTCATCGTCAGCGCTGCCTTCCTCGCCTCCTACCTCTACTACCACTTCGCCGTGCTGCCGATCAGCGGCGGGCCGACGAAGTACAACGGCGAGGGCCTCGCGAAGACCGCCTACCTCGCGATGCTCCTCTCGCACGTCGTCCTGGCCGTCGTGAACCTCCCGATGGTGCTGCGCGTCCTCTGGCTCGCGCACAGGGAGGACTGGACGCGGCACAGGCGACTCGCGCGGTGGACGTTCCCGATCTGGCTGTACGTGTCGCTGACGGGCGTGCTGGTCTACCTCGTCCTCTACCCGTTCAATCCGCCTCCGGCGTAACCGGCGCGCGTCCCGAACGGTCCTTCTCTCGATGGAGGTCCGCTTGGAACGCCGCGACGCCCTCGGACTCGCGCTCGGCTGCGCCGCGTCGCTCGCCGGCATCGGGCATCGGGCCCGGCCGTTCGCATCGCGCCGACCGGGACCCGTCGCCCTCTGGGCGGCCGATCGCGCGGGGCACGCGGTCTACGGCCTCGACGCCGACGCTCTCGTCGTGCTGCGCGCCGCCGTGACGGCGCCCATGCGCGTCGTCACCGACGGGGACGGTGCGTGCGCCGTCGAGTCGGCCGTCGAATCGCGCTTCGACGGCCCGCGCCAGTGGCTGCGCATCGACCGCGACGGTCGTGCGTCGAACCTCACGGGGCCGCCCGTGAGAGCGCGCGCCACCTCGCTGCCCGGCGAAGTCGGAGAGAGGGCGCCCGGACCGGTCTCGAGGTGGGTCGAGGAGCGTCGCGCGGACGGCTCGTCGGCGCTCTGGTCGCTCGCGACTGCCGGCCGGAGCGAAGCGCGCCTGGAGCGGTGGGTGCGGCGCCCCCGCGAACCGTGGCGACGCGCGTTCCTCTTCGCTCTGCCCTGGACCGCGCGCGCCCTCGCTGCGCGGCCGGGCGGCGTCTGGGTCGTCGGCGACCGAGCCCCGATCGCGCGCTTCGTGACGTCGACCGGGCGGGTCGTCATCGAACGTCGCTTCGACGATGTCGACGGCGCCGACGATGCGTGCATCGCGTCGCGAGCGAGCGGCGGCGGCGTGTGGATCGCCGCCTGTGGCGCCCTCGTCCGCCTGGACCGGCGCGGGCGACGGATGCCCGGGCAGGGAGGCTTCGCACACCTCGCCTCGGTCACGCTCGCGGCGTCGACCGAGCGGCTCGCCGTCAGTCGGTCTGGACCTGACGCTCGGCCACGTTGAGCGCGCCGAGCACGGTGTTCGCGACGTCCTTACGTCCGTTGTCGATGCACGATTGAGCGAACTTGGACGCGTGCTTCTTGAAGCGCTCGAAATCCTTGTAGAGCGGCGACGCGGTTCGATCCCTCTTCTTCATCCGCTCTTCGACCTGACGAATCTTCGCCTCTAGATCGGCGATCAGCTCGTCCTCGGAGCGGCGGCCGGACTTGGGCATGGTGGTGGTGTTGGTCTTCAACGTCGATACGGGTTGCCCGGTCGGGGCGCGAAAGGGTCGAGGGAGACACCGGAAGATCGGAAACCCCGCCATCCGGTCGTCGGAGAGAAGCTCGAGAGACCTGTCGTGACGGTAGCACCGCCACCCGGCTGTTCAAGGGAGCATGTCCGTCGACGTCCGGAGCGCGTACGCCGACGAGACTTGCGGAGCCCTTCGAGGGCCTTTTTTGCATTCGAGAACGGCGCTAGCACCCCGCTCGACTAACATCTTGCGCTCGCTATGACGGGCGTCGAGACCGACATCGAATCCGTTCTCTTCGACGAAGAGACCATCCTCGAGGGGATCGTGCGCATCGCGCGAGCGGTGACCGAACACTATCGCGGGCGCGATTTCACGGTCGTTTCGGTGCTCAAGGGATCGTGCATCTTCTCTGCAGATCTCATTCGACGCATACCGATTCCGCTCGAGCTCGCTTTCGTCAGCGCGTCCTCGTACGGCGATCGAACGACGGCCGGCGAGCTGCAGATCAACTTCTTCCCGACGGGCGAGATCGAAGGTCGGAACCTGCTCCTCGTCGACGACATCCTCGACACCGGGCGAACGCTCCACCGGCTCAAGTCGGAGTTCCTCGCACGCGGCGCGGCCGAGGTCTCGACCTGCGTCTTCCTCGACAAGCCGAGCCGTCGCGACGTCGAACTCGAGCCCGACTTCCGCGTGCTGGAGGTCGACGACCTCTTCGTCGTCGGCTACGGACTCGACTTCGCGGGGCGCTACAGGAACCTCCCGTACGTCGGCGTGCTCAAGGAGGAGGCCTACCGGGTCTCGCTCGATCCGCAGTCCGCAGCGGAGCCGAGGCCGTAGTCCCTTGGACACGTTCGTCGTCACCGACGAGCGGGCGGGACTGGAGCTCGACGAGTACCTCTGCCTGCAGTACCCCGGTCTCTCCAAGGGGTTCATCCGCCAGGAGATCGGGGCGGGGAACGTCCTGCTCGACGGCGCCGCGGTCGTCTCGGGCAAGCGGCTGCGCGCGAACCAGGTCGTGATCGCGACGATCGACTGGGAGCGCGCTCCCAAGCGCCCCGTCGCACCCGGTGTCACGATCGAGATCCTGCACGAGGACGACGCGGTCCTTGTCGTCGACAAACCGGCGGGCCTCGCGGTGGAGCCGGAGCGCTGGCTGCGCGAGAACGGATCGCTCGCGGGGGCTCTCGTCCAGCTCGTCGAAGAGCGCGGCGAGGACGAGGCCGAGCTCGCCTTCCGTCCGCGCCTCGTCCATCGCATCGACAAGGAGACGACCGGCGCGGTCGTCGTGGCGAAGGAACTCGAGACCGAGCGCGCCCTGCGTCGCGCCTTCGAGGACGGAACGATCCACAAGCGCTACCTCGCGCTCGTCGAGGGGGAGCCGGATCTCGACGACGACGAGGAGATGCTCGTCGATGCGCCGATCGGCGCGGTCCAGAAGAAGAGCGGGCGCATGCAGGTGGGGCCGGAGGGGAAGCCGTCGCAGACCCGCGTTCGCATCGAGGAGCGCTTCGACGGCTACACGCTCCTGCGCTGCGAGCCGGTGACCGGACGGACGCACCAGATCCGCGTCCACCTCGCGTACGAGGGCTTTCCGCTCGTCGTCGATCGCTTCTACGGGCGCCGCTCCGAGTTCAAGCTCTCCGAGTTCAAGTCGAACTACCGTCCGAAGCGCGGGCTGCCAGAGCGCCCGCTCATCGATCGACTGACGCTCCACGCGCACTCGATCGAGCTTCCCCCGCTCGGCGTGCGGTCGGAGCCGCTCACCGTCGTCGCCCCCGTCCCGCGCGACTTCGAGCGAGTGCTCAAGCAGCTGCGCAAGGTCCGTCCGCCGCGCTCGCGGCCGAGGCTCCGGTGAGACTCAAGGTTCGTCCGTCCGACTTCAAGGTGACCGAGCGGCTGCGGCCCGAGGTGCTGGAGAGCACCGGGTCGCATCGCCTCTACCGCGTGCGCAAGGAGAAGCTCACCTCGCTCGAAGCGGCGACCGAGCTCGCGGCCCTCGCCGGCGTGCCTTCCGGAGAGGTCGGCCTCGCCGGCCTCAAGGACCGGCAGGGGGTCACGCAGCAATACATGTCGCTGGAGCGCGGTCCGTCGATCAGCGCGCACGACCGGCAGCTCGGGATCCAGACCGTCGGCTGGACCGCACACCCGCTCGACGCGGAGGCGTCGGAGGGCAACGACTTCAAGATCGTCGTCCGGGACCTCGACGAGCGCGAGACCGAGCGGGTCCGCATGTCGCTGGAGCCTGTCCGCGCCCACGGCCTCCCCAACTACTTCGACGAACAGCGGTTCGGCAACCTCCGCCACGGCCAGGGCTGGATCGTGCTCGACCTTCTGTCGAACGACGTCAGCGGAGCGCTCCGACGGCTCGTCGCGAGCGCGTCGCCGCGCGAGCCGGAGGCGCGGAGGCGTCTCAAGGACGCGCTCTGGCGCAGCTGGGAGAACTGGGGCGCCTGCCGCGCGATCGCGGGGAAGCTCGGCCGCTATCACTCGGTCTTCGAGCACCTGAGGCGGAATCCCTCCGACTACGCCGGAGCGTTCGGGCGCGTCGCGACGCGCGAGCGCCTGATCCACCTCTACGCCTTCCAGTCGCACCTCTGGAACCGCGCGCTCGCGCTGTGGATCGAGGAGAACGTCGAGGATCGCTTCTCTCTCTCCGCGCTCGAGGGACGACTGCGCTTTCCGCGTCAGGAGCTCGCATTGCCCCCCGCGTGGGACGGCGCGCTCGTGCTCCCCGGCGAGCGGCTCGAAGGCGTCGCCGATCCCGAGCAGCGCGCGCTCTACGAGCGGGTGCTCCGCGGCCTGCGCATCGAGCCCGACGCGCTGGCCCTGCCGGACGTCCCTGGCTTCCAGCTGAAGCCCGAGCCGCGGGCGGCCGTCGTCCGCCCGCTCGGCCTGCGCGTCCGGCCCTCCGAGCCGGACGGTGAATTCCCCGGGCGCAAGCTCCTGCGTCTGTCGTTCGGCCTCCCGCGCGGCTCGTACGCGACGATGGTCGTGCGGCGCCTCGTCGGCCCGAGCGCGGGCGGCGGCGGCGAGAGGGGAGGCCCCGCGTCGCGGCGGTGCTCGCCGTGGAGGGGCGCGCCGCGGGGGTGCCCGCCGCAGCAGCAGTGCCCGCCGCGGCGGCGGCAGCCGGCGCGGTTCGAGTCGTCGGAGAGGCTTCCGTCGGGGATAGCCCGTGCCGGGATCCGTATGATCCCGACCATGGGTGACAGCTCCTCTGCCGAAGGCCTCCCGCCCGCCGTCGGCGTGATCGGCGGCTCCGGCCTGTACGAGATCGACGGCCTGAACGACATCGAGCGCGTGACGCTGTCGACGCCGTTCGGCGCGCCGAGCGATTCGTTCGTCACGGGCCAGCTCGGCGACGTTCGCATGGTGTTCCTGCCTCGACACGGCCGCGGGCATCGCATCTCGCCGCACGAGATCAACTTCCGCGCGAACATCTGGGGCATGAAGCGCCTCGGCGTCACGCGCCTCCTCGGCGTCGGCGCCGTCGGTTCGCTGCGCGAGGACATCCCCCCCGGCGACTTCGTCACCGTCGACCAGTTCATCGATCGAACCCGTCACCGCCACGACACGTTCTTCGAAGGGGGAGTCGTCGCGCACGTCATGTTCGCGGACCCGGTCTGCTCGGGGCTCCGCGGGATTCTCCGCGACGCGGCGCGGGAGGCGGGCGTGGTCGTTCACGACGGTGGGACGTACCTCTGCATGGAGGGGCCGCCGTTTTCGACGCGCGCGGAGTCCGAGTGGTACCGCTCCATGGGCGCGCACGTGATCGGCATGACGCTCCTGCAGGAGGCGAAGCTCGCCCTCGAGGCAGAGATCTGCTACGCGCCGCTCGCCATGTCGACCGACTTCGACTGCTGGCACGAGGGACACGACGACGTCACCGTCGACGCGATCCTCGAGGTCATGGCCAAGAACGTGCGCCACGCGCGCGAGGTGGTCCGTCTCGCCGCCCCTCGGGCCGCGGCGCTCGAGTCGTGCGCCGCCGAGACGGCGCTCGATGGCGCGATCCTGACGGACCCCGAGACCATCTCGGACGAGGCGCGACTGCGCCTCGGCCTCATCATCGACAGAGCGCTCGGCGCACGGAGGACCGGATGATGCAGACCGCTCACGCCCTCTCCAGATCGACCTTCGCGGCGACCCTGGCGATCGTCGCGCTCGTCTCCTGTCGCTCGTCCGGGCCTCCGATCCCCGAGGACTACGTCGACCGCAGTCCGAGGCTCGGCGGTCACGTCGGTCCGGCCGTCGACCCGGCCGGGACCGGCACCGGCCGCTTCGCCGGACCCCTGCTGGAGGCGTTCGACGTCGAGCGTGCGATGGAGGTCGCGCAGTTCGCCGACGGGCTCTACCGCGCTCCGGCCAGCGACGGCTACGAGGCGACGATCGAGCGACTCCTCGCGGATCTCTACGGCGCCGGGTTCGGTTCGAACGAGGGCTTCGAGCTCGACGTCGAGTCGCGCGGCATGGCGCAGCCCGCCTGGACGCCGGTCTCCGCCAAGCTGATCGTCCAGGCCAAGCAGGCCGTGCGCGAGGCGCGCAAGGAGAAGCGCAACCCGAACCTGATCGAGCAGACGCTGATCGGGTTCGACGAGCCGGCGGCGGTCGAGCGGGCGATGCTCCCGATCGGTACGCCCTCGTGCGACGTCTCGGGACGGGCCGTGTTCGCGCTCGAAGACATCGAGCCGGGCACGATCTTCGTGACCGATCAGAGGATTCGCTCGGTCGAGCAGGACGCAGCGCAGCGCGGCGCCGCTGCGATCGTCTCTTCGTTCCTGCTTCCGTACTGCGTCGACCCGACGGGCAGGGACCAGCACTACGACGCGATCTTCCAGGACACCCTCCGCCCTGGATCGACGCTCCCGAGCTTCTACGTCTCCCCGCGGACCGCGCAGAACATGCGCATCGCGACCGAGGCGAACGCGGAGTTCCGCATGGTCGCCGAGGTCGATCAAGAGGTCCGCGAGCTTCGGACGATCTTCGCCACCGTGCGCGGTTCCAAGTTCCCCGACGAGTGCGTCTACGTTCTCGCCCATGCGGACGGTGCCGGCGCGAACGACAACGCGAGCGGGGTCGGGGCGGTTCTCCAGCTGGCCCTCTCCATCAAGCGTCTCGTCGACAGCGGCGAGATCGAGCGTCCTCGGCGCAGCATCCGCTTCGTCTTCGGCCAGGAGTCGAGCGCGGGCTCCGTCGCACTCGACCTGGAGGATGACACCCCGATCGCCGCGATCGTCGCCGACATGATCGGGGCGAGCTACGAGGCGACGGGCGCCGTCTGCCTCCTCGAGCGCGGCTGGGACCCGGGCGCGCTCATCACGCTGCCCCCCGACAGCCACACGCCCTGGGGGGCCGGAGCGGTCGTCGAGGAGGACATCGTTCCCAACGGACTCGCGATCGTTCTGCGTTCGGCGCTCGTCGACGTCGGTCTCGCGACGCGCGTGAAGGGCAAGGCGCCCTGGTCGACGCGCGAGCACCCGTGGGAGGGTGGCGCCGACCACGACGCGTTCCTCGCGCGCGGCTACGCAGCCGCCCTGGTCTGGCACTTCACCGACTTCACGTACCAGACGAGCCTCGATCGGATGGCCAACGTCGACCCGGCGGAGCTGCGGCGAACGACAGCGGCCATCGGCGCCGCGGCTCTCGCCGTTGCGGATGCGAGTCCGCTCGACCTGGAGAGGCACCTCGACACGCTGAACCTGGAGCGCAGGGTGCGCCTCGAGGCCGTGACCGAAGCCGGGGCTGGCGTCGGCCTCGAGGAGCTCTGGAAGGATTGGTTCGACGGTGCGCGGTTCTGGCTCAAGGCGCTGACGGCGGGCGAACCGCTGCCCGAGCCCGAGGGCCTGCGGGCGCTCGACTCGTTCGGGTCGGACGTCTGAGAGGCTGGGCAAGTCTTTCCCAGCCTCGACGCTGCACCCGCGTCAGCGGGTGCGCCAGGGATGTTCGACGGCGTGGCCAGCGTACGCTGCAGCGATCGCTGCCCGCGCTGAGGCACCCTGGGTAAGATCCCGAAGGTGACACCCGGTACGATCACCGGATGACCACTGCCAGCGTCGACGACGCAACCTCTCCCGCGGACGACGGTCGATCCGGAGCCGATCTCGGTGCGCCCGTTCTGCGCCGCACCCTTCTTCGCGGCGCGGCCGCCGCTGCTGCGGCCGCTGCCGGAGCCGCCCCCGCGGCGGCCGTCCTCCCCGCCCGGCGACAGCGCGGGGGGCCGACGCTCATCGGGTCTGCGAACGCTCTGCGCGGGATGGAGCGCTTCTACGCCGACCTCGTCGGCGGCGGCGAGCCGCTCGACGTCGCGATCGAGGTCGTCAAGATCGTCGAGAAGGACCCGCGGGATCGCTCGGTTGGCCTCGGCGGACTTCCCGACGAGAGCGGCGAGGTCACGCTCGACGCGGCCGTCATGCACGGCCCGACGCACAACTCGGGAGCCGTCGCGTGCCTGCGGAACATCCTGCACCCGAGCGAGGTCGCGCGGCTCGTCATGGAGCGCACCGACCACTGCCTCATCGTCGATCGCGGGGCGTACGACTTCGCCCGTTCTCACGGACACGAGCACGTCGATCTTCTCACCGACGAAGCGCGTGAGATCTGGATGCGCTGGAAGGAGTCGATGAGCGAGCGCGACGACCGTCTGCCGCCGCGCCCCGACGACGACGACAAGAACGGCATGGTGATCGATCTCGACGGCGAGAAGGTCGCGGTCGAGGAGCTCTTCGGGCGTCGTCGGATCACCGGGACCATTCACTGCTCTGCTCTCGGCAAGACCGGCGACATCGCCTGCACGACGACGACGTCGGGCCTCGCGTGGAAGATCCCGGGTCGCGTCGGCGATTCGCCCATCGTGGGCGCGGGGCTCTACTGCGACCAGGAAGCGGGGAGCGCCGGCGGCACCGGCCGAGGCGAATCCGCCGTCCTCGCCAACGCGAGCTTCGCAGCCGTCGAGCTGATGCGCGGTGGGGCCGCGCCCGTCGACGCACTGCGCGAGGTCCTGCAGCGCGTCCAGCGGCAGGCGAAGCGCGCCTCGGCCTGGCAGCCGGCGCTCGTTCGAGAGGACGGGCGACCGAGTTTCGACCTGCAGCTCTACGCCGTCGATCTCCAGGGCCGGACGGCGGGGATGAGCCTCAGGGGACGCGGCAGCTACGCCGTGGCGGACCCGGAGAAGGGGCCGCGGCACGAGCCGCTCATGGGCGTCGACTGATCCGGGTCAGCGCCGCTTCGGCCGCATCGACGC